>JAFAZN010000489.1 GCA_019239775.1 Chloroflexota bacterium
TGGTTCCCCTCCCCCAAACGAGTGGGTCTCCTGCGCGGGCATACGCAGGTCCGTCTCGTATTCCTCGAGGATGCCCTGGAGCGTGGGGTCCTCCGAACGGGTATCGAGCGGACGGATACGGTAGGCCTCGCCGTGATATGCGGCATACGGCCCCGGTAAGCCATCCTCCAGGTTGGCGGCGAGCCGCAGCAGCAGGCGGCGCATCGCAATGACGGCGACATCCGAAGTGCCCAGGTGCTCCTGAGACCGGTCGTAGATTGGTCCCATGCTCTGGGTCATCGCCATGTCCTGCTCGCTGATCCCGCGGATGCCCGTGTAATTGACGGTCTTCTGCATCTGCCGATCGATCAAGTAGTCGTTTTGGCGATTGGCAACCGGATAGAGCGTGTAGCGATCCACGCGTGGCACCGCGAGCAGCCCATTTCGAACTTGTGCCTGCTCCTCTGCGCTCAGTGGTCGCTCCGGGTGATAGCGGTACCCGACAACACTCGTGTGCTCGTCGTCGATTGGCACATAGGCATGCCCCGTCAGCGGATAAGTACCCGGAATGATGCTGTAGAAAGGCAGCATCCATTGGGTCAGCCGCCAGTGGAACGTGCGATTTTCGGCCTGGCGCCGGCCGCCATACACGAAACCGTAGTCCGTCTCTTTGACCATCAATTTCGGGGCGAGGTCTGGCGCGGCCTCCAATCCGGCAACGCCCGGTATCGCCCGTCGGTGCAAAAACGAGATATGCGAGGTGTCGATATCGCCTTCGGCCGCCTGGGCATAGTTGGTTTCGTGAATCCAGCGCTGGAGCACGCGATGCTCATCTGGCACAAGGCACCACTCCAGCTCGGGCAGGCTGGGAGTGAGGTCCGGTGGACCCATGTAGATCCAGATCATGCCGCCCCAGTCCGCTCCCGGATACGCAGTTGCGCGGACTCTGTGTTTGAAGTCCGACTCGGCCGGTTCGTTGGGCATGTCGACGCACGTGCCGTCGACAGCGAATTTCCAGCCGTGGCAGACGCAGCGGAGGCCGCCTTCTTCGTTTCTGCCAAAGAACAATGACGCGCCGCGGTGGGGGCAGTTGTTCTGGATGAAGCCTGGCTTGCCGTTGGTGTCGCGGAACGCGATCAGGTCTTCGCCAAGCAAACGAACACGGACAGGATCGCAGTCAGCTTGCGGCAGCTCGCTGGGCATCAATGCGGGCAGCCAGAAGCGCCGGAAGAGGCGGCCCATCGGCGTAGCCGGGCCAACTCGGGTTAGCAGCTCATTGTCCTGTTTTGTCAACATGGCGCTGGGCCAAGGCGTGGCTCGATACTGGCGAACGTGATGGACCGATCGATGAGTCCGGCGACCGCGTCGATCGCGGTTGCGGCCTGATCGAGTCCGTACGGCGGAACCGAGAGTGCGGCGATATCCACTTCGCCAGCCGCGATCATGTCGATCGCGCGTTCGCACGAGCGATACGAATGGCCGTTGGAGGACTTCAGCGTGAGCTCGCGACGTCCGAAGCTCGCTTCGCTCACGGATTCTTTTCCTGCATCGGAGATCACCACCGTTGCAACTTTCGCCGCCGCTGCAAGGCCCTGTTCAACTGTGTTCGTACCAGCCCCGGTGATGTTGATGACGACGTCCACACCTTCTCCGCCGGTGACGTCCTTCACGCGGGTAACCAGGTCTTCGCGCTCCACATCGACCGTATGGTGCGCGCCAACTTTGCGGGCGATTTCGAGTCGGCTGGCGTCGACGCCGAGCCCGGCGACAATGATGCAGGTCGCACCGGCGGCCCGCGCGGCCATCGTTGCGGCGAGACCGTGTTCGCCAGGACCCTGGATCAGCACCGAGGAGCCAATCCCAACACCGCCATACCCACACGCCAACTCCACGCCGTTGGCCACTGGGAGAAACGCGGTCATCAGGTTGGCGGGCGTATCTGACGGGATCCGGTGAATGACGGCACCCGGATGCACGTACAGGTACTCGCTATATCCACCCCACAAGCCCGGCGAGATCGACATCGGCGTCGAGCCATAGCGGAGCGGAGGTCCGCCCAGTCCGCCGTCGGTGAGCGAGCAGTAACGAAACAACTCCGAACGGCACCACCGGCAGGCACCGCACGTGACATACTCCTCCAGGGCGACTCGGTCCCCCTCTTGCAGGCGCCAGCGCTGCGCCGCGGCCCGGCCAATGGCGGCGATCGTGCCTACGTTTTCGTGGCCCATAATCATTGGTCCGGCCGCGACTCGGCGACGGATTCGCGCATCCGAGCCACAGATGCCGCATGCCTCGATCTTCAACAGTGCGGCGTCGTCGCCAATCTGCGGTAGTTCGAGCTCCTGGACCTCGAACTGGTTTGGCGCCACCAATACCGCGGCCGTGGTGGTGGTTTTGCTCGTCATCCGCGCTGCCTTCGACCGGCCGCCGCACTCGGCGCACCGGAGTCGGCGAACATCGTGCGCACGCCGATGACGGCTTCTATCCGTTCAAGCCAGCGCAGTTTCAATTGCGCCAGCTCGATTTCATACTCCAGGACCAACAGCCGTCCGACCAGGGTTGGATCCTCGGTGACCTCGGGTGGGCCACTCGCCCGACGAAGCTCCTCGCGGCGGCCCATCATGTGCTCCATCTGGTTCTGCGTCTGCTCACGAATTGTTACCAGTAGCGGTTCCAGTGAGCCCTGCGGGAACAGATCAACTGACCAGATCCGCATGGTCAGCTCGCTCTTGATCGATGTTTCGTCCAGCGGCGACTCCAACCACTCGCGCAGAGCGCGCACACCTTGCAACGTGGGCGCGTACACGCGCCGTTGGGGTCCAGCGCGACCGGGCTGAACCTGTCCGCGCACGAAGCCGGCCCGCTCGAGCGCTTTCAGCTCGCGGTAGATCTGCGTGTCATAGGCACGCCAGCCATAGCCCACCGGCGTAGTGAACAGCTTCTTCAGTTCGTACCCGCTCATTTGTGAGCGCGCGAGTCGCTGCAGGATTGCGCAGCCGAGCACGCTTGGCTTCGATGTGCTGGGTGCACTGGACTGGGCCATCGGCTAAGATCCCCAAACTTTTCGGGCCGTTTCCACCACCAGCTCCAGTTTGCGTTGCTGCTCGTCCCAGCTCAGCAGATTACCCCCTTCGGTTGACGCAAATCCGCATTGCGGGCTGATGGCGAGCGCTTCGATCGGATGAAAGCGTGCGGCTTCCTCGATACGTCCACGAAGAAGGTCCACCGGCTCCAATTGCGGAGTCTTTGAGCTGATCAGCCCGAGCACCACCATCTTGTGGCGCGGCACGAACCGCAAGGGTTCGAAGCCACCGCTGCGCTCGTCGTCATACTCCAGCAAGAAGCGGTCAACCTGCAGCTGACCGAACGCCTTTTCGGCAACGGAGTCATAACTTCCCTGCGCCGCCCAGGTGCTGCGGTTATTGCCGCGACACATATGCAGTGCGATCACCGAACCTCGGCGATCGACACCGCTTACCGCGAGATTGTCTGCGGCGATGGTGTCCTCCAGGTCCTGGTCGGGGTCGATACCGGCCGCTTGCAGGGCCGCGCGCCGTTCAGGATCCGCTAGCTGGATGACGTACCGCAGCGAATCCATCTGGATGTAGGGCACGCCCTGCCCGATCAGCGCCTCGATCTCGCGGCGTTGGATGGCCGCGAGATCGCGCACCAAGTCCATTCGGGAACGGTAGATACTGTCGGTAATTCCGGGCTTGAACGCGTTCCCGGCAAAATGACCTACACCCGGCATCGTGATCTTGAACGGCTGCCCTTCGGCGTGTTGCTGCAAGAACCCGATTTCGTGCGCCGTCATTCGCTGGACCTGGTCGAGCTGGACCTTCTTGCCGATGAACTTGCGCGGCGCCACGTGACGTGTCTGTTGTTCGACCAGCTCCGCGCCGGGACCGCGCCAGCGCCCGATATTTGCGTTGACGCCCGCGCCCGACGCGTCCTCCACCTCGAACGGCCCGAGCACACGATCCCATGCTTCGATCCACGAGGAACGCCGATATTCGCCATCGGACAGGACACCGACGCCGACTGCGCGCTGCATGGTTATTGCGCGCTGGATACATGCATCCTCCAGCCGGCGCAGCGCAGGCAGATCGAGCGTTCCGGCGGCGTACTCCTGGCGTGCGTGCAACAGCTCCGGTGGCCGGAGCAGACTGCCGACATGATCGGCGCGATACATCACTCCTACACCGGTGGAGGTCGTCATGGTCACGCGGGCGCAACCTGCGCCAGCAGCTCTCGTTCGGCCTCGGCGCGCTCCTCCGGACTCAGGAACCGCCGATAATGTCCGGCCTTTGAGATCGGCTTCATTTGCGCGATTTGCTGCCAGTGTTGGCCGCGATCCTCGCTCGCAAACACTTCGCCCACCGCAGTGCCTGCATAGAAGGCGACCCGACCTTGGCCAGACACCATGCTGACAGCTTCGATGTTCCCGCGCAGCGGACTCGGGAAACCTTCGCGCAGCTCCTCCCAGCGATGCCCACCATCGGAGCCTCGCGCGAAGCTCGCTCGGGCAGTCTGCGCGTCCCACGTACCGGGATGGCCGCCGGCGCCGCCAATGTACACCACCTGTTCGTCATCCGGGTCGATGAACAATGCGTCGGGGTAGCCGACTTTGTAGCTACCGGTGGTCAGCCGCTCCCACGACTGCCCGCCATCGGTTGTCTTGCACAGGCCATCGCCTGAGGCGAGATACATCACATCCGGCTTGCTGCGCTGTATCGCCAGTCGGTGCGCATCGCGATAGAACGTGTCGTCAGCTTGCCACGCGAACAATTCCGTCCACGTTTGCCCGGCGTCGGTTGTCTTCATGAGTCCACCCTGCTCGATGCAAACAAACAGGGTGTCTGACTCGGTGGGATGGAAGGCGATGTTCTTCACGTGCGGTGCGCCAGGTGGTGCGCGGAAGTTCCACTTGTCTGCATCCGGAATCTCGTTCAACGTGGTCAGCTCTTGCCAAGTGTGGCCAAGATCCGTACTCCGGAACAGCGCCGGCGGGAGTGTGCCCGCATATAGGATCGGTTGATCCCCGCGCGAGTCCACGGCCATTGCGAAGATATGGTCGATACGCAGGCCGTCCGCGCGGAGATCCCAGGTGCGACCCTCGTCGGCGCTGGCGTACAGCCCGTGTCCGGCGATGCCAGCGAACACCAGGCTGGAGCGCGGCTCGTAGACCAGCGCGCTGATCTGTCGACCTTCCAGCGTTGTCTCAGCAACCTTCCATGCGGCTCCAACGTCAGGGCGCTCCAGCGCGCAGACGCCTTTGATCGTGCCAACCAGCAGTCGCGACGCGGGCTCGCTACCTGTGTACTCCGCACGCCCGTTTGGGGACAAACACGCCAGCATTGGGGTTATGAAACTCCTTTCAAACAGTGGTGGTGAGCGAATGTGCCAGTCGCGGATACACGCGCAGCGCTGTTCCGGACAGAATTGTTTGCTGATCGGAGTCGGAGAGTTGGGAGATGGCGGATCGCATCCATGCCAGCATCTCCGCATAATCCCCAGGTGTGTTGGGCGCATCCGAACCCCACATGATGCGGTCCGCACCGAAGCGCGCCACGAGCCTTTGGAGCGCCACGTGCGGCTCAACGCTCGCCGCGTGAAGCCGCTCCAGGTTGATCGTCGCGAATTTCAGTGTGAGCTGCGTGTACTGTGCCAGGTTGAGAATCGGCTTCAGCCCGTAGTCCGGCGACCCGTCGCGCCAGGGCGGATTGCCGACGTGATCGAGCACCACGGGAACGGCCGGAAACTGTCTGAGCAGGCTCGGAAGCAGCGTGACGCCTTCGGCTTGCACGCTCTCCATGAAGTGGACGCAGACCGGCAGGTGGAGCTCGGCGGCCCGCTGCCACAGCGGCTCGCACATGAGCCAGTCGAGCGGACCAACACGTGTCGGGGCTCGTAGTCTCAGGCCGGCGGCGCCCTCACGCGCGCAGGCAGTCAACTTATCTGGGGCGTCGGGTTGCAGTCCATCGAGCGTGCACACCGCCAGAAACCGATCCGGATACTGCTTTGCGGTCTCGAGGACATAGCGGTTGTCATAGCCGTGTGCGCTGGAGTACTGCACCAGCACGGCGCGATCCACACCCGCAACGTCCATCCGTCGGAGCAGCGTGTCCGCATCCACGAAACGTTCCGCAGGCCAGTCCGGCAGGCTGCCACTCAGTGGCGAATAGGGAAAGCGTCGCGGGTCGCTGCTGATGATGTGCGCGTGGGTGTCGACAACGTGGTCGGTCATGCCATCGCCACCAGTTGCGCGCTCATGGCCGCATGCCACGGCTCGCTGGACGGCAGCACCATCTCCGCCGGGCGGACCGTAATCGTCTGGAGGCGACTCCCCAGCGGATCTCTGCCCTCTTCCACGTCCTGGCAGGCCTGCAACAACAGACGCCGCGCGGCGATGATGGCGACGTCGCTTGTCCCCAGGTGTTCCTGGCTGCGATCGTAGATTGCGCCCATGCTCTCCTGGACGGCCTGATCCTGTGCCGAGATCACGTCGATACCGGTGTAGTTGACCGTTTTCTGCCGCTGACGGTCGATCAGGTAGTCGTTATCTTTGTTGCGACGGAAGCGTAGGGTGCCCGGACTCGCATCTTCCGGCAGCCGTCCTGAAGAGCGTTTCTCCGCTTGAACGACTTCCGCCGGCAGCGATTCTCCACCGGCGGTGTAGGTCCAGCTCCATATCCAGGTCGTCTCGTCGTCCGCCGGTACCCAGATGTGACCGGAGATGAGCGGATGCCCCAGGTACCCTTCAAACGCCCGCATCTGATGGAAGGGGAGGACGTATTGATAGACCCGTACGTAGCTGCGATCCTCACCTCGCAGCGGCCGGATGCCAGCGTAGGTGTAGCCGTACTCGGTGGTAACGACTTCCAACTTCGGCGCAGTGGAGCGGGCGCGAAACTCATGCGTGCCAAGGCTGCTTGCGCGTTTGAAGTTGCGGTGGAGAAATGATGAGTGGGCGGTGTCGATGCCGCCCTCCAGGAGTTGCAGCCAGTTTGCCTCACCAAGGTGGCGGCAGACATCCAGGTTCTCGACGGGAACGCGCATCCACTCCTGCGTCTGGAGCGGTGGGGCTGCACCAGGCCCCATGTAGGTCCACACCACACCGGAGCGCTCGACACACGGATAGGCAGTCGCCTTCACTTTGTGTTTGAAGTCTGATTCGGGCGGCTCGTTGGGCATGTCGACGCAAGTGCCGTCGACGTCGAACTTCCAGCCGTGGTAGACGCAACGCAGGCCATTCTCCTCGTTTCTGCCGAAGAAGAGCGACGCGCCGCGGTGGGGGCAGTTGTTGGCAATGAGTGCAGGTGTGCCAGCAGTGTCACGGAAGGCAATCAGGTCTTCGCCGAGCAGCTTCAAGCGCAGCGGATCGCTATCAGGTTGCGGCAATTCGCTGCTCAACAATGCTGGAATCCAGTAGCGCCGCATCGTTTCGCCCATGGCGGTGCCTGGCCCGATCCGCGTAATCCGTTCGTTGTCGGCTTTGCTTAGCATGCTAACGTCCTCGACGGTCCGATTTCGCCGGCGGCAGACCGAGCGCTGCGCGCGAAAACGCAATGGCCGACGCCTCCCATTGCAGTCCGAAATGCGCCGCCGCCGCGTTTACATCACGCCACTGTCGCTGCAGCTCGGCTGTTTCGTAGACGCTGCTGCCACCGCCAAGCTCGTACAACACGTTGACCGCGTGGCGCGCGTGTTGGACGGCGTAGCCGATGTCGCGCCGATGAATGGTCCGCTCCAACGGCGACAGCGGCCGATGCAGGGTCTCCACCAGGCGGCGCGCCTGGCGTTGCAGCAGCAGATGCGCGATGTCGACCTCGGTACAGGCGCGCGCAAATCGTTCCAGGTTTGCGGATTGATCAGCGACATGTTCTTCTGGTAGACGCTCCAGCCGCTGGCTGAGCGCCTCACGCGCGGACCCAACTGCGCCTCGCGCAATGCCGATAGGCGTGGCTGAGAGGACGAAGGTCCAGGTGGAGCCTGGCAGCGCATACAGCTCGCCCGGGTTCACCGCACGCCCGGGCGCGGTGCCGCTCTCCACCCCCTGCATCGAAACCGAGCGGTGCTCGGGGATGAAGGCGTCGGGTACGCGGATCGACTTGCTGCCAGTGCCTTTCAAACCTGAGGTGAACCAGTCATCTTCGATTTCGATATCCTCGCGCGGGATCAGGAACCAGCGCCCCTCCGGCGGACCGTCGTCCGACTGGAGCGTGCCCCCAACCACGACCCAGTCGGCAAAGTCGACGCCGCTACAGAATCGGCCACTGGCAGCTTGCCAGCGGTAGCCCCCGGGTACGCGGCGTGGCGCAGAGCCGCCCAGCCGGATCAGCGAGGCGACCAGCGCATCAGGCTTCGAGAAGACTTCAGCTTGCGCTTCAAACGGAAACTGACTCACCAGCCACATGTGGCCGAGCAGCACGCCATAGACCCAACCACTTGAGCCGCACGCCGCCGCAATTTCAGCGATGACCTCAAGCCAGACGTCCGGCAGGAGCTCCGAACCGCCCCACTCGCGTGGCACCGCGATGCCAAACAGACCACTGGCCTGCAGCTCGTCGAGCGTGGTTTGCGGAAGTTGTCGCAATGCCTCGGCCTCGGGAGCGCGAGCGCGCACAGCCTGCGCCACGCGCTTTGCCTGGTCGAGGGCTGTTTCAGGGGTGAGCACCGGCCTGGTCTGGAGAGGTCGCTCAGGCACCGCCACCGGACGCATCCCGGCCATCGTATCGCAGAAGTGCACTAGCTACAAGCCCGCGTTGACACAGGGCGATGCTCTGCCGCTATCGCCGGTGTTCGATAGTCATCCCGACGGATTCAGGGATTGGACGCCACGCCCAGCAGCGCTTCGCCTGGGACGACGCAGCGACCGTCAGCTCTTACAAACTCGGACAGCCGCTGCCGAAGCTCGCTCTCGGCGTCCTGTTGCGCTGACGCGTCGAGTTCAGCCAGCAACTCGCGCAATACGGGCGAGTTTTGCCGCATGGCCTCGACCGCGGCATCCGCCGAATCGAACTCACGCGGAGTACCGACCGGCTGAACGGAAATCTCAACCAGGCCCGCTTTGTTCAGCGCATCTTCGAACGCGCCGGGTCCACCTAGTGCCACCGCCCGGCGAGCGGTGGTGCCGTCAGACGGAGTGCGGCGCAACCGCTCACTGAGCGACAGCGGGAGGAAGATGTACGGATTCCGTTCCGCCGTCGACCATACCAGCCCTGCCAATCGCGCACGCGGCTTGAGCGCGCGCCGTATGCGGCGCAGTCCTTCGACAACGTCGGTAAGGAACATCAGGCCGAAGCGGGAGATCGCCGCATCGAAGCTCTCCGGTGGCAAGTCCATGGTGACGATGTCGCTGACTAACGTCTGCACATTGCTGAGGCCTTCGCGCGCCGCAGTACGCGAGGCTTCCTCCAGCATCGCGGCGGAGATATCGACCGCAAGCACCGAACCCATTGAACCCACGCGCCTGGCGGCAACCATGGTGGTATCGCCGGTGCCGGCGGCCAGATCCAGTACGCGGTAACCGGTCTCGAGGCCGACAGCTTCGAACATGGCGTCGGTGGCAGCGCCAACGGCCTGCTGTCGCTGTGCGGCCGTACGCTGCCAACGTTCGGCCGCCTCGGTGGATGACCAGATCTGCGTAGGGTCAGTGCTCATACGCGGAGCGTACACGGCCGCGTACCAACGGTAACGCCTCGATCGGGAGCGGCTCGCGGCCTGCCTTCAACATGGCGGAAGCGGCTGGCATCGCGATGATGACGAGAGCGAGCGCAAGCCCGAGTGCGGTCGAGGCGCTCCAACCAACTGGTGCGGCAAAGTACGCGGCGCCAAGCGCGGCGATCCCAAGTGTGCTGCCCAACTCCTGAACCGAATTCAGCAAGCCGGAGGCGGAACCGGCGGTCTCGGCATCGGTGCGACCGAAGGCGAGTGTGAAGAACGGCAGCGTGAACGTGCTACTCCCAACTCCACAAATACACAGCGCCAGGAGCAAAGGCCACGGAAAGACGCCCGCGGGCCACACCGCGTCGATGCCACACGCAAGCGCGAGTCCGAACGCCAGGATCAGCAGACCGGTGCGCATGATGCCCGGTCCATACCGCGGAACCAATCGCGTTCCAGCTACCCATGAGGTGATTCCGGACGCCAGCGACCACGGCACCACACTGAGCCCACCCGTCAGCACATCGGCACGCAAGCTGATCTGCAGCTGCAGCTCGATAACGAACGTCAAGCCGGTGATCACCGCGAACACCAGCAGGACACAGACGAGCGCGGCAGAGAACACCCGGTCGGCAATCAGGCGCGGATCTAGCAGTCCACTCGCGAATGAAACTCGCTGGGCAATCCAGCGTTGGTGGAACCAGAATCCCAGGCCCAGCACACCACCGGTCACGAGCAACCCAAAGAGTTGCGGAGTCCAGCCAAACGCACTGCTCTGGATGACCGGGTAAATCAGCAGACCCATAGCTCCTGCCGCGAGTAGGGTTCCGCCGACGTCGAAGCCTGGCCGGCGTGTGGCGCGGTCCTCGCGTAGCAACGGCACGGCCGCAAGCACCGCAAGTCCAAGCGGAACATTCACCAGGAATACGGCGCGCCAGGAGGTGCCAAACACGTCCGCGTGCGTCAGTACTCCGCCCAACACCGGACCGAGCACCGCCGCCAGGCCCATCACCGGTCCAATGCTTCCCAGCGCCCGCGCACGTTCGTTGCCGTCGAACATGGCGCGAATCAGTCCGTAGGTCTGCGGAATGATCAAGGCTGCGGCACCACCCTGGATCATTCGGGCAGCTATCAGGAAACTCGCCGATGGCGCCAGAGCGCATGCCAACGACGCAACGACAAATCCACCAATCCCGATATGGAACACGCGTTTGCGACCGAACATGTCCCCCAGCCGGCCGCCCAGCATCAACGCGACGGCGAACGGCAACGTGTACGCTGCGCTAAACCACTGGAGGTCCGCGGCGGGCCCAGGCAGGTGGGCGTGGATCACAGGGGCCGCGACCTGCACAATCGTGGCGTCCAGGAGATTCATCGCTTCGGCGACGAGCAGCACGCTCAGCGCTGCCCATCGCCAGTGATAGGCAGTCGTTTCGGATACACCCATCGGTGAGTTCGCAAGCATGCCTGGATCATCGCGTCACAGCTCCACTCCTGCCACCGTCTGGGCCAAAGAGGTACTATTCCTCCATACTTGTGGCTGAGACTGACGAAATCCTCCACCGCGAGCCAGGCGTCGACCGCCTGGACCGTCAGCTCTTGCACGTGCTCGAAATCGACGGCCGAGCCCCGTTTGGACGTATCGCGGCAGTGCTTGGGAGCTCCGAACAAACGATCGCGCGGCGGTACCGGCGCCTGCGCGATCAAGGCGTCGTACGCGTGCTGTGTTTTCCGACCTTTGTCGCGGCGGCCCAACCAACGCTGTTGCGCCTTCACGTACAGCCTGGCGCCGGTCGTCCGCTTGCGGCAGCATTGGCCAAGCGCGACGACGTGGCTTGGATTTCGCTCATGGACGGTGGCGCCGAAATCGCGTGCGGTTTGCGTGCGCGCACCTCCGGTTCGCGCGAAGCGTTGTTACTCGAACATCTGCCGCGGACTGGCCGCGTGCTCGGCATGACCGCGCTTACCGTGCTCCACGTGTTTCCCACACCGGGACGCGCCGGTTGGGACGGCTTTCCGGACCCGCTCACACCGCAACAGGTAGCCGAGCTGGCTACGAACGTGCGTACCGGCGCTGCCGCGCACGCGCGATTGCAAGCGGAGGATGATGACCTGTTGCGGCTGCTCGCTCGCGACGGTCGAACGAGCTACGCAGCGCTGGCCGAGCAGACGGGCCGCTCGCCCGCACAGGTCGCGCGCCGCGTCGAGGCGCTGTTGGCGAGTGGCGTAGTGTACGTCGACGTCGAAATCGCCGCGCAGCCGCTCGGCTACACGACCACCGCCCGAGTCTACCTGCGTGTGGCGCCTGCCAGACTCAGGCAGGTCGGCCAACAACTCGCCGAACATGCGGAAACGGCGTTTGTCGGTGCGGTGACCGGTTCGGTCAACATCGTGGCGAGCCTGGTATGCCGCGACCTGGACCATCTATACACGTATGTGACCGACACGCTGGGCAGGATGTCGGCGATCCAATCGGTCGAGACGACGGTGGTCACCGCCGACATCAAACAGGCCGCAACATTGATGCAGGGCTCGAGACTGGCCGCCGGCTAGCGGCTTTCCCGAAGCGTCGGCACCCACGTGTGTTCGCGGCCGCCGCGGACGATGGCTTCGATGACCCGCGTGTTTGAAACGGCATCGTCGAGCGGAGTCGGGACCGGTCGATCGTGAATGATCGAGAGCGAAAATGCCTCGCCCTGCAGCGTGTACTGGTTACACGGGTCGAAGGTGATTTCGTCTGTGCTCGAACCGTGCTGATGCCAGATCCGGCAGGCCCGATCGGCAGGCGCATTCACCGGTATTTCAATTTCGAGACGGCCGTCGGTTCCAAAGATGTTCACGCGTTGATACGGCACCAGCTGGGTCGAGCAGGTGAAGGTCGCAGTGCCGCGGCCGAAATCGAGCATGCCCGAGACCAGTCGATCCGTCTGAAATGTGGGATCGTACTCGACAATTCCGCTGACTCGCTCCGGCTCGCTTCCAAAGATGAAGCGCGAGTACGAAATGTTGTAGCAGCCGATGTCCATCAATCCGCCGCCGCCATGCGCGAGTTGATTGCGAATATTAGACGGATCGGTAGTGAAATAGGAAAAGAACGACTGGATGGTGCGGAGGTCGCCGACGGCTCCCTGCGCGACCATTTCTTTCGCGCGCTGCCACTGCGGATGAAAGCGGTACATGAACGCTTCCATGATTTTCAGATTCGGATAGGTGCCCGCGGCGTCGACCAGGCTTTGAGCTTCAGCGGCGGTTAGCGCGATCGGTTTTTCACAGAGCACATGTTTACCGGCGGCAAGTGCTCTGAGAGACCAGGGAACATGTTGATCGTTTGGGAGCGGGATGTACACCGCGTCGATATCGGGATCCGCGAGGAGCGCGTCATACGAACCGTACGCCTTGGCAAGCCCCAGCGAGTGCGCAACAGCCTTCGCTCGCTCCAGCTCACGCGACGCAATACCGGTGACTTCGACGTGCTCCGCCCGTTGCAGCGCAGGGATGACGTGGACTGTACCGATCCTCGCGGTACTCAAGATGCCCCACCGAACCGTATCCATCGAAGTTCACGTTACTTGGCGAGGAGTCAGGAGTGCGCGCAGCCGTCCAAGGCGCCGGTCCCACTGCGCTTCCAGGTCGGCAATCCAGGCGGCGGCGTCGTCCAGTGGGGCGGGCACCAGCGCGTATCGGACCTCCTGGCCCTGCCGTTCGCCGATTACCAGGCCAGCACGGCTCAGGGTGCTGAGGTGCTTCACAATGGCCTGACGACTCACCGGCAGCTCGCGTTCCAGGGCGGTGGCAGAAGTTGGCCCGTGCTGGGCTACCAATCGCAGCACCTGGCGCCGTGTGGGATCCGCCAGCGCGGTAAAAACCGCGTCCGTTGCCGCCTGCGCCATGGCTAACGCGAGACGGGGCTGAGGTAGTCCGCGAGGTCCGCCAGCTCGTGCTCCCAACCAGCCTGGTTGCCCTCACGTCGGTCCGGCGGCAAGCTGGAGAAGCCCGACTCCACCATGCGCAGGCGGGTGCCTTGCGGATGCGGATCGAGCACGAATTCGACCCGCGTGGCGGGTCCCTCGTCCCGGCCGTGCCGCCACCGCCAGGCGAACCGACGTGGCGGCTCGACGACCTCGATCACGCCGGAGTTGGTGCCGTGATGCTCGGGCTGATCCCACGTGAACGTCACGTTGCCACCTGGGCGGAGATCAAGCGTTGCGCTTGTGCCGAACCACGCTGAGAGCTGGTCCGGCTGGGTCAGGGCATCCCAGACGCGGCCTGGCGGGACTGGCAGGATGAGTTCGCGTTCGATGGAATCGGGGACCTGGTTGGTCATCGTTCTGCAACTGAATGGTTGCACACGCGCGGCGGCATCGGCTAGCCTGCAACTCAACGGTTGCACCCCGTAGCCTTACCCGGGAGGTTCTCTCCGCCGATGTTGTATACGCGACTGGCTAACGAGTCCGCTGACTATGTCGCTTTTCGCGATCAGCTCCAGCGCGCCGAAATCGAGCTCATGCAGCACCGCGAACAAGTAGCGGCGTTGCGCCGCAACCTGCCGCCCGGACCTGTCGTGCCGGACTACGTGTTCCAGGAGGGACCGCGACGCCTGGACGCGGGCGACGCGCCGGTCCAAACGGTGCGGCTCTCAGAGCTCTTCACCAGACCTGATCGGACGTTGGTCGTCTATCAATTCATGTATGGCAAGCTGCAAACCAGCGCGTGTCCGATGTGCACGATGTGGATCGACGGCTTCAACGGCGTCGCCCAACATCTCGCGCAGAACATTGACTTCGTAATCCTTGCAGCCGCCGATCCGGCCGCGCTGCGCGCATACGCTCGAAGTCGCGGTTGGACCAACCTGCGCCTGCTCAGCGCCGGTGAGGGCACCTTCAAATATGACCTCGGCGGCGAGGACGCCGAAGGCAATCAGGACTCGACCGTTTCGGTCTTCACGCGTGATGCTGACGGTTCGGTGCGACATTCCTACACGTTCCATCCGCGCATGTCCGATGACATCGATCAGCGCGGAATCGACCTGCTGTCGCCCGTCTGGCATTTTCTGGATCTCACACCACAGGGTCGCGGTGAGTGGTATCCAGACCTCGCCTATCCGGAGCCAAGTACGGCCGCCGCGCGCTAGGTGACATCATGAACCGGTATGGACGGGCGCGCGCCGCGAGGCATCACCATCGGCCAGCTCGCCACCTACGCCGGAGTCACCATCAAAGCAGTCCGCCATTACCACCAGCGCGGTCTGCTGGAAGAACCACCACGCGACGCGTCGGGCTATCGCCGCTACTCCGCGGAGCACGCCATCCGTCTCGTCAAGATCAAAATCCTTGCCGAGGCGGGGGTGCCGCTCGCGCGCATCAAGGAGCTGCTCGCGGCATCGTCCGATCGGTTCGCGGCGGCGATTGGCGAAATCGATCGCAAGCTGGCGCTGCGGATGCAGGAGCTGCAGCGCACCCGCGAGCGCATCGCGCGGCTGAACGCCGGCGACCGGTTGTTCGTCTCCGCGGAGGTGGCGGATTACCTCGAACGGCTGCAGGCAATTGGCGTGAGTCAGCGCGTGGTCCAGTTGGAGCGTGACATGTGGATCCTCTATCACACGGTCGCGCCCGAAGACGTTACCGGCTGGATCGCTGAGAAAATGGACTACCTGAACGATCCGGAATTCTGCGCGATTTACCTGGACTTCGACGCCGCGTTCGACTGGCCGGCGGATGATCCGCGGTTGCCGCGACTGGCCGATCAAACCGAACGCTGGCTCGCCAAACGCCGTAAAAGCGATGCGCAGACTCGCAGTTCAGCGCAGGGTGAGGACCTCAACATGGTGCGACTCCTGGCGAGCTCCGCGATGCCGCTGTCCCCCGCCTGGAAGCGCCTGGCCGAAATCGGCGAAGAACGCCGCCGCGGCTAGATCGACCGCGGGACGCGTCGCGGACGAACGCGACTGTGGCACGAACTGTGGCGCGCGGGATACGGTGGGTGCAACCATGAGCACCCCAGGTCCCTTTGGCTATCCGTTCCTGTACTGGGTCGGTATGGACACCGACCCACGCACCTCGGCCGAGGCCCTGGCCGAGTTCAATCACTTCTACAGCACCACCCATGTCAACGAGGTGGTCGCCGCGCATCCTGGCTTCGTCGGCTGGAGCCGTTACGAGCTAATCGATCCCGACCCCCGCGGCGGCGAGCACCAGGGTCCGCGCTGGCTCGCGGTGTACACCATCCAGGACGAGAAGGCCGCCCAGCAGTACATCAAAGACAACGAACGGCCCTGGCTCCACCGCAAGCGCTATTCCCCATGGCCAGCCGCGCGCAAGAAGGCCAAAACCACCTGGCGCATGATGTGGCGCCAGGTATCCACGTGCGGCGCCCCCGAAGACTCCGCCCCAGCGGAATCCATCTTCCTGGTCGGCATGAATGTGCCGCCGCAAACAACCGACGAAGAATTGGCGGACTTCAACCGGTTCTACACCGAGACGCACGTGCCCGAGGTCATGGCCTACGGCGGCTATCAGCGGGGTACGCGATTCGAGCTGTATCAGGCCTTCGCGCATCCGGAGCCTGGCTCGCCGCGCTTTGTGGCCGTGTATGAGGCCGACGCCACGGCGACCGAGCAGCGCAACGAACGTCGCCAGGCACGGGGGACCCTCTCGTCCGGCCCACCGGCATGGGAAGCCCATGACACCCTCTGGCGGCTGGTGTATCGGCGCATCCCGCCGCCTGAGTAGGCCAGGCTACGAACTCAGATTGGCGTGCTCTGTGATGTGGCGGTAGCGGCACGAATCGCCGCGAGCACGCGCTCCAGGTCGGCGTCGGGTCGCTCGCGCTGGTACGGCTTGATCAAGATCCCGCCGAAGACCTCGACGATCTCTGGATAGTCGTCCACGCAGAAATCCGGCTCGACGTCGACGCCCAGGCGCGGCAGCAGCTCGCGGTGGTCCCAGCGCGGCTTCTGGTAACACGCGGTTACGTAGGCAGTGAGGCCGTACGGCTCGACCACCTCGCTGCGCACCGTCTCGGCGGTGCGCACGCCTGACCAGATGTAAATGCGGTGACCCTCCTGAACGAGGGACTCAAAGGTTTGCTTGACCAGGGGCCGCAAAGAGCCGTCGTAGCCAAGGATCGTTTCGTCGACGTCGAAGAAGATGTTCATGTTGGCTTGCGGAGCCAATCGTACTGGGCGCGAGGGGAAAACAGCGGCCACTGTGGCGTTCTCTAGAATCCCATTGAGTAGCGAGTCGGATAGATGGACGCCACCGAGATCGAAGCAATGGGGCTCCTGCAGGACCCGGCCCGTCGCTCGCTGTATGAGTACGTGGTCGTGCAGGGCCGCGCGGTGAGCCGCAACGAGGCGGCGCAGGCAGTGGGCGTGCAGCGCACGCTGGCCGCGTTCCACCTCGACCGGCTGGCCGACGCCGGCCTGCTCGAGGTCGAGTTCCGCCGCACCAACGGGCGCTCTGGTCCCGGCGCAGGCAGACCATCCAAGCTGTATCGCCGCGCCTCGTCCGAGCACGCGATCTCTCTGCCTCCGCGCGACTATCTGTGCGCGGCGCAAGTCTTCGGCGACGCGCTCGACCGCGCCGGCGCCGAAGATGCCCTGTACGCGTCAGCGCGCGAGAGTGGCCTGGCCACCGGTCGCGAGCTGGCCGGCTCGCGCAAACGGGTCACTATCCAAGACATCCTCGAAGTGCTCGGCGAACGCGGTTACGAACCGTATGACACCCACGACGGGTACGTGCGCCTGCGGAACTGTCCGTTCCACGCGCTCGCGCAGGTGCTTCCGACCCTGACGTGCGGCGCGAACCTGTCGCTGCTCGAAGGCGTGCTGGTCGGTGGCGGCCTGGCGCAAAACTACCGCGCCGAGCTGGTGCCCGAAAGTAGCGGCTGCTGCGTCGCCATCAGTTCTAAAACTAATCACACTTGACATAGATTGCGGGCGCGGGCACAATCGCCGCGTGGGCAGCTATCATCTGGCGCTGCTGAATATCGGGCGCATTCGCGCGCCGCTCGACTCGCCGCAGCTCAAGGACTTCATGGACGGGCTGGACCCGATCAATGCGCTGGCGGAGCAGGCGCCCGGGTTCGTCTGGCGCTACACCTCGCCGGGCTCCAACAACGCCACCGCCACGCGGCCGTTCGACGACGATGATCTGCTGATCAACTTCGCGGTGTGGCAGAGCCGCGAACAGCTCTGGGACTTCGTGTATCGCAGTCGCCACCTGGAATATCTGGTGCGCCGGCGCGAATGGTTCGACCACATGGACCAGCCGTTTCTGGTCCTGTGGTGGGTGCCGGCCGGGCATATCCCCACGCTGCAGGAAGCCAGGCTGCGGCTGGATCAGCTGCGCCGCGATGGGCCAACGCCCGCGGCATTCACGTTTCGACAGCCGTTCGCGGCACCGGCGCCTGATTGACGGATGGACGCCAGGATCAGGCACGCCAGCACGCAGGCACCGCCGATGAGCGTAGTGCCCGTCAGCGCGTCGCCGAGAAGCATGATGCCGAGCGCCGCGCCGACGACCGGTTGGGCCAGTAGCGAAAGCGCACCAAGTGTGGCACCAGAACGCTGGAGCACGCTGAACCACACGAGATAGCAGGCAACGCTTGCCACCAGTGCGAGGTACAGCACGCCGGCGACCGCGGTCGCACCCGGCATGCGCGGTGTGTGGCCGAAAGCGTACAGGCCGATGGTTGGCAGCCACAGCATGCAGCTGCCGGTGACGGTGAGCGTCAGGACCGTGAGTGGGTCGTAGCGCTGCGTGAGTCGGGTACCGAGAACCGTGTGTGCCGACTCGAAGGCGAGGCCCGCGAGGATCAGCAGGTCTCCCAGCACCCGATTCGGGGCGGCCGAGGTTGCTGGCGCCGTCGCACCGCCGAGCACGAGTACGACGATGCCCGCGACACCTATCAGCAGACCGATTCCACGCAGCGGGGTCAGTCGATCGCTGGTAAGCAGGACGGACAGGGCGGTGGTGAAGAGCACCTCGCCGACGATCAGCAGCGCCGCGTCGGTGGCGGTGGTGAGGCTGACGCCCCAATAGCCAAGCAGGCCGTTGGCGCCGATGCCCACGGCGCCGAGCCCCAGCAGACGAAACGCATCTGCCGGCGACGGAAACTTGCGGGTTTTATCCAGCGTCAGCAGGATCAGCCACAGCGCGACGGCGGCGAGGGTGAACCGCATCGCGGCGAGTAGCGGCGGCGGGATCGCGTCCATCGCGACTTTGGCGACGACGTACGACGAGCCCCACAGCGCGTTCGCCGCCACCAGAAGTCCGATCGGCAAGAGGCGCATTTGGCAACAAGAC
The DNA here is from genome assembly GCA_019239775.1 of Chloroflexota bacterium. GTDB lineage: Bacteria > Chloroflexota > UBA6077 > UBA6077 > CF-72 > CF-72. The sequence continues at coordinate 18,951 of JAFAZN010000489.1, forward strand.
AATAGCCGCCGGGGGCTGGACACAAACGCCGCCGTCCGTCCACAATAGTGGACGCTTGGCTACAAAACTGGACAATCCCGGTGTGCGCATCGCGGATCGGCTGCGGCTCGAGCGCGAAGCTCGCGGCTGGAGTCTTGGCGATGTCGCCGAACGCTCTGGTGTTGCGCGCGCCACGATCAGCAAGATCGAACGCGGCGAAGCCAGCCCCACCGCGACCGTGCTCGTACGTTTGGCGGGGGCCTTCGATCTCACGTTGGGTGCGCTCATCTCGCGCGCCGAAGGTGATGCCGACCGACTCGTGCGCGCGGCCGATCAGCCGCTGTGGCGCGACCCGGCCAGTGGCTACCTGCGGCGCCAGGTCTTTGAACGCTCGGACCACCCGATTGAGATCGTCCGTGTGGAGTTGCCGGCGGGCGCTCGGGTCGGAATGCCGGCCGCTTCGTACAGTCGCATCCGCCAGGTGGTGTGGGTGCAAGCTGGCCGGCTGACCCTCGAAGAAGGTGATCGGCGGCAGACGCTGGGCGCCGGCGACTGCCTCGGCTTTGGTCCGCCCGCCGACACCACCTTTGCCAATGAGACCTCGCAGCCGTGCACCTACGTGGTTATTGTCGCCAGGAGTTAGCCGTGGACATTGTGCCTTTGCGACTTACGCCCGAGACCGTCAGCCAGTTGGCTGACCTGCTGGTTGAGACCGTCGCACACGGCGGATCCGTGAGCTTCATGCACCCGCTCGCGCCGGAGGTGGCCGCGGCGTTCTGGACGAAGTCTCTGCGCGCTGCCGAGGCCGGTGAACGCGTGGTACTCGGGGCGATGGTGCATGGGGAAGTTGTGAGCACGGTGACGTTGTTGCTGGACTGTCCCCCCAACCAGCCGCACCGCGGTGAGATCGCCAAGATGATGACCCGCGTACACTGCCGCGGTCGCGGAATCGCCCGAGCCCTGATGGTGGAGGCTGAACGCATTGCCTGCGAGCGCGGACGCACGCTCCTGACGCTGGATACCGCCGACGAAGACGGCGCCGGGCCGTTTTATGAAAAGCTCGGCTTCTGTCGCGCCGGCGTGATTCCCGACTACGCGTACAAACCGCACGGCGGTCTGTGCGGCACCATCATCTACTGGAAGCGCATCGCCGCACAGTAGAGTTTAATTTGGCAGTCTTGCTCCCCGGTTTTCGGCTTTGGTCACCATTTTGCACTTGCGGTGGTTGCTGCGCAACCGCTGGCCGGACTGGTGTGTTAACCGGATGTGGAGTTAGTGCAAGAACGTATACGCGCGGCCGATTGGGCGAATTTGCGCGAGCACCTGGACTGTCACGGGTGGGCCGTTATTCCGAACGTGTTGGACGCCGAGCAGTGCCGCTTGATTGCAGCGCTGTACGACGCCGAGGTGGGGTTTCGCAGCCACATCGTCATGGCGCGCCACGGGTTTGGGCGGGGCGAATACCGCTACTTCAGCTATCCGCTGCCCGAGATCGTGCAAGCGCTGCGGACTGAGCTGTACGAGCGGCTGGCGCCGGTGGCAAACCACTGGAACGCCTCGATGGGAGTGGACGTGCGATTTCCGGAAACGCACGCGGAGTTCCTCGACCGCTGCCACAACGCTGGGCAGACTCGGCCGACTCCGCTGCTGCTGCGCTACGGACCTGGCGACTACAACTGCTTGCACCAGGACGTCTACGGTGAACACCTGTTTCCCATGCAGGCCACGTTTCTGCTTGCGCAGCCAGGCCAGGATTTCGAGGGTGGTGAGTTCGTGCTGGTGGAGCAGCGGCCGCGCATGCAATCACGCGCGATGGTCGTGCCGCTTGGCCTCGGCGACGGGGTGATCTTTGCGGTCAACCAGCGGGCGGCACAGGGGTCGCGCGGCACATACCGAGTGAGGATGCGGCACGGAGTGAGCGAGGTTCGCTCGGGGCAGCGGCATACGCTTGGCGTGATTTTTCACGACGCGGCCTAGAGCCGC
>JAFAZN010000075.1 GCA_019239775.1 Chloroflexota bacterium
GGTCCACTCCAGATCTGCACATCGTCAATGCCGCTCCAGCCCTGGGCCGAGGTATCGACGACCCAGCCCGAGATGGTTGTGGAGGTCACTGCCGGTGGCTGGTCCAGCGCGCCTGCATACGTCGGATCGCCGGTGCCGTTCGGCCCGGCCAGCCAGATGGAGCCCGAGATCGTGACCGCTTGGGATTGGGATTCGGCCGGAGCGGCCAGCACCAGCGTGAGTGCCAGCGCGGCAAGGGCTCGCGCCATCGAATGCAAGGTCATGGCGCTAGTCCTACCGCACCGGATCGATGGGGGGCCAACTTATCGCGGCTGCTCGCGCTCGATCAGCCGCTGCCTGTGGCGGCTGGTTCAGCGCGCGGATTGCGCCCAATCGCGCGGCGGATCGGCTGCGACGGTGCTCGCCGGCGCGGGCTCTGCAGACGTCAATTGCAGATGGATCCCCCACAGATCGGGCTGGATCCACTGGCCCACCATTCGGCCGTCCTGCATGTGAACCAGTGTCACCACGTCCCAGGCGATGCGACGACCCGTCGCCGGGACATCCAGGAACGTGCCACTGTGGGTCCCCTCAGCACGCGACCTGATCGCAAGCGCGTCGGGTCCCTCGAAGGTGTCTTTGATCTCGAACTGAAGGTCTGTGAAGGCGGCCAGCATGTTCTTGGCGTAATTCTGCAGCGCAACGTCGAAACCGACCGTCCAGCCGCCCGTGAGCCCGAGGCAGTTTTCGGTGTAGCCTTGGAGATCGACAACCTCGGCGAGGCGTGCATATGCCTGATCTTGCAAGTATTGCTGGTAGGCCGAATAGATCTGCAGCGGACCAGTCACGGCGCCCTCCGCTAAAAAACATGTGATATGTGCTGAAGCATAAATGATTGATGAATCAGCGCACAATCAGCAATCCGGGGGCGCCGGCGAAGGTCACGGACTACCCCGTATGCTCGAACGACGCGTCACCTATTTGCTTCGGCGCGTAACGGATGCGGCCGGCCGGATGGCGAACGCTCACCTGGCGGCGTTGGGCCTGGATACACGCCATTACACGGTACTCACGGTGCTGGCGGCAGGCGGAGGATCTTCGCAGCGGACGATTGCCGATACCCTCGGATTTGATCGCGCGACGGTGGTCGCGCTGGTTGATACGTTGGAGTCGCAAGGCCTTGCGCGGAGGATTCGAAGTCGAGAGGATCGGCGCGCGAATGCCGTAGAGCTGACGGCCAAGGGGCGGCGCGCGCTCACCCGAGCGGACAAGCTCATGGAAGAATGCGAGGCGCAATTTGTTGGCGTCCTGGAGCCGCTGGAGCGACAGCAGCTGACGCGTATGCTGGAGCGGCTCCTCAGGCCAGATAGATAGCCATCCCGCCAGGGAAATCACCATACTGACTGGTCGGTAGTGCGGCAACGGTTAGCCTAGCCAGGCGGCGTCGAAAAACCAGCCGTTGTACAGGGCCGGGACCAGGCCCTGCAGCTTGTTCGTGGTCACCAGGATCGATGGACTGGAGCAGATTGGAAACACCCAGCTCTGATCTAACACGTAGTCGTTGATCTGGGGGATCAGCGCGTTGCGTTTGGAGGCGTCAGGTTCAGTGGTGAGGGTGGTGACAAGCTGCGTCCACTGGTCGTTCTTCCAGCCGGAGTTGTTGCTGGGGAGCGGCCGCCAACCGGGTGAGCTGCTCCACAGCGTGCCGGGATTCACGTGGGCGTTGTTGTCTCCCGACAGGTAGACGCCGTTGTATTTGACATTGTTGACGCTGTCGATCCATGCGGCGGCTTCCATCACGTTGACTTTGAGATTGAACCCGAGCTTCGCAAGGTCCGCCTGGTAGACCTGCATCATGCTCTCGACCACCGGCTGCCCCGGACTCAGCACCACGTCCAGATCCTGTCCCGAGATTTTGGCGTCGGACAACAGACTCCGGGCTGTGTCCAGATTGAACGCGTAGGCACCTGCTTTGTTGGCATCGTAGCCAGGTGAGCTGGAGCTCCACGGCAAGGCACTCGGAACCGCCGTGCCCTGGTACAGGGTCTGGGCCAGGTACTGGCGGTTGAAGGCGTAGTTGAACGCCTGCCGAGCCATTTTATTGTCGAACGGCGGTCTGGTGACATTGAAGCCGATCTCCCAGAACGTGCCTGGGTTTGGATGTTCCACGACGGCGTATGTCGAATCCTTTTTCAGGCGCACAATATCTGTCACAGAAGACATCCGCATCGCGTCGATCGATCCACCCTCCAGCTCGTTCATGGCTGGTTGTTCGCCGCGAAAGATCCGCGCTGTGAAGCCGTCCAGATAAGGTTTGCCTGACTTCCAGTAGCTGGCGTTCTTGGCGAACGTGAAGTGATCGCCCTGGACCCATTCTTTCAGTACGAACGGTCCGGTTCCAACAGCGCTGGACTTTGCGTCAGGCCCTTCCATCGAGGTCTGATCGAGCATGTTGAAGAGCTGGAGCGTATCGAACAGAGTCGGCCGTGATTGGTCGGACTTCAGCGTGATGGTGTACTTGTCCGGCGCATCGATCGAGGTCCACCACTGGCTGTATGCGCCAAGCGTTGATCCGGCGAGCTTGGGATCACGAACGCGCATGAAATTCCACTTCACGTCATCGCTGGTGAACTCGCGCCCGGAATGAAACGTCACGCCCTTGCGCAGGTGAAACGTGACTGACTTGAAGTCGGGCGCTACGTCCCAGGTCTCGGCCAGTCCAGGCTGGGGCTGAGCCTTCTGGTCGTAGTCGATGAGGCGGTCAAAAGCGAGCCAATAGGTCAGGTCGGAGCCAGGTGTACGGATGTGACCATCGATGTTGGCAGGCTCAGCGGCGAGCCCGATACGTAGCATGCCACCTTGTTTTGGCGACCCGGACGGTTGACTGGTGGCGGGTACCGGCGTGGTCTGCGAAACGGAGGCTGGTGGTGCAGGTGTGGTGCATGCCGCCACAACCAGCGCGCTGCCCGATGAAACCAGAAGTTTCAATGCCGATCTGCGTGAGATCATCCCCATGGTGCCGATTTTCGTCATCATGCCGTGCTCATCCTTGCAAGCTCGCGCTCGGCGGCGGTTTCTACGGTCGTGCCTTTGAAGAAATCCGCATTCATGCGGCCGTGGAGATTCACCGTGTTGGTGAACGTGAGCTCGCGGAAGCGCGCTTCATCGATAAGCTCGTGCTCCACCAGCTCCCATGCTTCCTCCAGCACCTCGGTCATGTCCGTCACATCGAAATGGGAGATGTCCGAGCTGAAAATCGGCTGGAATTTCGCGCCCATCGATGACTGCTCGTCGAACGCCCAGCGTGTCGTGGGGTCATCCGACTCGCAGCCGAAGTAGAACCGACTCGAGAACAACTCGCGGATCTGTTCGGGCCGGGTGATATGGGCGAACGCGAATTCGTCCCAGTCGGCTGCTCGGTCGACGAGGTCTTGGGCCGTCATGCCGGGCTGGTTAGGCCATAGGTTGTTTTCGTCGAAAATTCGATCCACGCGGCCATTTCGAAAATGGTTATCAGTGGCGTACGTCTTGAACAGGTCACGCAGCGCTTTCTGATCCAGGTTGCGTGGATGCAGATCACGCTCCAGGCCCGCTCGACCGAACTTGCCAAAGATCAGCATCAGGTCGATGCAGAGGTTCACGGCCCACGCCACACCGGCCTCGAGAAATGCGAAGTTCAGCGTTGGGAAGCGGTGCGTCACACCACCCATGAGCAGGCCTTTCAAGGCCATCTGGTGCGCTTGCGCAAAGTGACCGACGCGGCTGTACACCACGCTGGTCGGCGAACTTCGAGTGGTGGTGTCACCAAGCGTGCCGCTGTGTGTCGTATACGCGAGACCAAGCTCCGTGAGCCTGGACCAGAGTGGGTCGTAATCGAATGGACTATCCAGCGCCAGCGAGTCGAAATAATGGCGGCGCCGCGCAGGATCCGGTTGCCATTCGGCGTCGGCCGGCATAGGCCGCTGAATGACACCGTGCAGGAGCGCGACCTTGAGATGGAGCGTGTTTACGGCAAAGTCCGCTTCTTCGATTCCTTCATCCGGAGTCACCGTTGGGACGATGGCGGCCGGAGTCAGGCGGTCTTTGAACGGCTCGAACATCTCCGCGGCCATGGCGTTGTACGCGCGAACGCAGGCCCGGCGGAGATCGGTTGGTAGCCCCTGGAAACCGCCGAGCCCCAACGTCGGATACACGATGGCGTAGTCGATGCCAAAGTCTGGCAGCCGCTCGTGGAGCAGCCGCGGGATCATGGACGTAGCGCGGTCCAGCGTGTTGCCCGGACCGAACCAGTAGTTCGGACGGGTCACGCGCTGGCGGATGCGTTCTGCGTGAGGCGTTTGGAACCAGCGGTCAGCTCTCGACTGGGACTGTATGTACTCATCGAGCAGGGTTTGACCGGCGGTTTGCTTCAGATAGTCATGAAAAATCGGGACGGATTCGAGCCAGTGGGCGTCGGCGTCGACGACCGGGTGGTCGAGGCGACCGCGCACGGCCGCCGAGGGGCTGGAAGGCTTCATGCGGTCCACTAGTGTGGATCGTATACGATTTTCGCGCTTAGGCTGCGCGCTCTGGTACCCCGTACGGACTCAGGTCGCGGCGTACTTGGCGAAGATCTCCAGGACGGCTGTCCAGCCGTTCGGGGCGTCCATCGCGGCGCGGACCGCATCCGCCCCTGCGCCATGCCGTTCGAGCCCGCGGTGCTCCAGTTCAACTCGAGTCCGTGATGGACTTTCGGCGACGAAGCGTATTTCGACTTCGCTCGCATGCGACGGATCCGCGTCGTACTGGAATTGCTCGTTCAGTTGCCATGCAAGCACTATTCGGTGGGGAGGCTCGTACGCCAGAACACGCCCGGTGTCACACTGCGTTCCGTCTTCGTCGAGCTCGTACCAGCGCCCACCGACTTTCGGCTCGATGATGAAGTCGACCATCGGGGCTGGGCCAATGCCATAGTCCCTGGGCCACCAGGCACCGAAGCTGGCGGTAAAGACGTCGAACGCGCGTTGTCGCGGCGCTGCTACGCTGATCGTCCTGCGGACCACGCTCGGCGCCGGCTGCGTCATGCGGACTCATCCTCTGGTTGGTGGGTTGAGTGTTGTTCGAGCGCGGTTGCGAATGCCGCCAGCGCGGCGCCCCACATCTGATCCAGGTACTCGCGCATGGCAGACACTCCTGCTGGATCGACGCGATAGATCCGCCGCGTTCCTTCCGGCCGATCAACCACCAGGCCCGACTGCTTGAGCAGTTTCAGGTGCTGAGAGACCGCCGGTCGGCTCACCGGCAGAAGGTCTGCCAGCTCGCGCACCGAACTGGGGCGCAGCACGAGGTATTCGAAGATCGCTCGACGCGTTGGATCGCCGAGCGCCTCCAGCGCCTGCGCACCGCGCTCCAGAGTTGTGACCACGCCTTCGATTGTTAGGCTACGCGGTGCTCGCCTGCGCGCGAGTGTTCTCGGGACTCAGAGCCGCGAGCTGTTGCGCGTGCATGCGCAGGTGCGAATCGACCGGGGCGCGAACCAGGTTTGAGAGCGGCACGGTGGCGTCGATAACGACGCTGTTATCCGAGACGATCTTGCACGCGATCGGGGTTGCTGCCTGCTCATCCGTCACGCGGCCGGCTAGCGCGATCAATTCGTCGGCGCACTGTCGGACTGAGCTAACGAGGCCATCCCAGTCGCCGGCGGCGTCCACGATGGACTGCAGATACGGCTCGGACTGCGAGGCGAGGTTGTCGAAGCTGGTGGGGACGCCGGCCATGATGCGGCCGGCGGCTTCGGCGATGAGCCGATCGCCGACGATGACGTGGGCCAGGACCAGTTCGGCGCTCCACTCGCCGGGATACGGTGGAGCGAAACGCTTTTGCTGGGCGGCGTGTACGAACTCGGCGTAGGCGCGGCGGAGATCATCGGTGTTCATGGGAAGATCCTCTCCAGGGGCATTGTTCCAGCCTCGGTAAGTGGTGACGTACCGTAAGCTACGACTTACCAACAAGGCTGTCAAGCCCTTCACTGGAGGCAGAATTCGTTGCCCTCGGGGTCGGCCATCACGATCGAAAAGCCGCGCCAGCTGTCATTGATCGACAGCTGCCTGGCGCCAAGCGCTGCCAGGCGGGTGGCTTCGGCGTGAGCCCTGGACTTGCGCTCCTCCAGCGGTACGCTGAAGCCGCCGGCCACGTTCAGGTCGACGTGCACCCGGTTCTTGACGGTCTTCGGCTCCGGAACTTGTTGAAAAAAGAACCGCGGGCCTTTCCCTTCGGGGTCAACCACCGCGCTTGCGGAATTCCATTCTGACTCAGGAACATTGATGCTCTGCAGCCACGCTTGCCACGAGTCAAAGCCCGGCGGCGGGTCTTGCACTTTGTAGCCCATAGCCGCGGCCCAAAACTCGGCGAGCCGCCCAGGATCTGCGCAGTCGATTACCACCTGTACTCCAGTTGCCATAGCGCCAATCTACCGCAGCGACGCTTGGTAGAACAAGTGTTCTCGGCAGTGTCTCCTGTAGGGGAACGCGTGGTGACCTTACGGAGTGTTGCCCACGGCGGTGATGTCCCACGGCGCGGAGTGATCTCACCCACGGAGTGATGTCCCCACACAGGTTCGGAGGGTTGCCGCCCCACGGAGTGATATCCCGATCCGGGTCGCAGGTGATGTCACCCACGGACGTGATAACCCCACGGAGTGATATTCCGACACGGGACGGAGGTGATGCCGCCCACGGACGTGATGTCACCCACGGGAACGGGCGTGGGTCTCCACAAAGGCGCGGCCGATTCGGCGGTCAGCGTTTTGGCTTGTAGAGCACCAGGATGAAGTGCATACAGACCGACGGATGCACTTCGTATGGGTTCACCACCTGGTACACCAGCTGATCGAATGCCGCGCCTGGCGCAAGCACGCGAGACTGCAGCGCTTCGGCGTCGTACAGGCGGCCGAAGCGATTGTGCCACCATGGGATCTCCACCACCTCGGCGCCGGCGTCCCAGGTAACACCGCGGCGATCCATCAGTGGATCGCTCATGACGGAAAACCGTTCCGACATAAACAGCGGCAAGATGCACAACACGCCACCTGGCCGCAAGACGCGCCAGGCTTCGCGAATGAAGTCCGAGTCGGCAGTGCCTTCAAAGTGTTCGAAGGCGTTGTGCAGCACGAGCATGTCCGCGAATTCGTCCGGAATCGGTAAGTCCGCGGCGGACCCGCCAATACGGTAGCCGTGGACTCCGGGCGGATAGATCAGGTCTTGCTGATAGACCGTCGCGCCAGTGAGCTTGCGCACGACCTCAGGAAAAATGGACCATTCGCTGGCGACGTCGATGATCACGTCTTCGCGCCGCGGCTCGAGCAGGTCCAGCGAGACGAAATACTCGAGCAGTTTCTCTTCGCGGTTGCCGCCTTCGTCAATGCTGCCGGCGGCGTACCACTTCGGATAACGGACTGATGCCAGGTGTGCGTGAAACGCTGGTACGTCAATCCGGTACGGGCGCATCTCTAGCCCGAGACCGCGCAGATTGGCAACGATCCGTTCGGAGGTCAGCGGCGGATGCGCTGTGCGCACGCCATTTGACGCAAGCGTCATGCGCGCGAAACGCGGCAGTTTGGCGGCCTCGCTCGCGACGAACTGGCTGCCGACCAGCGCCGCGGCAAGCACGCCGTCCTGGCGGGCCACCATCGACGTCAGGTTCGTGGTGTAGCGCACGCCCGTGGCCAACATGCTCATGGCCGGAGTCTCCCAGGCGCCACGACATGAGTCAGTCTTGGGGTCTCACGCAGAAGACTTTCGAAGAGCTCCGAGTACTTCAACGCATTGCGCTCCCAGGAGTGTGGGTCGGGGAAGTGTTGTCCGCGCAGACTTTCGGCGGTGAAGAGTGCCTCGCGTAGCCGCACCGGGTCGGACGGAGGAACCAGGATTGCGCCGGAGTAGCCATTGACAGCCTCGACCAGCCCGCCCACGTGCGTCACCACCACCGGCAATCCCTGGCTCATCGCGACGTGCAGTGGACCGCTTGCGGAAGAGCGCAAATACGGCAGCACCACGGCGTCGGCACCGGCGAAGTAGCCCGCCACCTCTTGATCGGGGACATACCGATTTACAAAGGTAATGCGTGAGTAGTAGCGGCTGCGCGCGATCAGCTCGCTCGGTAGGGTCCAGCCTTCCCACGTTTCACCGACGACGGTCAACCAGAACCGGTGGATCTGGTCCTCCGGAATCTGCTCAAAGGCACGGATCAAGTCCTCCAGCCCTTTGTACGGTCGGATGACGCCAAAGTAGAGCAGGTTGCAAGTCGACTCCGGTGCGGAGCGGCGCACCTCGGTTGCCGCGTCAACTGAGTAATGGTCGTACGGACCGTGTGGAATTGTCGCGATCGGGCGATCGGCGATGCCATAGTGCTTTTCGAGGAGCGCGCGATCGTGCTCGCTGTGGATCACGAAAGCATCCGCCAGGCGAACGAGGAGAGGCGCCAGCGCGCCGACATACATGCGGACGGGCCGGAGGCCGGCCTCACCGGGGTCCAGGACCTCGTGGAATTCGACCACGACCCGTGCCCCCAGCGCGCGGGCGATGAGAGCTAACGCCAGATACGAATGAACGACGGTGGCAGTCCACCACTGCAACACCACCGCGTGCGGGCGCTCCCGCAGCATCATTGCGAACGCCCGCCACATGCTGGGTAGCCAGAACCAATCGACGCCGTCCAGTACGCGCACGGTCGGCCGATAGGTGAGGTCGGTAAGCCGCGCGCCAACTCGTGTGCGACCGGGATACGCAAAGGTCGGCAACAGTTGACGCATCAAGATGGCTGAGACGTCGTATGCGTCGGCCAGCGTGTTTGCCAATCGCAGCGTGTAATAGCTGATACCGCTGAGAAAACGCGTGCTGGAGCCGACGACACAAATTCGCGTGGTCACGCTGTCGTTCAGCGTAGCCTGTGCACGCCTGCACGGTGCCCGCGGTTAACCGTGGTATTTCGCGTGGTTGGCAATGCTAGCCTGATCGCAAAATGGCGAAAGTTTGCTTCGCGGTCCTGGCGCACAATCAGCGTGCATGCCTCGAGGATCTGTTGGAGAACATCAGGCAGTTCGCACCACGAGCGGATGTCATCCTGTACAACGGCGGCCGAGACGATAGCCTCGCAAGCGGGTTGGAAGTCGATGTCGTTCCGTACAGCCACCCGCTGCGTTACGAAGGTCTGGCAGAATTTCACCTGGACGTGATTCGGTCCGTGCACGAGGAGCGACGCCAGTTCGACTTCTTGATCACGCTCGATTCCGACATGCTGTTGACGAAGCCGGGTATCGAGGACTACCTGGATCAGGCGATGGCGCACGCCAACTATATGGCGGTCGAATTCAACGAGATACCACCCAACACCGATTGGAAGCCCGGCCGGCGGTTCCACCTCAAGTGGCGGACCATCTGGCAGCCAATGTTCGGCACGCGCTATCCGTTCGGGTGCTTCAATCCGGGGCAGGTGTTTGGTCGAACCTACATCGAACGGCTCATGCAGTTTCCCAGGCTGGATGAGCTGCGTGCACGCGTCGAACGCTCGCATTTCCCCTTCCTGGAAGAGATGATCTTCCCAACACTGGCCGTCGTGCTGGACTGTGCGCCCCGTCGAATGCCGCTGCCGGACCAATCCGCGATCCGCTTTCTTGGCTATCACGCACCGGAGGAGATTGCGCGTTATCGGCGCGATCCGGATGTCTTCATGATTCATCCGGTCACGATGAATGTGGCGTCGCCGGAGCGCGAAATGCTGAGGCAATTGTCCCGAGGCGAGCACGTTGACGTGGCGGAATTTCAAGAAGCGTTCGTGCAGCGTCAGCCGCGTCAAGCCGCCCGCAAGCAGCTCCGCGCGTCAGTCCTGGGGCCAGTTCTGGCTGGGCTCAAGGACGCGTACCTGCGGCTCGTACCGGAGTGACGCCGGCAGCCGCAACCGCCACGCCGCCCACAGCCCCAGGACGCATTCGGCACCGAGCCACGCCAGCGCGACTCCGTTGAGCCCGAAGGTCACCCCGCCAACGGCCGCTGCGCCGAGCATGACAACGCCGCTCAGAAAGCACACCAGCGCCGGTTCGCGTAGGTTGTGCGCCGCGCGGCAATTGGCGACGTAGGTTTCGATAAAGGTCATTGGCAGCACACCGAAGACCATGATCCGTACCGGCGTTACACCGGCCACGTAGCCTTCGCCCAGGAACGGCAGTCCCCAACCGGCGGCCAGGCCGAGGCAAACCGCGAGGGGCAGGCCGAACAGGAGGGAGCTGCGAATACTCTGAAGGCTCGCCGCGCGCGTGCGTTCAGGATGATTGGCAATCTCGGCAAACAGCGCCAGACCATTGGAGCTTGGCACAACGAAGACGATGCCCGCGAGCATCCAGGCGATGTACCAGTACGCGTTGCTGCTCGCCGAGAGCAGTTCGGTGACCAGGATTGAGAGGATGAGACCTGGTCCAATCATCGCCAGTGAGACGAAATGGTTCGGCAGCCCTATGCGTAGCCCTTTGCACACGAACTCTTTATGGAAGGACGGACGCAGGGTGAACCCTCGAAGGATGTGGTTCAGCTGCGAGTTGCCCATCATACAGGCCAACACGGTTGAAACAACCCACGCCAGCGTGATGAACAGCGCCGGCAGGGCGGTCGTTGTCGCCAGTAGCCACAAACCGATGACGAGACACACCCGTGTGACTCCGCTCACGATGCTGCGAATCAGCACGCCGTCGGCGCGGCGCAATGCGACCGCGGATTGATCCAGCAACAACGCTGCCGGTAGGACGGTGGCTTGCACCAGCACCACCGCCAGCGCGTGTGGATCGGCGACAAAACTCCCAAGTTCGTGGAGGCTGGTGACTGCGATTGCGACGTATACCAGGCCAGCCAGCAGTCCACCGGATGCGACCGTGGAAAGCAGCGTGCGGATCAGCGCCGCGCCGTCTTCGCTGTGCCGCGGCAGGAGAACAAAAACCGCGGACCCGAGTCCCAGCAACGACAGCTGTGCGCACAGCTGCGCGGCCGACATATACGCCGACGCGATGCCAACCTCGTGGGGCGCCGATAATCTCGCGGCGAGCAGCCACGTCACCTGGCCAAAGGCGCCGGCGGCCACGACGCTGAGCATGATGGCGGCGGAGTTGACGGGCATCGGCAGCGGCGCCCTCGACCGCCACTGCCGAAAGAGATCCCGGACGGCCGCGTTCCAGTTGAACGTTCGGACGATCATCGTTTGGCGATCGCCTGTACGTAGCTGAGCCAGGACCGGGTGGGCTGTCCACCGGAGCCAATGAGACCGTACGCGGCGTCATCCGCCTGTTGATCGAGCGTATACGCGCAAAAGGCCGCGATGCTCGATCGCGAGCGAACAAGGTTCACGGCGCTTGCCATGTAGGTTGCGCGCACTTCGTCGGAGACATCGTTCTGACTCCAGCCCATTTCCGTGATCCAGATTGGCTTGTTCGCGTCGCCGTGCGCCGACAGGATGTCCTGCGCCTGATCGATGGCACCGACGAAGCTGCGCGATGGGTCTTCCACGGCATCCGGCGGATTGGTGCCACTGTATGGGTGGAGTGCCAGGCCGTCGAACGCGCCGCTCGCGCCGGCGGCGTACATTCCCTGCAGAAAAGCCGGGTCATTGAAGGCGATGCTGCCGCCGAGAATAACCGCGGATGGCGCCGCGGATTTGATGCTCTGGTAGGAAGCTCGCAGCAGTGCGGTATACGTGGCCGGATCAGGTCCGCCGAGTGCGTCCCAGAACTGGTGCTGATTTGGTTCGTTCCACACCTCGTACACCATGCCCGCACGATTGGTGTAATGTGCGGCGAGCCTCCCCATGAAGTCGCCGAAGGCGCTCGGCTGGGCTGGTGGCGTCATTTGCGAACCGGTCGAACCGCGTGCCCAGGCAGGCGTGGATACCACCACCAGGATCGGGCGTACGCCGCGATCCTGCGCCAACTGCAACACGTCGTCCAGCCGCGCAAGGTACGGCGCGCTCCAGACGCCAGGCGCATCGGGTTCCAGGGCGGCCCAGCTCACGTCGATCCGCATCATCGACATGCCGCCAGCGCGAACTTCCGCCATCGACGCGGCAGCGGTTTCCATGTCGAATCGGAGCGGGTGATCGTTCACGCAAAATTGCTGCGGACCGGTGATCGACAACGTGCGCGTGAGGCTGGTCTCGGCTCCGTTCACCGCGCTCCGGACGCGAATCTCGACGTGGTGCTGACCCGGTACCGTCAGACTGTCGAGATCGAGCATCATCTGCCACCCGGCCATCTGGAAATTCTTGCCGTAGGCAGCGGCGATGTCGTCGCGTGAGAGGCCAAGGTGTGCATCACCGACATAGGTGCCGTCGAGAAACACGCTGACGTGGTCAATGCCGACGCCGCTGGAACTGGCGCTGTCGACTGCCCAGCCGACGACGTACGACGGTCCCTGGAGCGTGGATCCATCCGCCGGAAGATCAATCGCCGCCTGGACGGAGTTGGCAGGTGACGACGCATTGACGGGTCGGGGGATTGCCTGGTTGGACGTTTTCCAGAGAACCGCCAGCAGCGCCAGCGCCGCCACGGCCAGACCGGCGCGTGCGACGATCACGATGTCGAGGGGGGGCCGACGTGGACCAGCCGGTACGGCGTAGCGTCGCCCGACCGATAGGCGATCACGTCGGCACCCGCCGTGTCGTCCGCCGGAAGCAGGGGCAATTGCAGCGAGTAGTGCTTGCCCGCATCGAGCTGGACTCCGTCGACCCGCTCGATCTCGGCACCGTTAGCCGTTACTTGCAGGTCGTACTGCATCGACTGGCCTTCCTCGTTGTCGAGCGTAACGGTGAGCGGAGCGCCGGCGGTTTGCACGCCGTTTGCACCATCGACTGACAGTGCCGTAAACGGTTTCGGCGTGGCACGGCTTGCTGCGAAGAGACTCGTTGCAGCAAATGCACTTGCGGCTACCAGGAGCACTGCGCTGAGGGCGATGGACCCCAGACCGATGGACTGCGAGGCGGGCCGTAGGCGCAAAGACGGAGACGCACGCGGCTTCTCGCGGCGCAGGTAGCTGATCGCGAACAGGCCGACCGTGACTGCCCACAGAAGCGCGACGGTCGCCTTCGATGAAAGGCCAACGGGCGTCAGGTCCAGCGTGGTGCCGACGAGAATGGCGAGCGCAAAACTCAGCGGCACGCTCAATGCGTACTGCTCGGTGGCTTTGAGGGCGCGTGGGAACAGCGCGCGTAGCAGCGCATAACCAGGTGTAAAGATCGACAACACCAGTCCGCCCGCGACGCGGACCGGATTATCAGACCAGCCGAGAAGGGCAGTGGAGGCCCCGGCGGTTGCCGCCGCGAGCAACACGCCGTCAACAGCTAACTGGCGGCGCGTAAGCATCATTGGTTGACCTCCGGCTCGACCACACCGCTGTTCTGGTACAGCACGATGTCGCCGTTGTCGTAGACGCGCCGCAACGCCGGCATCCGGTCGAACTTCCGCAGGTCGTCCAATGGCAGAAGCTCGCCCATGCTGACAGCACGGCGCACGTCCAGAAACTCGAATGCGTCGAAGTAGAAGCCATAGCGTGGCAGATATTCACTGTCACGCACGTCCACTGCCACGTAATCGGCGCGCATGTCGTTGGTGTACATCTGCGCCAATTGCGGATCCGGCGTGTAGAAGACCGGCCAGACGCCCTGATTCGTGCGCTGCATTCCCCAGACCGCGAAGGCAATCGAGCTGGTGGAGTCGCCGATCAGGAAATGGAACCGTCCTGCATCTGCCTGGAGCCAGTGCGCGGCGCTGACCATGTCATTGGTAAAAGCCTCCGGACCGGCGGATGAGTGCACATCGGCGGTACGGAATCGTCCAGCCTGATTGCCGCTGAGAATCGCAGCTCCCGCCAGCAAGAGCGCAACCGGCGCATAGGCGAGATACCGCTTCACCGACCCACTCAGGAGCCACGGCCGCACACCCAGCGCCGCATAGAGTGCGACGCCAAGGAACAGGAACGACCAGGAACGATAGATCACATCCGCGGTGCGTGTGAGAACACCAGGCGCGGTTGCCAGCCACAGTATGGGGCCGACAACAGCTAGCGCCAATCGCACCGCCGACAGGTTCAGCGTGCGTTGATCGCGCCACGTGCGCAAAACAGGAACGGCCGCGCGGTAAAGACCGAGACCAATGAGGCCAAACGTGAGTACGGGATAGAGGTACGCGACAAATTGTTCGGCCAGTGGAACCGATGTGTTCCAGAACAACGTCCGTGTCGTATTCGAGCCGCCCTGGAACAGCGCCAGCAGATTGGTGACCCGATCGAGGAAATTTCCGCCGAGGTACACGATGGTGCCGCTGGCTTCGTACACCAGCCAGCCGATCCACACCACTAGCCCGAACAGCGCGATGTCTCGGAGTGGCGACCGCTTGCCACGCAACCGGAAGGCCACTGCTGCCGCAAGCACGCCGAGCGTGCCGATCGTTATCGCGCTGCTCACGTGATGCGTCACGACGACGGCAACCCCCGCCAGGAGTACGGCTAACGTCGTGGCCACCGGCGCCCGCAACTTCGGCTGCGCGAGGCGCGCAGCCAGCGCCACGATCAGAATGAAGAACAGAATACCGAGGCTCTCATAACTGAACGTGGCGTGAAACCAGTAGTAGCCCCAGTTCGCCATGTAGACCAGCGCGCCAAAGAACGCGTGCGCTGGGCGCAAGCCGGCGGATCGCAGCGCGAACCAGGCAACAATCGGGATCGACATGTGGATCGCGACCGGCACGATGCGCACGACGGTGTCAACTGAGAGACCGGTGGCGGAGATGATGGCCAGACCGGCGAGTTCGATGCCGGGGTAGGCACCCGCAATGGGGAAGTTGGTGATCGGAACGTGCGTCGTCCCGTAGTCCAGCATCAACTGCAGCGTCTGGATGTGGAACAGCTCGTCTTGAAACAGCGGGTACGCCGGATTTCTGAGATACGACGGCAGGTACATGCCCAGCCCCAGTGCCGCAAGCGCTGCCAGTTGGTGGCGGGGTTGTGCTCCGCGGCTGATGCCAATCGCAACCGTCCCGACGAAGCACGCCGCCAGGCCGAGCCAGTAGAAAGCATACGCCAACGTACCGTCCGGCGCGGCGACGTATGCCTGCCCGAGTACCCCAAAACCAACCAGGATCGCAAGCGTTCCTGCCACACGCTGGAAGAACCCTCGGCCGGAGTTGTCCCCCAGTGCGGCTCCTGCGTAAGTGGAAGACGGAACCTCCAGCGTCTGGGCCGGGGCTACTGGCGCGCGGACTGTATGACTCGGTCGCGAGGCTACGCTGCTAGACACCGTGTCTCCCTCAGTTGTCTGTACGTTCGCTCGACTTCTGGTACGACGGCTTGGGAGGTGAAATGCACGACTCTCGCACGGGCCGCCTGGCCCATCCGCTGTCGGAGGTCCGGCCGCTCGAGGAGGTCCTGGATCGATCTGCGCAGCGCACAAACGTCGCCGGCTGGCACCAATGCTCCTGTTTCACCGTCCACGATCAACTCCGGAATACCGCCGATGCGGGAGCCGACCACGGCACGCCCAGCAGCCATTGCTTCTAGTACAACAGTCGGGCACGGTTCGGCCCAGACCGATGGCACAATTCCCATCACACTCCTGCGCCAGGCGCCCTGCACGGCGGCTTCTGGCCAGTCTCGCAACACTATGGCATTGGGCGGCAGCGGCGGCAAGGATCCAGGTCCACCGGGTCGCGAGGCACCGATGATCACCAGCGGCGGTGCGTCCTGCAACTCCGCGTACGCACGGAGTAACACATCCAGACCTTTGGTGCGGTCCAATCCACCGACGAACAGCACAAACTCTCGGTCTGGCAGCTGCGAGAAATGCGAATCCGCAGTTGGTGCGTCGGACAGGAGGTCGTCGGAGATGAAGTTGGGGATCACCCGGAACGGCAGACGTCGCGCCGCCAGACCGGTGCCGTCGGCGACAGACTGGCTCACTGGCAGGAACAGGTCGACTCCCAGCCGCAGCGAACCCTGCATTACCCGGTTGCCAAGCGCGGTTGGCAGTCCGCGCACGGCGCCGTACGTGCCGATCGCACAAGTGAGACATTTGCTGAACGCCGGTCCGGCACAGGGCGCGTCGTCGAGGAACAACGTCTTCTTCACACAGGCAAGGCCATAATCGTGCAGCGTGAACACAAACGCTGCGTTCGACAGAGCGCGCACCGGAAGCAGCGAGTGGATCAGCCAGTTGTGGCAATGCACCACGTCCCACGTGTTGCTGCGCAGCAATTTTCTCAGAGCGAACGTTGCTTTCGGATCCGGAAATGGCGGCGCGAAGGGCCTTCTGCTGTCGCCATGGACCTTTCCCAGGGACTGCACGAGACCGCGTATGCGGTGGATGGTGACACCCTCGTCCGTTTCTTCGGCCGGTGAGCCCGGGATCGCGAACGTCGCCACAGTGACGTCATGCCCGCGCGCTACCAGCTCGCGACTGAGTCGCTGGACATGCCGCTCCATCCCACCCAGCACGGGCGGGTACAGATCGGTCACCATCAGGATTCGCATGTGCGTTTGTCTCTCACTCAGCGGGTTGCGAGGGTGGTGGTCAATGGCGTCGCAGCCAGCGGGCGATGCGTCGCCATGGTCACCGCAAACCCTGCGCCCGCGCTGAGAAGTCCGAGGAGCATGGCGGTGCCTCGCGCGACTCCAGCGATCTGTCCACGTAACACCGTGTCAGCCGTAGCACGGAGGAGGCCAGTTGGAACGGTGCGCGAAACGAACGTCCGCTCCAGGGCGAGGCTTGTGGTCAATCCGAACAGGTGCGCAAGGTGGGCTTTGGAGCTTCCCTCAGCGTAGCAGCGGCGCAGGAAGTATTCCCATTTGCCGCGGTCATCGGGGACGCGATGGCGAACGCGCGCGCGTGGTTCGTACAGGAATTTGCCACCGGGCCAGAGCTCGCACGCGCGAATGCACAATGCGGTGTCCTCGCAACCGACCGGCGGGTAGCTGCCAACCCGGCCGATATCCTCCCGAAACCCGCCAACCGCTTCGAAAACATCACGTCGGAATGACATGTTGGCGCCGATCAGATTGCGCGTGGGTGCCGGCTGACTCGGGAGGCCGCGATAGCTGCAGCCCACCACCCACAGGAACTCTTCGGGGAACCAGTCTGGTCGATTAGCCACCCACATGGGTTCGATGCGGCCGCCGACGCCGAGGACTTCCGAATCGGTGTAACCGCGCTGCAGCATCGCCAGCCAATCAGGCGCGGCCTCCGCGTCGTCGTCGAGGAAGACCAGCACGGATCCGTGAGCATGCGCGGCGCCGCAGTTGCGAGCCCCCGAGACACCGCGCGCGTTGGTGTTGTCCACAACCGTGACGTCAGGCATCTCGGACGCGAAGCCGCGCGCACACTCCAGGAGGTGCGGATTGTGATCGATACACACAATCACTTCGAGCGGCGGCATGCTCTGCGCCCGAGCGGAAGCGATCGCTGCCAGCGTGCTCGGCCAGCGTTCGTCGGCGAACGCCGCGATGATGACGGAGATGCTTGATGACGCAACGCTCACCTGGTCAACACCATCGCGCGATCGGGTGCTGGCGTGGAGGTTGTGCTCGCTACGGCGGTCGCAATCTCAGGACTGCGCCAGCGTCGAACGCCCGAGAAGCGTACGGCGCGCACGCCTTCCGCCAGCATGCCTTTGAGGATCACCCAGCCGGCGGGAAACGTCTGCAACTTGGCCTCGCCGCCAATCCGACGATATTCGAAGCTGGGTACTTCGGCCACCCGCAATCCGGTACGGGCGGCACGGATGTTCCCAACTGTTTCATTCTCCCAACCGTCGATCTCGAGCGCCAGTTGATCGAGGCAGTGGCGCCACGCACCACGATAGCCGTACGTGATATCGGAGAAGCGTGTCCCAAACATCACGTTCGCGAGCAGCACAAAACACCAGTTGCCCCACTGGCGCAGCGGCGGCATATCGGCCGTGCCACCGCCCTGCACGAAGCGGGAGCCTTTGACGAGGTCCGCTCCAGCGAGAAGCGCGCCAACAAACGCGGGAATCTCACTGGGATCTGTCGAGCCATCCGCATCCAACATAATCACAATGTCGCCGGTCGCGGCTTTGACACCACTTCGGAGTGCGGCACCTTTACCAGCCCCATCCTGCCAGATGATGCGAATGCTGGGCATCAAGCGTTTCGCGACTTCCACGGTGTCGTCAATGGAGTAGCCATCGACCAGGATCACTTCTTGAACCCATTGTGGAATGCGCGGCAGAACGTGCGGCAGATTATCGGCTTCATTGAGCGCGGGAATAACAACGCTTACCAGGACTTCCTGCACAGCAATAACCCTAGCCATGGTGGATCGCCGATGGCCTCTGGAAAACCGTGGTCTTCGCATGCTTCTTTTGCCGCTTTGAGCGGAGCGCGAGGCGCTGCAGTATCACACCGAAAAGGCCGAGCACCACTAATGTTGGCACCATCGTCCCGGTCGGGACGGTGACGTGCGTGTCGGTGGACCAGGGTGCGAACAGGGGTACACCTGGAGCGGCACTTGCGTCCATGATGATGTGGGAAATTCCCCCAGCGAATGCCGCGTAACCAGGGCGCCAACCAAAGACTGCCATAACGACGACTGCGATGAGCGACACACCGGCCAGACTGTGCGTTGGTGGTCGAGCACCGAGCGCCATCATCCGCGCTGGGTCGATGGAGCCGGCTGCGATGGCGTGATCGATGTCAATCAGCGTGCCGGCCGCGACGGATGCGCCAAGTGCACGGAAGCCCCACGCGGGGACGAGCCAAAGGCTGCATGCCGCGGCTGCCGCAACGTGCGCGGTTTCGTGCGCAACGAGGAAGGTGGCGTTGGGGAGCCCCGACTGCGCTTGAATCACATCCGCGACTGCCCAGAGGAAGAACGCGGCGGCGGTCGCGAATTTCAGGGCGCGACCAGGAAGTGCAACGCGAGGGTCATGGCAAAGAACACCATCAGCAGGAGTGTGAGCCTGCTCAAGTGGCGCCTTGGTAGTCGTACATTCGGACCGCCGGCAACCGCGAGTGCGCGAGTCGCCAGTGTCAGGGCGAGCGCCACCGCCACAAGCGGACCTGCGACTTCGATCAGCGCTGTCATTTGTCTAACCTCCAGGAGATCCAACCACCACGGTGACGGAGTAAGTGGTGTCGTTGTTTTCGACCGTGCTGTGCGCGCGCGCATCCAACTGATGTGCACCAGCGCCTGCATGAGTGAGGTCCACACTGGCCTGCCAGCCCGCATTGGCGAACCGCGCGCCGTATCCGCTGGCGACGTCCGGCCGGGCGAGGCCGTAGCTGGCACTAGCAACAGGGGTACCATCCAGATACACGTCGACTCTATCGACCCCGGTTCCGGACGTCGCCGTTTCGTCCAGCGCCCAGCCGCTCATCTGCACCACGCCGCTGACCGACTGACGATCACCCGGAGCGTCGACTGCGCCGCGTAGCTGACTTGGCGCCGGTGCGAGCCCGACGTGTGTGCTGTAATTGGTGACGCGATCGCTGAACGAACTGTGAACGCGCGCGGTGAGCGTGTGCGGTCCAGGTGGCGCCTGAC
Organism: Chloroflexota bacterium; assembly: GCA_019239775.1. Lineage (GTDB taxonomy): Bacteria > Chloroflexota > UBA6077 > UBA6077 > CF-72 > CF-72. The sequence goes on from JAFAZN010000075.1 coordinate 19,543, forward strand.
TGAGATCCAGCTGGGCCTCCCAGCCGGAGGTCGCGAACCGGTCGCCGAAGCTTCCGCCAACATCTTGACGAACGTTTCCATACGTTGCGTCCATCAAATAGGTGTCGTCGAGGTACAGCTGGATCCGGTCGACGCCGGTACCGGTCTCGCTGGCGGCGTCAATTGCCCAGCCACGCACTTGCGTTTGACCGACGACGGTGGAGCCAGCATCAGGGTAGTCAAATGCGCCACGCGGTGCGGTCCGCTGAAGGACCGTCAACGTCGGCACCGGCAGCGCCGGTAAGGCAGTGCCAATCTGATAGGGAACCACTGGCTGCGCGGTGACGCCCATCATGAGCCGCAAGTAGAGAACGACAGCGGCAACGGCAATCGCCACAAACACGGTGCGAACAGCGACGCTGCGATTCCAGGTCATGGCGAGTCAACTCCGCTCCAGCGCATGCGTGTACACGTCGAGTGTTCGTTCGGCAACGGAGTCCCAGGTGGGCACAGGCCAGCCCGGGTCTGCCTGCATGCGACCGCGCTTGCGTGCCGAGATAATGGCTTGCGCGAGCTGGGCAGGCTCGCTGCTGGGTGAGACAAAACTGATCCGACCAGCTGGCACAAACTGCGCGACCTCCTGGTGTGGATCGATGTTGCTGGCGACGACCGCAGCGCCGGAGACGGCAGCCTCCAGGAGCGTTAGCCCAAATGATTCGTGGAGAGAAAGGGTCACGAACACGTCGGAGGAGCGGAACGCCTGGCGCACCGCAGCGTCGGATAACCGGCCGCGCACGTGCACACGATCGGTGACACCGAGTTGCGCGGCGCGGCTTTGCAGCGCTGCGCGCAAGATACCGTCGCCAACGAATGCCAGCGAGTAAGAGTCGGGTAGGCACGGGACTGCCTCGAGCAGTCGCATGGGTTGTTTGTAGGGTTCGAGACGCCCGACGTGGAGGACCCGTGTGTTCATGTCTCGAGAAGATGGTGTTGCAAGGAGCGTTGCCATGTCGACACCATTGGGAATTGAAACGATTGGCAACTGTCCGAAGTCGCGCACCAGTCGGTGCCGCTCCACATCGGACACGCTAATGATGCGCCTTGCGCGTCGCAAAGCCCAGCGGCCGAACGGCCGGTAGGGTCGGTGCAGCGCGTGAGCCAAAGGCGTATGTCCGACGGCGTGGTAGTGCGTGGTCAAGACCAGGGGCCTGCCGCCGGCGGCCAGCGCCGCCTGAAGAATGACAAGCTGATGGTAGCTGTGCGCATGGAGCACGTCGTAACGTCCGCGGTTGCGTCGGAGCCACCGGCCAAGACCAGGCGCCAGACGATACGCGGAGTGACCGAACGAGCGGAAACGTCGAATCGAGAGGCGCCCCTCTTCTGAATGTGCAGGCAGAGTGCCGTTCGGGTCCGTGGTAAGGATGTCCACGCCGTGACCACGCCGACTCATCTCGCGGGCGAGCATCGCGACGTGCTGCTCCACGCCACCGGCGAACGGCGAGAACAACGGGGTGATCAGCGCAATCCGCATTTCAGGCGGCGCTCCGTGTGCGAGGAATACGGCGTCGGGTACCCAGTCGCGGTAATCGGAACCAGAACGTCGCGCCCTGTCCGGCCTCGCTTCGCACACCCACACTGCCACCATGTCGTTCCACAAGCGACTTCACGATGCTGAGACCGAGACCGCTTCCGACGGGCTGCAATGCCCCATCCGAGCGGCGGACGCGCGTGTGACGGTTGAAGATGCGCATCTGATCGAGCGGACGCACACCGTCACCGTGGTCGCGGACTTCCACCAGCGCCCACTCCGGTTCGGCGGCCACCTCGAGCTCGACCGTGTCTTCGTCACGACTGTACTTGGCGGCATTGCTGAGCAGGTTGACCACGACCCGCCGCAGCAAGTGTTCGTCACCCCATACGACAACAGGCCGCTGGGGTAGTCGCACATCCACGCGCTGATGGCGGAGGTCCAGTAATGGCTGAACGATCGGTACGGATCGCTCCAAACACCGACCGAGGTTGAGTGGCTTTCCAGATAACTCGTCACTCGTGGCGGCAGCAAGCCGGCCGTGCGTCAGGTCAGCCAGCATCTCCTGGAGCCACCGTGTGCCCTGACGCACACGCACTAACAAACGTGCGGCTTCATCTTTGTCGAGTTTGTCCAATGACTCAAACGTGTCCAGCAGCAGCTCGACGGTGGTACCGATCGAGTACACGGGCGTGCACAAATCGTGCGCGACCTCCGCCATTAAGGCGTGCACGGTGTGACTGGACCAGTCGGATGCGGGTACTTGAGTAACCATGTTGAAGTTGCCGTCGGAGACGCTCCGACCTGTGTTTCTAACCTATACGAGTGAGAGCCCGTCCAGCATTAGCACTGTGTGAAAGCTGTACGAACTCTAACGCGGTGCCCGTTCATCACGTTATGTGAGGGTGAGGATCGATATATCAGGTATGCTCCACCAGCCGTGACCCCGCAGCCGCGTCCGCATGCCATCCGTGTGGGCATCGTGGATGATCATCCACTGGTCCGCGAAGGTACCGCGGCGCTGCTGGCGCGACGATCTGACATTGATATTGTTGGCATCGCGGTGGATGGTCGGTCTGCGCTGCAACTCGTGGAGGCACAACAACCGGATGTGTTGCTACTCGATCTAGGACTCCCCGACATGACGGGAATCGAGGTGGCGCGATCCCTTCGCACCAGTTGGCCCGACGTCGCGCTGCTCGTGCTGACGGGATACGCGACCCACCGATACCTGCACCTGCTCACGCGCATCGGTGTGGCGGGGCTGATCAACAAGTCGGCTCCAGTCGACAAGCTGCTCGAGAGCATCCACCTGGCCGCCGACGGGCGCACGCTCGCGGATTCCAGTCGATCATCTGTTCGGCGCACGCATCAAACCCTGACCGCGCGCGAGCACGAAGTGCTGGGTTTGATGGCCAACGGCTTCCGCAACGCCGAGATCGCCGAAGAGCTGAGCGTATCGCTGAACACGGTTGAATTCCATGTCCGCCACGTGCTGGACAAGCTGGACGCACGTTCGCGAACCGAAGCGGTCACGCGCGCGCAGGCGCAGGGCTATTTGCTCCCAGAGGACGCCTCGCCTCTCGATCGCTAGAAGTTCGGCCGACAAGCCGATTCGCCTGAGCCGGCCGGTACCTCCGGCGCTTCCAGAGCGCCCGTGAGCACTGACGGACCCGTGGTGCACCTGACTATGGTCCCGCCGCTACGAGAAAGGGCGGGACCTCTGTGTCTTTTTGCACAACGAATGCAGGCGCCAGGCGCGGCCTGCAGGCAATTGTGGCCGGCTGCCTTCTGTTTACATCAGCGTTTGCGACGACAGTGCATGCAGCATCAGCGTCGTACCCCAGTGGATGGATCGATGCGCCAGCTGCCGATGCCCGACTGACCGGCACCAACGCCACTATTAACGGTTGGGCACTGGATGCTGGCGCGACGACCGGGACCGGCGTCGACCACGTCGACATGTACCTGGACGGTACGTACGTCGGCCCGGCCACGTACGGCGACTCGCGACCTGACATAGCGTCCGCGTTTGGCGCGCAATTCCAGTATTCCGGCTATCACTCCAGCGTGGACCTCAGCGGTCTGTCCGGTGGCGCACACACGATTGAAATGCGTGCCCATAGTGTGATCTCGGGTCAACCGACCAGCTCCACGCGCAGCGTGTCGGTGGTCAAGCCGCTTGCATTTGGTGTCAATGCGCACCTGATGTGGTACGGCCTCGACCAGGCGACCAACGATCTGGACCGCGTGCAGGCCGCCGGCCTCACGCAGGTCCGCTTCGACCTGTACTGGAGCTCGATCGAGCCTAGCATGAAGGGCCAGTACGACCAGGCGTACCTCGCCAAGCTCGACGGTGTAGTCGCCGCGGCGCGTGCGCGTGGCATCACTTCGACGATGGCCGTTCTAGGCACGCCCGGCTGGGCGCGTGCCAACGTCGGATCCGTTATGACGCCGCCGACGAACCCCTCCGATTACGGCGACGTGCTGGCCATGCTGGCACGTCGTTACGCAGGCGTGCCAGGTGTGGCGTACGAGATCTGGAACGAGCCGAATCAGCCCCAGTTCTGGAACGCGCCGGGTGGTCCGAACGCTGGTGGCTACGCCAGGTTGCTACAGGCGGCCTATCCAAAGATCAAGTCGGCAGCCCCGTCGGCGCTCGTGCTCGGCGGCAGTATTGCCTTCAACGACCAGTCGTTCATCACGGGCATGTACTCGGGCGGCGCCAAAGGCAACTTCGACGTGCTGGCCTTGCACCCGTACAGCCTCGGCTACGCGCCCACCTCAACGGCGTCCGCGTACGAGAGCTACGCGCTTGCCCTGGAGACGATGCACGCCACGCTGGTGTCTGTGGGTGATCCGAACAAGCCGATCTGGATTACGGAGTCCGGTTGGAGCACCAAGGACGTCAGCGATGCCACGCGTGCGAGCTACGTACAACAGGCGGTGGGCCTGCTGCCAGCGACGTTCCCCTACGTCGAGAGCTACCAGGCGTACGCACTAAATCAGGCGGAAGACATGCCTGATATGGGTCTGACCTCCGGTAGCGGCGCGCCGACGCAAACGTGGACGGCGTATATCTCTAGCGTAAAAGGCGCGGTGGCCGCACGCGAATTGTGATTCGCGGCGAATCGTTGACATCGGTCCTTTCCAATCTCTAGGGTGAAGGGATAGGCCGTTGCAGTGGAATGCTATTGACACCGAAGCCGCATACGAGGACGTTGCCTGAATCAGCTGGCTGGCAGCGGCGGGAACACGCGCTGTCGCCGCGTGGTTGGTGCGCGCGCGAGCATCGAAAGCTCCGCGAACAACAGCCGCAGCTCGCGGCGATCGGGCTCGGTCAGGTGCTCTGGGCCGACGTCGCGCAGTTCCATGCGGAACTCGTGAATGCGCCGCGTCAGGCCGGCAGGTCGGGCTTCGGCGCGATTCGCGGCGAATCTCTGTCGCGTGGCAGCGCGAACCTGTTGGCGGTCCCAGTGCTGCTCGACGGCCAAACTGAGCAGCTCGTAGCGGAGACCTTCCTCCAGCGTCAACAACTCCTCAGCGGCCGACACGGACAACTGGTTGGCAAGAACCGCCGGAGCCAGCAACGGGTCCTCGAACACGCGCAAGCGCTTGGACACGTACGCTTGCGACCGGCCGATTGCCGCGGCGACCTGGTGGGTGCTCCAGCCGCGTTCGCGCACCAGCGCTTCGAGCGCCGCCGATTCTTCGGCCGGCCGAAGGTCCGACCGCTGCAGGTTCTCGACCAGCAACAGAATGAACGCGTCCTCGGAGCCAGCGCGGCGAACGACCGCCGGTGCATTCGTCCAGCCGAGACGGCGCATGGCCTCCAGCCGCCGGTGGCCGGCAATCAGCTGATAATGGCGACCCTTGCGGCGGAGCACGATTGGCTGGAGCAAACCGTGTGCGTCAAGAGACGCCACCAGCTCGTCCATGTCCTCCAGCTGCTCGCGCGGATTGCGACCGCTTTCCTCGATCTCGGAAAGCGCAACCTGCTGCACGCTGAGCGGATCATGGTTGCGGGCCGGTCTACCAACCTCCTGTGTCGCTTTGCGACCGCGTGCGCGTCCCACCACCCCAATTGCCATGCCCTTTCACTCAACCCCGTCGACTCTAACTGGACTCCGATTGGGGATCATCATACCTCACCACCTCCAAGCGGAGGTGAATGATGGCGGGGCGGTATCGGCCGCAGCTGGACCAGGCACGCCGCTCCGTCGCGCATGAGCCGCGTGCCGCTGAAATGCAGGATCGGCGCTCCGTTGTTGATGAGCTTGCTGCTGTTGAAGCGTGGACGGTGGCGGCTCGCGCGTTTGCGACCGCATCCGACATCTTTGCCGCATCCAGGTCAGTGCGCGGATTGCTGAGGAACACGGCGGCGGTGCTGGCGGCCGCGCCTGGTGCGATGTGTCTGGTGTCGCTTGCCGATCATGACGTCCTGCGCCCCTACGTGGTGGCGCATGGCGACCGGCGTGCGCAGCGCGAGTTGCGGCGGCTCGTGGCTGAGGTTCCGAATGCGGACGCGTTCAGTCGGAGCGTCCAGCGGACAGGTGGCGTACTGCGCATGGAGCTTGGCAATCGAGCAATGCTGCGGCTGTGGCTGCCGCGCGCATTCTGGAGCTACGCGGAGCACGCACCCGTGCGTGGAGTGCTCGCGGCGGCGCTGGCTAAACGTGGCCAAGTGCGCGCCACGCTGCTGCTATGGCGCGAAGGTGCGCAATCGGCGTACGCACCAGCCGATCAAGCGTACGTGCAAGCCCTCGCGCAACGCCTGGCGCAGGGCCTGTAGCTTTACGTAACCACGAGGTTTCTTTGTCACGGAGTGCTGTTTCCCCCGGAGTGATGACTCGCCACGGAGTGCTGTCACCACGAAGTGAATGTCGCCACCCACGGAGTGGCGTCTTGCCAGATAGTGATGTCACTACGGACTGGAGTCTCGTACGGAGTGATGTCTCCACCACGGGAGTGAAAGCCTCCTCACGGCGTGATGTCGGCCACGGAGTGATGTCGGCCACGGAGTGGAGTCTCGTCAGGGAGTGGAGTCGCGTCACGGAGTGATGTCACGACGCAGTGGAGTCTCGTCACGGAGTGAAGTCACCACACGGAGTGATGTCTCCACGAACGGGAGTGAAAGTCTCTCTACGGGATGTGTCTCACGGAGTGACGTCCCGTGGAATGGTAGTCTCGTCACGGAGTGAGCTCACCACGGAGTAGTGTCCTCACCACGGAGTAGTGTCCTCACCACGGAGTAGTGTCCTCACCA
>JAFAZN010000405.1 GCA_019239775.1 Chloroflexota bacterium
TCCTTCAAGATGATGGCCGTGTTGATGCGGTCCTGGTTGTTGTTGGGCACAATCAGGGGCAGATTGAACCCATTCGGCACCGACGACTGCGCCATGAGTGCTTGCGCCTTGGCCAGGTCATACGGGTACCCGGGCGACTCCTTGTCAACATACGTCCCGAGTGGAATTGGCGCGTTCATGACCTGCGCCTGCCCGAAGAATACCGACTTGATGATGGCGTCTTTGTCGGTAGCGTAGTTCAACGCCTGCCGCACGTTGATGTCGTTCAGCGGCGGCTTCGTCACATTCAGAATGGCGAACGTCGTTTGCTGGATCGGAAAGTCCTGGGCGTGAACTCCAGGTAGGGTGTTCAGCGAATCGATCTGGCTGAACGGAACGAAGTCAGCGATGTCATCCTCGCCACCCTCCACCTTCAGGATGCGGGTGTTGTCGTCAGGGATGTACTCGATATCTACTTCGTCGATGGACGGCGTGTTCTTCCAGTAGTAAGGATTACGCTTGAGGATGACCGGATCGCCCTTCTTCCAGCTTTCGGTGTAGTAGGCGCCGGTGCCCTTGGAAGCCCATGCCTGCGAGTCGTCGTAGCCAGCCTGGTCGGTCGCGGTCGCCATGTCAGCCTGCATGATCCATGCGGGGAACATCGCCAGCTCCGACAGGAGCGGCGCGTGCGGTTCGCTCAAGATGACGTTGACTGTCGCCGGGTCAGGCGTCTGGATTTCCTTGATCGCCTTGTAGTTATCTTTCCAGACCGTACGGCTGCCGCCGCGGGCGAGGTCCAGGGAAACCTTGACGTCGTTGGAGGTGAGCGGCGTTCCGTCGGAGAATTTCACACCGGGGCGCAGGTGGAAGGTCCAGGTGAGTCCGTCCGCCGAGGTGTCCCACGACTCTGCCAGGGCGGGCTCCACGCTTGCGCCATCCTTGGTCACGCGAAGCAGGCCGTCGTACACGTTGCCCATGGTGAACAGGGCCGTGTTGTCGTCGATCAGCCACGGAATGAAGATGCCTGGTTCGGCATTGCGCGCCATGCGCAGCACGCTGGACGATTGCGCGGCCGCGGGCGACATGCCAGAGACCACGCTCGCTGCCACCAGTAAAGTCGCACTAAATGTCCGTACGATCCAGGTGAGCAAGCGAGTATTGCGGAGAGCCATGGTCGAGTCCTTTCTAGGCGACAAAAGCGCGGCTATAGTACTGACCCCTCAGCATGCCGCGCTTGGGCAGTTTGTCTAAATCCCAGAGCCCCGAAGGTTACTCGTGTCTTTCGTCTGGGTGGGCACGTCTGGCCGTACGGCGGCTCCCGCCGGTCCAGACATGCTCCAGCACGTGCGTCAGATCAAGGGTCTGCTCCAGCACGTCTGCCAGGCGGTCGTAGACGTCCACGTTCGAACCTTCGAGCAATGCGTATGTGAAGCCGCGCCTCTCCGCTAGGGGGCGCAGCAGCGCCTGCCGCGCAAGAGCCGACTGCAGCATGCCGTGCACGTTGGTGCCCACAACTGGCAGCTCCGCCGACGCGCTGCCTTCCGGACCGTCTTGAAGCATCAGCCACGACGGATGCTCACCTGCATGACGAGTGTGCCCAACGTGCATTTCATACCCGTCCACCCCCAGCTGCGACAGCGATTGCCAAACCCCAATCCCATGCGGGAGCACTCGACCATGCACGTTCACCAGTCGTTTGTGCTCCAGGAGTTCCGTGTGAACAGGCAACAGGCCCAGTCCTTGTGCGCACTCGATCTCCGACTCGATCCGCGACGGATCGGTCACCGTGGCGCCGAGCATTTGATACCCACCGCACACGCCCAGCACCGGCGTGCCGTGCTCCGCCAGCCAGCGGATGCGTCCGCTGAGGCCACGCTCCGCAAGCCACAGCAGGTCCGGAATCGTCGCCTTGGTGCCAGGCAGGATGACCAGGTCCGGTGCACGCAATTCCTCCGGCCGCGCGATGTAGCGCAGCTCTACATTGGTGTCGCCGGCAAGCCCACCAAACTCGTCGAAGTTGGCGATGTGCGGCAGCCGCACGATCGCGACCTCTACGCACGCGAGCGCGTGCGAATTCACGTGGAGGCTCGCACCATCTTCGTCGGGTAGTTCCAGATCGTGCAGATAGGGCACCACGCCGATGACAGGCACGCCCGTGCGCTCCTGCAACAACGCGGGCGCCGGCGCCAGCAATCCTGGATCACCGCGAAACTTGTTCAGCACAAATCCGCGCACAAGGCGACGCTCCGCCTCGTTCAGCCATCCCCAGGTTCCCAACAGCGAAGCAAACGCACCGCCACGATCGATATCGGCCACCAGCAGCACATCCGCATTCGCGTGCAGTGCAACGCGCATATTGACCAGGTCTCGGTCGTGCAGATTAACCTCGGCAGGACTGCCAGCGCCTTCGGCGATAACCAGCTCGTATTCTTCGCGCAGCCGATCGAGCGCATCAACCACCACCGGCCACAGTTGCTCATGACGCGAAGCCGTCCAGTATTCAGCTGCCGTCTCTGAACGCTGTATTTCGCCACGAACCACCACCTGTGACGTGGTGCCTTGCGGTTTGAGCAAAATAGGATTCATGTCGACGGTTGGCTCGACGCCAGCGGCAGTCGCCTGTGCGAATTGCGCTCGCCCGATTTCGTAACCATCCGCGCAGACTGCCGCGTTATTCGACATGTTCTGCGCTTTGAATGGCGCAACGCGAATGCCACGCCGCGCAAACAGTCGACACAAGCCGGCCACTAAGGTGCTTTTGCCTGCCGACGACGCGGTGCCTTGCACCATCAAAACCTTTGCTTGAGGATGGCTCAAAATTCGATTCCGCGCTGCGCTTTGATGCCGCGATCGAATGGGTGCTTGATGGGCTGCACCTCTGAGACAAGGTCCGCAAGTTCGATCAGCTGCGGTGGTGCCCCTCGCCCGGTGAGCACCAGGTGAAGCTCCGCCGGCTTGCTGCGCACCAGCTCCAGCAGCTCGTCGAGTGGCACCAGCCCGGCCGTCACTGCCCCCAGTATTTCATCCAGCACTACCACGTCGTAGCGTCCACTGTGCACGATGTGCTGCGCCGCCTGCCATCCCTGCGCTGCCGCCGCAGCGTGGTCCTCCATCGGAATAGCCGGATTGCGCAAGCCCTCGATGGTGAACCCGCGGCCAGTCACCTGCAGGTCCACCCCCGGCAGGCTGCGCAACATTTCGCGCTCGCCCGATTTCCACTGACCTTTGATGAACTGCAGAAAAAATACGCGCATCCGATTGCCCGCGGCGCGCACGCTCAGCCCCACCGCCGCCGTAGTCTTGCCCTTGCCATCGCCCGTATAGACGATGGTCAGCCCCCGCCGCTCCGCATTCACGCGTCGTCGTGCTCCGCCGTCACCAATGCCTCAGCCTCCAATCCCAAGGATTCACAGCCCCACGAAGTGATGTCTCGCACGGAGCGCTGCACCCCTACGGAGTGCGAAACCCACGGAGTGCCGTAACCCCGCGGAGTGCCAAAACCCCACCGAGTGATGCAACCCCGGGGAGTGCCAAAACCCACCGAGTGCTGCAACCCCACGGAGTGCGAAACCCACGGAGTGCCGTAACCCCACGGAGTGCCAAAACCCCACCGAGTGCTGCAACCCCGAGGAGTGACAAAACCCCACCGAGTGCTGCAACCCCACGGAGTGCGAAAACCACGGAGTGCCGTAACCCCACCGAGTGACAAAACCCCACCGAGTGACAAAACCCCACCGAGTGATGCAACCCCGGGGGGTGCGAAACCCACGGAGTGCTGCAACCCCACGGAGTGCCAAAACCCCACCGAGTGCTGCAACCCCACGGGGAGTGACAACCTCGCGCAGTCGTGTCTCCTCACGGAGTGATATCTCCCACGGAGTGAATCACCGTAACCCCAGTGTGGTCGCGCCGAGGCCATCCGCTGCGCTGTCGCATCTCGCGCTATCGTAACCACCATGCGAGCGTGGCGCTGGCTCAAGTCGCGCGCTCGTACTCTGAAATCCGACACCTTCGCCCTGTACTTCGTGGCGCGCGACCCGCGCACGCCCTGGTACGCCCGCGCGGTGGCCGGCGCCGTGGTGGCCTATGCCCTGAGCCCCTTCGACCTGATTCCAGATTTCATCCCCGTGATCGGCTACCTGGATGACCTGGTCGTGGTGCCGCTCGGCGTTGGACTGGCCCTGCGGTTGGTCCCACCCGAGGTCATGCGCGATTGCCGCGCGATCGCAGAGGCCGCCGCGGCGCGCCCAATCAGCCGCGTCGGTGCCGCGTTCATGATCGCGATCTGGCTGATCGTGGCCGGCTGGCTGGCCCTGGCGATCCGAAACTTCCTTACTTGAGCTCGACAATCGACCCGCGCCCATAGATAGGCTGCACCGCAAGGCTTCGTGGTGGGACAATGCTGGCCTATGACATTTGAGATCAAGCGACTCAACCACGCCGTCCTATACGTCCGCAACGCCGAGCGCGCAGCGCATTTCTATCGGGACGTGTTGGGCTTTGTCGTGGCTGCGCATATGGGCGATCGGGCGTATTTCATGCAGACCAACGCCGCCACCGACAACAACCACGACCTCGGCCTGTTCAGCGTTGGCGATGGTGTCCCCGGCCCAACACGCGGCGAGCGCGTTGGCCTGTATCACCTCGCCTGGGAGGTTGGCACGCTGCCGGAGTTGGCCAGCGCCCGCGACAAACTGATCGAGGCCGGCGCGCTGGTCGGCTGGAACGATCACGGCGCCAGCCTGAGTCTGTACGCACAGGACCCCGACGGCAACGAGTTCGAGGTGTTCTGGGCCGTGCCGAAGGAGGAGTGGGACACGCGCGCCGCCGGTACGGCGCTTCACGACGGCCAGCTGGATATCGAAGGCGAAGCGCGCAAACGAGGTATGCTGCCGCTCCCCGCCTGAGGCGCCTACGGTCCCAGAAGTCCAGGACCCCGTAGCGCAGTCGACCTCGGTGTGCTTGAATCGAGGTTCCTGGAACTCTCGTCAGAAGAGGGGAACTATCTGATGACCACCACCGCGGAAATCACATTCCCGCAGCCGCACGAGATCACCGGCTATTGGGACTGGGACAAGATCCACGCACCCAAACCCCTGACGCCACTCGCGGGCGATGCCGTCGTGAATTCGATGGGCGAAGGCTTCACCATCGCCCAGCACGACTTCGGTTCAACGCTCGCGCTGCGCTGCCGCATAGTCAATAACTACTTCTATGCGGCCTTTACGCCCGACCAGAGTTTCACCCCGCCCACGACGGACCTTGCCGAATACACCAAACTCCTGGACGTCTTCGCCTTCAAAATCGGCGAACGGTGGGTGAACGAGTGGGAACCGGCATTGATCCCCATGCTCCAGAAGGCGCGAAGCACCGATTACCGCGCGATGTCCGACTCCGAGATCCAGACCGCGCTGGAGGAGCAGCTCAAAAACCTGGTGTATATGTGGACGATCCACGGCTGGATCAATCTGTCGCTGGTTCCAGCAACGGCGCTGACGGAGTTTTACAACCAGGAAATCCAGCCGGCAGATCGCAACGAAGGCTGGCAGTTGCTGCAGGGGTATCCAACGAAATCCGTCGAAGCCGGCGCCGGTCTGTGGCAGCTCAGCCGGACCGTGAAAAGCAGCCCGAGCCTTACAAAAGTCTTCGAAGAGCTCGATCCGCAGGCCATTCTGGGGGCTCTGGAACGATCGGAGGAGGGGAGGGCGTTTCTCAAAGAGTTCCGCACCTACCTGGAGCAGTACGGTTGGCGCAGCGATGGGATCTATGAGGTCGGTGATGCAACCTGGCGTGAAGATCCCGCGATTCCGCTCAATACGATCCAGGGCTATATGCGGCTTGGTGAGGAGCAGGATCCGCGCTTGACGCTCCAGCGCGCCAGTGCGCGGCGCGAGGAGCTAACGCGAAACGCGCGCCAAAAGCTCGCCGGCGATCCGGCCAAGCTGGCCCGTTTCGACGAGTTGATGGAGGCCAGCAAATACAACACCCGCGTCACCGAGGACCATAGCTTCTGGATCGACCAGATGGGCATCGCCGCCTTCCGCGATTTCTGCCTCCAGGTCGGCGAGCGCCTGGTCGCCGGTGGCGTGCTGGCGCAACCGCATGACGTGTTTTTTCTCTACGTCGACGAGTTCCGAGATGCGCTGAAAACGGGCACGTCCAGGCGAGACCTGGTGCGCGAGCGCCGCGCCCAACTCGAGGCGGCCTCGCGCATCGTGCCCCCATTCCATCTAGGTGAGCCAACACCGGCCAACGCCGATCCGTTCTTTATCGCGATCGTCGATAAGATGCTCGGCTTGCTCCCGGTGGAGCCCAGCAGCGATCCCAGCATTATCACCGGCGTCGCCGCCTCACCTGGCAGCGTACAGGGCACCGCCAAGGTCGTCCGCTCGCTGGTGGAGGCCAGCAAGCTCCAGAAGGGCGACATCATGGTCTGCGAGATGACGGTTCCGACCTGGGTTCCCTTATTTGCAACGGTCAGCGCAGTGGTCGCCGACTC
>JAFAZN010000494.1 GCA_019239775.1 Chloroflexota bacterium
AGGCGGGCGGCAAAACAGAGTACCCGCACACGTTGAATGGCTCGGGCCTGGCGCTGGCTCGGCCGCTGATCGCGATTCTCGAGAATAACCAGCAGCCTGACGGCTCGGTCCTTATCCCGAAGGTCCTGCGGCCGTACATGGGCGGCCTCGACCGCATAAGCGCCCAGAACTCCTAGCCGAGTTTGTTACCCTCTCGGGAAGGCTGATTAGATGGCCACCACGGCGGAGCCTGCCCAGGCCAGGCGCGAGCTCGACGATCTGCAAAAGCTGGTTGCGCTGTGCAAACGGCGCGGCTTCGTCTTTCCCAGCGCCGAGATCTACGGCGGCTTCGCCAATACCTACGACTACGGGCCGCTCGGCGTGTTGCTTAAAAACAACGTGCGGGACGCGTGGATCCGGGCGGTCGTTCAGCGTCGCGATGACGTGGACCTGCTCGACGCAGCCATCATCACCAATCCGCGTGTCTGGGAAGCCTCGGGCCATGTCGAGCAGTTCAACGACCCGCTGGTTGAATGTCGCGGCGAATGCAAGAGTCGCTTCCGAGCCGATCAGATCGACGCGACGAAGTGTCCGAATTGCGGCGGACCACTCAGCGAGCCGCGCATGTTCAACACGATGTTCCAGACGTACGTCGGCCCGACGCACGAGGAACACGACATCGCGTATCTGCGACCGGAGACTGCCCAGGGTATGTTCGTCAACTTCGCCAACGTCGCGAGTACGATGCGGCGGAGATTGCCGTTCGGTATTGCGCAAATCGGCAAGTCATTCAGAAACGAGATAACCCCCGGTAACTTCGTCTTTCGCACGCTAGAGTTCGAGCAAATGGAGCTCGAATTCTTCGTGGAACCTGGGACCGACGAAGAGTGGTTCGAGCGCTGGGTTGACGAGCGCGAGCGATGGTACGTGAACCTGGGTATCCGTCGAGAGAACTTGCGTCGATACGAGCATCCAAAAGATAAGTTGTCACACTACTCGAAGCGCACGATCGACATCGAGTATCGCTTTCCGTTCGGCGAAGGCTGGGGCGAGCTCGAAGGTATTGCAAATCGCAGCAAGGGTCCTGAGGACAGTAGTTTCGACCTCTGGCAGCACGAGCAACACAGCGGCCAACGTATGACGCTGTTCGACGAGGAGAAGAAGCAGCATATCCGCCCAGGCGTCGTCGAGCCCGCGGCTGGCCTGACGCGCGCGGCGCTGACCTTTCTCATCGACTCGTTCGAGGAAGAGATGCTGGATCCCGCGAAAAACGACATGCGCACCGTGCTGCACCTGCATCCAGCTATCTCGCCGTACAAAGCATGCGTGCTTCCGCAGTACCGCAACAAACCTGACCTGGTGCGCGTGGCACGCCAGGTGTATGAGGACTTGCGCCGGCGTTGGATGATTGCCTACGACTCCGGTAGCAACATCGGCAAACTATATCGTCGACAAGACGAGATCGGTACGCCGTTCTGTATCACTGTTGACTTCCAGACGCTCGAAGACAACAAAGTCACCATCCGCGACCGCGACAGCATGGACCAATCGCGCTTCGGACGCGTGCCCATCGTTGAACTGCGCGCGTGGATGGAATCGCAGTTGGACTACTAACTCAGGAGGGCACCATGGCCGTTGAGGTCACCCCCGGGACTACCTCGGATTCGCAGCGGAACGGTTCGGCCGCCGAACAGACGTGGGTCTTTATGGCGGAAGACGCACCCGCCGCGAACAGGGATCTACTGGGTGGCAAGGGAGCGGGGCTCGCTGCCATGACGCAGGCAGGCCTGCCCGTGCCGCCCGCGTTCACCATCACCACCGCTGCTTGCAACGCCTATCAGAGCGCTGGCCAGCAGTTCCCGTCCGGCTTGTGGGACCAAACGCTTGCGGCCTTGAAGAAACTCGAAGCCAAGTCGGGCAAGAAGCTCGGTGATGCGTCGGACCCGCTGCTGGTGTCGGTGCGCTCAGGTGCCCGCGAGTCCATGCCGGGCATGATGGATACAGTCCTCAATCTCGGCCTGAACGATGAAACCGTCCAGGGCCTGGCGCGCCAGACCAGCAATGAACGCTTCGCCTGGGATGCCTACCGCCGCTTCGTCGGCATGTTTGGTCGCATTGTTCTTGGCGTTGCAGGCGAGAAGATCGACCATGCGTTCGACTCCGCGAAGTCCCGCGCTGGTACGAAGCAGGACACGGACCTCAACGCACAACAACTCCGTGCCGTCACACAGGAGCTCAAGGAATTGGTGCAGAACGAGACGGGTCAGCCGTTCCCGACCGACGTACTCAAGCAGTTGGAGCTGGCCATCAAGGCGGTCTTCAACTCCTGGATGGGGAAACGTGCCGTCGACTACCGCAACCAGTTCAAGATTCCGCATGACCTGGGCACTGCCGTCAGTGTGGTGACCATGGTCTTCGGCAACATGGGCGACGACAGCGGCACCGGCGTGGCCTTCACCCGCAATCCGTCCACTGGCAAGCGCGAGATCTACGGTGAATTTCTGCCAAATGCTCAGGGCGAGGATGTCGTCGCGGGCATTCGTACGCCGATCACCATCGGCAAGATGCGGGAGCTGTGGCCCGACGTCTATCAGCAGTTCGAGCAGATCGCCGATCGGCTCGAGAAAACCTACAAAGACGTTCAGGACCTGGAGTTCACGGTCGAGCGCGGCAAGCTCTACATGCTGCAGACGCGTAATGCCAAGCGCACCGGCAAGGCCGCCGTGGTCACCGCGGTCGAGATGGTTTCCGAGGGCGTGATCACGCGGGACGAAGCACTCAAGCGCGTCCAACCGATGCACGTGCAGCAGATTCTGGTGCCGCAGTTCGATCCCGAGGCCCTTCGCAAATCAGGAGCGCCCATTGGTCAGGGCCTTGCAGCCTCTCCGGGCGCAGCGGTTGGAAAGGTGGTCTTCGATCCGGACCGTTCTCAGCAACTCGCTGCGGAGGGTGAGCCCGTTGTTCTGGCCAGACGAGAAACGTCGCCCGAAGACTTTCATGGAATGGCGCCGGCGGTAGGCATCCTCACCAGTCGAGGCGGGTCTTCGTCACACGCTGCAGTGGTGGCGCGGCAGATGGGCAAACCCTGCATTGCGGGCGCTGAGGAGATCAACATCGACGTCGAGCGCCAGCAGTTAACGGCGAATGGCACCACTTTGCGAGAGGGCGACTGGATCTCACTCGATGGCACGACGGGCCAGGTGTTCGCGGGACGCATCCCCACGATTGCGCCGGACCTCGAGCGAGAAACTGAGTTGCTAACGCTGCTCAAATGGGCCGACGACACGCGCAAGATCGGGGTCTGGGCCAACGCAGACACGCCCGACGAAGTGGCTCGCGCGCGCTCCCTTGGCGCCACCGGTGTCGGCCTCGTCCGCACGGAGCACATGTTCCGCGAGGAGGGCCGCCCGCCATTCGTGCAGGAGATGATCCTGGCGGCCCCTGATGCCAAGCGCGGCGACTCGGCCGCCCGTGCCCGGTACCTGAAGTCCCTCGACACACTCCGTGAATTCCAGACTGGCGACTTCTACGGGATCCTGAAGGCGATGGACGGTCTACCCGTCGTCATCCGCCTGATCGATCCGCCGCTGCACGAGTTCCTGCCCAAGCATGAAAAACTGCTCGAGGAGGTCACTCGCGCGGACGCGAAGGACGAAACTGGTCCAGAGGTGGACGAGAAGCGCCGTCTGCTCGAGGCGGTGTCGCGGCTCCACGAACAGAACCCCATGTTGGGTCTACGCGGATGTCGGCTCGGAATCCTGTTCCCGGAAATCGTCGAGATGCAGGTCAAGGCAATCGCGATGGCGGCTGCCAAGCTCAAGAAGGAAGGCCTGAATCCGATCCCCGAGATCATGATCCCGCTGGTTGGCACGCGTAACGAGATGGCACTGGAGCGCGAGCGGCTCGAAGGCGTGGTCAAGGATGTCTTCGCCTCGCAAGGTACGGATGTCGCTTACAAGTTCGGTGCCTGTATGGAAGTGCCGCGCGCGTGCATCGTGGCCGGCCAGATTGCCGAAACGGCCGAGTTCTTTTCCTATGGCACCAACGACCTGACGCAGACGAGCTACGGTTACTCGCGTGATGATGCCGAGGGTAAGTTCCTGGGCGAATACCTGAAGGAAAAGGTCCTTCCGCACAACCCGTTCGAGTCCATCGACCGCGAGGGCGTCGGCGAGCTGGTGCGGATGGGGATCGAGCGTGGTCGCAAACAGCGCCCCTCGCTCGAGGTCGGCATCTGCGGTGAGCAGGGTGGTGATCCAGCTTCGGTGGCGTTCTGCCACGACGTCGGCATGAACTACGTCAGCTGTGCGCCCGGCCGCATCCCTGTCGCGCGACTCGCCGCCGCGCAAGCCGCCCTTGGGCATACGCCAACGGACCGTTGAACGATCCTTTCGACTGGACTGCCCGCTCTCACCCCGAGGTTCGCGAACGAACCGAACAGCGTGAAGAGCTCCTCAGCAAGTTCGCGGCGCGCTCGCGCGAGAGTCCCGACCGCGATCGCGCTGAGGAGCCCGATCCGATGCGGACGGCGTATCAGATCGACCGTGATCGCATCATCCACTCCAAGGCCTTCCGCCGCCTGAAGCACAAAACCCAGGTCTTTATCGCGCCGGTTGGCGACCACTACCGCACACGCCTCACGCACACGATGGAAGTGATGCAGGTTGCGCGCTCGATCGCGCGCGGCTTGAACCTCAACGAGGATCTGACCGAAGCCATTGCGCTTGGTCACGATCTTGGCCACACACCCTTCGGGCACGCTGGCGAGTACGCGCTGGGCAGCTGTTTGGACGGCGGCTTTCGCCATAACGAACAAAGCGTGCGCGTGGTGGAGCTCCTCGAAAAAGACGGTCAGGGGCTCAATCTCACGCGCGAGGTGCGTGATGGCATCCTGCGCCACTCCAAGCTACGTGAGAGCATTGCCGCCGAGGGTTGGGGCATTGCCAACACGCTCGAGGGCCAGATCGTCAAGATCGCCGACAGCCTGGCCTACTTGAACCACGATATCGACGACGCCATCCGCGCCGGAGTCATCGCGGTCGCGGACCTCCCGGCGCGTGCCAACGAGGTTTTTGGCACCACGTCTGGCTCGCGAATTACCGCCTTTGTTACGGACGTCGTGGACTTCAACTGGCGCATCGCTACAGGTGAGAGCGCGACCTGGCGTGAGGCGGTAGGCAACGGCGTCGCAATTGGCATGAGCCCGGAAGTGCTCGAAGTTGTCGACGAGTTACGCGAGTACATGTTCAGCAACGTCTACACCGATTCGGCCGCGAAGGAAGACGATCCGAAAACGCATTTTGTTGTGCACAAGTTGTTCGAGTATTTCTGCGCGCATCCTGAGGATCTGCCCGACGAATGGCTCGCCAACCCGCGCAACGAGCCCATCCAGCGCAGGGTCGCTGACTACATCGCTGGGATGACCGATCGCTACGCGATCCAGGTGTTCGAGCGGTTCTACGTGCCTGGTCCCTGGGCGGTCCTGTCCTGACTTAAAGCCGGCGGTCAGCCGGTGGTCGGAGTGCTACGCTTACGGGCCACGGTTCAGGACCCGTGAGTAGCGTCACCGACGAGATCAAAGCACGCGTTGACCTGGTCGAACTTGTAGGCAAGTCGGTCGCGCTGAAACGCGTCGGTTCGAGCTACAGCGGACTGTGTCCGTTCCACACCGAAAAGACGCCGTCGTTCTACGTGAGTCCGCAGAGCCAATCGTGGCGCTGCTATGGCTGCGGTAAGTGGGGCACCGCGTTCGATTGGATAATGGAGCGCGAGCACCTCGAGTTTTCGGAGGCTCTGCGCATGCTTGCGGCGCAGACCGGCGTGGCGTTGCCAGAACGCCACGATCCGTCCGAGGACGACCACGCGCGCCGCCTGCACTCGATTCTCGAACGCGCGCAAACCTTCTACAGCGGCACGCTGCATGGCTCCTCCGGCCTTCATGCGCGCGAGTACCTGCATAACCGCGGTGTGTCTGACGAGACGATTCAGCAGTTCGGCCTCGGTTACGCGCCCACTGGTAATGGGCTTCTCCACTACCTGGAGAAAGACGGATTTTCCGAACAAGATCTGCAGGCCGCGGGCGTGATCAGCGTGACGGAGGACGAAGGTCGGCCGTATGACTTCTTCCGCGACCGGGTCCTGTTTCCAATTCGCGACTCGGGCGGTCGGACGATCGCCTTCGGCGGTCGAGCCATGGAAGATGGCGTCACTCCGAAATATCTGAACTCGCGCGACACGTTGCTGTTCCACAAGCAGGAAACATTGTTTGCTTTTGACCTGGCGCGCAAGCCGATGGCGCAGGAGCACCAGGTCGTCATCGTCGAGGGCTATATGGATGCGGCCATGGCGCATCAGCACGGCTACCGCAACGTCGTCGCGACGCTCGGCACGGCCGTGACCGATCGGCATCTGCGCCAGCTCCGTCGCCACGTCGACCAGATCGTGCTGGCGCTGGATGCGGATGCTGCCGGTCAGGCAGCCACCTGGCGCGCGCTGCAACAAGCTGACGAGTCTCTCCGAGTAGGTAACAAGCCAGTTGTTGGTCCAAGAGGTGCCGAGCGGTCATCTGCCCCGGGGCGCTGGGTCCAACTCAAAGTGCTGGCTCTGCCAAATGCGAAGGACCCCGATGAGCTCATCCGGTCAGATGCAACCGCGTGGCCTGCTCTGGTTCGTGACGCCGTCCCAGTTATAGACTTCGTGCTGCAGCGGCTGGGGAGTCGGCACGACCTGAGCACACCGCAAGGGAAACGTGCCGCCGCGGAAGAAATGCTTCACGTGCTGGCGGGGATCGCCGATCCGATCGAACAGGACCACTTCATCAACCAGGTGGCCTCGCTGCTATCGACGCGCCCCGAAAGTATTCGCGGCCTGCTGCGCCGCAACCCCGCACAGCGAACGAAGCCGACAACGCCACCGCCAACCGTGGAAGTGCGCGGCGATCCCCATGACGACCATCTGCTGTCGCTGCTGATGCGCATGCGCCAGCTCTCGATGCCGACCCCCTCGCCGACTGAGGTGGAATTCATTCGGCCGGAAAGTCGTGCCGTATTCCAAAGCCTCGGCGGATCTCTTCCGTCCGAGCTCGAACCGTTCGCCCGGCAGGCTGCCCGCAAACTCGCCGACGCCGAACGTTTATCTCCCAGAGAACTCGAGAAGGAACTCGAAAGGACTCGTCTGCAGATCAAGAGGAAGTTACTGCTTCGCGAACATGGCGAAGTCCAGCCGTTGGTACGCGCGCCCGGAGGAGAAGCGTGGGCGCAACGCCTCAGCGATCTGTCGCGCGCCATTAACGAAGTTGACCAGCGGCTCAGTGGAGAGCGGGAAAGTGCAGGCAGCAGGTGACGGCGGATACCCAGAACGAACTGGCCGGTGATCAGGACAGCATCCCGGTCGCATCGGTCGAGATTGAACCAATAACGCTCAATACCGCCTGGCTGACGGGACCACAACCGGCGGCGCTCGCAGAAATCGAGGTGGCCGAGGAGCTCGAGCCACCCACGGTTGTTCCCACACGCGCGGATACCGGCGATGGCTATGAAGATCACGTCCGCATGTACCTGCGTGAGATTGGCACCGTCCATCTGCTCACGTGGGAGGGTGAAAAACGTCTCGCGCGCGCGATGGAAGCTGGCAACTACCTCCAGGACGTGATCCGGGCCCACGTAGAGGCTGACGGTCCGGCCACCGTGCGGGCCATGTACTGCGAGCTCTACCGACGCTTGCGCAACGTGTTTCGCTTCGCGTTTGCCGACGCGCGGGTCGACGCACCCGGCGGCGACGGGCATGATGCGATCGGTCGCTCGGCAAAACTGGCCGATATGGACTCCGAGCACGTCCGTGCAGTGGCTGCTCTGGTTGGCGCACCCCTGGATGAAACCGAACGCGCTCTGGTCGAGGCATCCATCCTGACGCAAATCCTTCGGCTGGAGGTCTGCGACTGGTGCGCGGATCACCACACCGATGGTCTGCTCCCCGAGATTGCGGCCTTCGAGACGGACTTCCTCGCCGCGGCCGACGTCGAAACGCTCGAGGACGAACTCGCTCAGGTCGACTACGAGGCCAACCGCGCGCGGCGCGATCTGATCGAGGCTAATCTGCGCCTGGTGGTGTCCGTGGCCAAGAAGTATGTCGGCCGCGGCATGTCGCTGCTGGACCTCATTCAAGAGGGCAATATCGGCCTGATGCGCGCGGTCGAGAAGTTCGAGTTCCGCAAGGGCTTCAAGTTCAGCACGTACGCCACGTGGTGGATTCGGCAGGCAATTACCCGCGCGATTGCCGACCAGGCGCGCACGATCCGCATTCCGGTGCACATGGTCGAGACGATCAACAAGCTCTCGCGCATCTCGCGACGTCTCGAACAGGACATCGGCCGCGAGCCAGCCGACGAAGAGCTAGCCGCGGAGCTGGACCTTGCCGCCGACCGAGTGCGCGAGATCAAGAAGGCCGCGCAGGAGCCTGTCTCGCTCGAGATTCCGGTGGGTTCCGAAGACGATTCGCATCTAGGCGATTTCGTGCCAGACGAGGCCTCGCTGTCGCCGGCTGATGTGGCCACACGCCAGATGCTCAAGGAGCAAATGGACGACGTCCTCGACTCACTCACCGGCCGCGAACGACGCGTTCTTCAGCTGCGTTTCGGCCTGGAGGATGGCCGTCAGCGCACCCTCGAAGAGGTAGGCAAAGAGTTCGGCGTCACTCGCGAGCGCATCCGCCAGATCGAGGCGAAAGCATTGAGAAAACTGCGCCATCCGACCCGTTCGCGCAAACTGCGGGACTACTTCGACCACTAGGGGACTACCGGACACGCGTTCTACGGAGTAAGATCCCGGTAGAACGCGTGCAGGTCTGGTCGTTCGCGTCCGGTAGCGATGGCAACTGCTACCTCGTGGAGAGCGAGGGCACGTCGCTGCTGGTCGAGTGCGGCCGTCCGTACTCCCAGATCCGCGACCTGCTCGACGGCGCTGGCCTGTCCTTCGACGACCTCAGCGGCATCGTGCTCACCCACGCCCACGGCGACCACAGCCGCTCGGCGCGCTACCTCTCTCAAACTCACCGAGTGCCCATCTACGCGTCACGCGGAACACTCGGTGCGCTGGCGCTCGAGGATATTGCTCTGGGAAAGCCCCTGGAGTCGGGCAAGACCTACGTGGTCGGACAGATGGACCTGCGCCCGTTCGCCGTCCCGCACGACTGCCGCGAACCGCTTGGCTTCCGCTTCGAGTCTGGCAGCGGTCGCGCCGCCATCGCCACTGACCTCGGCTGGGTACCGTCGAACGTCGCCAAGCACTTCAGAGATGTTGACCTGCTCATCGTTGAGGCCAACTACGATCCGCACCTGCTACACACCGGCACGTATCCGTACTTCCTCAAACAGCGCGTCTCCGGCACGTACGGGCACCTGTCCAACGCCGCCGCAGGTGAAGCCATCGCCGCCTGCCGCGACCGACCGCCGAGCGCGGTCTGGCTTGCCCACTTGAGCGAGCACAACAATTCGCCCAAGCATGCACTGCAGACGGTGAACCGCATCCTCCGCCGTAGCGGACTCGGTCACGTGCAGATCAAAACCACGCACCATCGCCGCTCAACCCTGCGCTGGACCAGCGCCGTCGCCCGCGAGCGCCAACTGCCTCTTTTCGCCTGACACACGGCGTGGTGCCGTTCCACGGGAATGATTTCTCCCGAGGGAACATGCCCTACGGAGTGGTTTCTCACGGGAGTCACCTCGCGGGAGCGCTCTCAGCGGTTCGCGCTAGCATCCTTCCGGGAAACCCGCATGCCACCGCGTTCGAGCGACGAAATTCGCGCCGCGTTCATCAAGTTCTGGCAGGACCGCGACAGCCATCTCCAGCCGTCGTCCAGCCTGATCCCGAACAATGATCCAACCGTGCTACTCACCACGGCTGGCATGCAGCAGTTCGTGCCCTACTTCCTTGGCACTCAGCGATCGCCGTTTTTGCGCTACGTGTCGGTCCAGAAGTGCTTTCGCACCTCGGACATCGAAGAGGTCGGCGATCGCAGCCACCACACGTTCTTCGAGATGCTCGGCAACTTCTCAGTCGGGAACTACTTCAAGAAAGAAGTGATCCCGTGGGCGCTGGAGTTTTCGATCCAACAGCTTGGCCTCGACCAGGAGCGACTCTGGATCACTATCCACGAAACCGACGACGAAGCGAATCAGATCTGGCTCGATGCGGGGATTCCGCAGGAGCGCATCAAACGCTTTGGCGACGAAGACAACTGGTGGGGCCCGCCGGGAGCCTCCGGACCGTGCGGCCCCAACAGTGAGCTGTATTACGCCCAACCGGGTTTCGCCTGTGGGTTTCCGCATGATCCAGAAGGGTGTGATTGCGGGCGGCTAGAGTTCTGGAACCTCGTCTTCATGCAATACAACCAAGACGAGCAAGGGGTGCGCACGCCGCTGCCGCAGCCGAACGTCGACACCGGCATGGGCATGGAACGCGTCACCGCCGTCGTCCGTGGCCTCGAAAGTACCTACGACACGGACCTGTTCCAGCCGATCCTCCGCGCCGCGGAGCGCATCGCCGGGGTGAGTTACGGCAAAGACTGGGACACCGACTACGCCCTGCGCGTGCTCGCAGATCACGTCCGCGGGATGACGTTCCTGGTGCTGGACGGCGTCATTCCAGGCACCGGTGGACGTGACTACGTGCTGCGCCGTATCGTGCGCCGCGCGATTCGGTACGGCCGCCGCCTCGGCATCGATCGTCCGTTCCTGCCCGAGATGGTTGAGGCGGTCGTCGAGCGCATGCGCGCGCATTACCCGGACCTGCAGACCGAGGCGACGCGTATCAAGCACGTCCTGTCCACTGAGGAAGAGCTTTTTAGCCGCACGCTCCAGTCCGGAACCGCCCAGGTCGAGCGCGTCATCGCCGAGACGCAGAGCCGTGGTGAAAAACGTGTCTCGGGTCGGGACGCATTCGACCTGTACCAGACGTACGGCTTCCCAGTCGAGCTGACGGAAGAGATCGTGCGTGAGGCAGGCCTGGACGTCGACCGAGAGGGTTTCGACCAGGAACTGGAGGCCGAGCGCCGTCGCGCCCGCGACGCCGCCATTGTACGCGCGCACGAAGCCGGCGATACCGAGTTCGCCAGGCTTCCGCGAACTGAACCTCTTGCCTGGACCGCTACAGAGGCGGAAGCGGGCGTGCTTGGCATCG
>JAFAZN010000147.1 GCA_019239775.1 Chloroflexota bacterium
CCAGGCGAGCAGCGCAGGCACTCGCTGGAGATAGGCGTGCTCGAATCCGCACAAGCCATCGACGGCTTCGCCGCCGACGTTGCCACCTAGCCACGGTTCGCGCTTCAGAGGTCGCGGCGGGAATCGATTTTCGCTGGATCCAGCTCGACGCCCAATCCAGGGCGCGTTGGCAGTGACAAGGAACCGTTCTCAGGCCACGCCGTATTCGCGTGCAACGCTTGTTTCGACGCCTGCGGCCGGAGCAGGAACTCGACCATCGGACACACCGCTGGCGATTGCGACGCCACCACCTGCAGCGCGGGGAAAAGCGAGTGCCCGTGCGGAAAGACGTGTCGCCCATACGCCGACGCAAGCGTGCAAATCTTGACCAGCTCGGTGATACCGCCGCACCAGTCTGGGTCGGCCTGGAGCACATCCAACGCGTCGATCTGCAGGAGCTTGAGGAACCCCCAGCGTGTGTATTCGTGCTCGCCGGACGCGATCGGCACGCGTGTAGCGCGCTTGATCGCAGCGAAATCATAAATGCGGTCCGGCGGGACCGGTTCCTCAACCCAGCGCGGACGATACTCCTCAATCCGCTGACACAGGCGCGTGATGTAGGAGGCGTCGCCGCCCATGAAACAGTCGAACATGATCTCGATGTGCGGACCAACCGCTTCGCGCACGGTCTTGACCAGCTCGATATTCCGGTCCATGCCTTCGAGCCCGTCTGATGGACCATAGCGGAAGAACCATTTCTGGGCCTTGTAACCCTGATCGACCATGGCTCTTGCCCGCGCGCGAACCAGGCCTGGATCGAGCGAGTGCCCGAGCATGCTCGCATAGCAATCGACACGCTGCCGCGTCGGTCCACCCAACAGACGATAGACCGGCAGGCCTAGGATTTTGCCGCGCAGGTCCCACAGCGCGCAGTCCACTGCTGAAATTGCCATCATTTCGTAGCCGGCGCGTGCGTGGCGATCACCGCGGTACAGCACATCCCAGAGGAACTCAAATGCGAGCGGATCCTGTCCGATTAGCCGCCCGGCGAGTTTGGCCTGGATGATCGGCGCGGTCTCGTCGAAAATCGGTCCGAATAAGCCGCTCGCGGCATCGTTGGTGGTGATCTCCACATACGTGCCGGTGACGCGGTCCTCACCTTGGCCAGGCCCGCGCCGCGCGAACTCCGGGTAGATGTCGAGCATCTGGAGCTGGCGTTCTTCATTCGCTTCGACGGCGGCAGGCCCGGATACTTGAAAGCAGGCGACGGTTCGAATCTGGTTCATGCTAACGTGATCAGTTGGTGCAGCATCACCGGTGTAATCGGCACCTCGACGATCCTCGCATTGAACGGAGCAAGGGCGTCCTCAACCGCGCTCGCGATGGCCGCCGGGGCCGTCATGTACGACCCTTCAGCCGTCCCCTTGGCGCCGAACGGATGCACGGGTGACGGAGTCTCCATCGTGTGCAATTCTACGTGTGGAACCTCTGACGCAGTCGGAATCAAATAGTCCATAAAACTGGCTGTCACCAGCATGCCGTTCTCGTCGTACGCGAAATGTTCATAGAGTGCGCCGCCGACGCCATGTCCAATGCCACCGAAGACGAAGCCCTCCACCACGAGCGGATTGATGATGGTGCCACAGTCATGAACCACCACGTAGCGGCGAAACTGAAGCGCGTAGGTTGCAGGGTCGATCTCCACCATGACCAGGTGGAAGTCGAACGCGTAGCTTGGAAAGAAGCGCTCGCCGGCGTCCATTTTCGGGCCGCCGTATACGCTGTGCTCCACTAGTCCGGGCTCCATGCCATAGGGCAGAGCCTGTCCGGCCTCGCGGCGCGGGTACGCCAGTGCTGCGAGCTCTTTCAACCCCTTGGACCTGGCCGGGTCGCCGGCGACGCTGTAACGACTGCCGTCAACAACGATGTCCGATTCGTCAACTTCAAACGCATGCGCCGCCAGCCGGCGTAATTTTGCGCGGACCTTGGCGGCCGTCTGGTGAAGCGCACCGCCGAGCATCAACGTCATTCGGGAGCCGGTGGTCGCGCCCCCCACGATGCCGCCCATGCCACTCTGTCGCTCGACCAGGACGTTCGATGGATCGACTCCCAACTCGTCGCAAACAATCTGCGTGACCATGGTCTCATGGCTCTGCCCAGCCGACTGAAAGCCGATCGTCGCCACCACGCGACCGCGTTGATCAATCTCGATGCGCGCGCCTTCCGGTCCACCAGTTGGTGTTCCGCTTGGCTCCAGGCATCCAGCGATGCCAATGCCAACCAGACGACCCTGGGCGCGTGCCTTGGCCTGTTCGTCGCGCAGCTCCGCGAGGTTTGATTCTTCGAGCAGCCGGTTCATGGCGGTTTCGTAGTCACCAGAGTCGTAGACGCTGCCGCTCGGAGTCGCGTACGGGAACTCGTCCTTGCGGATGTAGTTCTTCAACCGGAGCTCGATACGATCGATCCCAAGATCTCGAGCCAGCAAATCCATCGTGCGCTCGAGCATGAAGTTGTGGGGTGCCTGACCGTTGCCTCGAAACGGGACCTGGTTCGTCTTGCAGGTGAAAACGAGATCACCGCCGTAGCGGATGTTCGGAATGCGGTACGGTCCGTTCAACGCGGTGATCGGTTTGCGAATGCCGGCTCGACCGCCGTAGGCGCCTACGTCTTCGATGGCGTAGATATCAAGAGCTTGCAGGATGCCGTCATTGCTGACCGCAACGCGCGTGTAGTAGACGCGGTCGGATCCGTGATTGTCGCCCGAGACGAGATTCTCGACACGATCCTCCATGAACTTGACAGGGTGTTCTGTCATCAGCGCGGCGACGGCGGCGATGTACATCTGTTTTTTGCCACGCTTGGAGCCGTACGATCCACCGATATCGATGTCCATGTGGACGCGCGCTGACGGCAGGTCGAGATTGTTCATCATTTCCTGCTGGATTCCAGGGTTCTGCTGCGAGGCCCAGATGTCCAGCGAGCCATCCGGTCGCGGAGCTGCCACGCACCCAAATGTTTCGAGCGGGACTCCAGAGTGACGGTGCCATCGGTAACGGTATTCGAACACGTGATCCGCACGCGCGAAGGCCCCGGCGACGTCACCGAAGGTCTGGCTCTCGTGCGCGGCGAGGTTGGAGCCCATGCTCTCGTGTAAAACTGCAGCACCGGGTCGCAGCGCTTCCTCCGGATCTACGACCGGCGGTAACTCTTCGTATTGAAAGTCCACGGCTTCCGCGGCATCCTCCGCGGCTGCGCGACTGGTACCCACGACGGCCGCGATCCACTCACCCGCGACTCGAATCTTGTCGATGACCAGCGGGTACCAGTGCACATCCGGCAGGTTGATGAACTCCTGCGGTATCGGCTTCATCCAGCGCTGAATCTCGGCACCGGCAAACGCAGTCACCACGCCCGGACGCTTCAGCGCACCGGACACATCGACGGACGTCAGACGCGCATGCGCCACCGGCGCCGGCACGATCGCGACGTGCAACATGCCTGGCAGCTCGAGGTCGTTGATGTAGCGGCCGCGTCCGCGGACGAAGCGGCGGTCCTCGATCACGGGCATGGGTTGGCCGATGTAGGTGAATTTGCGTTCAGTTTGCGCCGACGCCATGTGCTCCTTAACCTACAACGCAGTGACCGTCCCGGGCCTGCGCGCCATCACATTGATCGTGAACGGCGTGCCGATGACCACTGCGGTCGAGCCGCGGCGTAGTCTGCTCGATTGCTTACGTGAGGACTTGCACCTTCACGGCACCCACGTCGGATGCGAGCACGGGGTTTGCGGATGCTGCAATGTCATCCTGGACGGCGAGGTGGTTCGCTCGTGCCTGCTTCTCGCCGCGCAGGCGGATGGCAGCGCGATCACGACCGTGGAGGGCCTGGAGACTGCCGGCG
Source organism: Chloroflexota bacterium (assembly GCA_019239775.1). Classification (GTDB taxonomy): domain Bacteria; phylum Chloroflexota; class UBA6077; order UBA6077; family CF-72; genus CF-72. The sequence goes on from JAFAZN010000147.1 coordinate 3,880, forward strand.
GCCTCAGCCCCCTCCAGGAAGCGTTCTGCCAGTTTCACGCCTTGCAGTGCGGCTACTGCACTCCAGGCATGCTCATTACCTTGACGGGTCTTCTGCAGCACAACGCGTCGCCAAGCGAGCAGGAGCTACTCGAGGCAATCTCCGGCAATCTCTGCCGCTGCACCGGCTACCAGCAAATCCTGGACGCCGCCAGGTCCGTGATCGCTCGACCGTAATGGTCTAGGAGACCTGGTTAGACTTCGCGCTGCTCCTTGTGCACCTCGAACGGGTGACCCTGGATCCTGTTCCGCTCACGCCAGGCGGCGACGAACTGGCGAGCTCGTTCGGGCTTGACTTCAAGTGGGAACTCAGGCAGCGCGTTCAGGACGATGCTCGCCTGCTGACCGTCCACGATGTCGACGACGCAATAGTCCTCACCCTGCATCTGCAGCTCGAAGCGCTCCAGTGCGGCACCGAGACCTACTTCAGGCATGCCCCGACTGACGCACAAGCCGTGCCGTGCGATCGCGTGGGCTCTCGGGTCATGGCATCAGATCTCCACCGTTCAGCCAGATGGTTTGGCCCGTCATCCACGTCAGTCGCTCGTTCAAGAGGAAGGCAACCACTTCGGCAACGTCGTCTGGGGTACCGATTCGACCCAATGGAATGAAGCTTCGAGCACGTTCGGCGAGCTCAGCTTCAGTCATGCCCAGCCGCGGCATCGGCGTATCGACGGTGCCCGGCGCAACACAGTTCACCAGGATGCGATCTGGTGCAAGCTCCAACGCAAGAGACTTCGTGAACGCCACGATGGCGGCCTTGCTGGCGGCATAGTGTGCTCCGTCGACAGCACCGCGCGAGGCGGCGCCGCTAGAAACGGTGACGATACGGCCAGCGTAGCGGCGTGCGCGGAAATCCCGTGCAGCAGCGCGGCAGACGAGAAACGTGCTCCGCAAGTTCGTGGCAATGACGTGATCCCAGTCGTCGGTGGACATATCGCAAACGCGGGCACGCGGCCAGACGCCAGCGTTAGAGACGATCACGTCGAGTGGGCCGAGGTTGGAGTGGACCTCCTCAAACAGGCGGCCAACGTCGTCTTCACGTGAAACGTCGGCGGGAAAGCATTCGGCTGCGCCGCCATTGGCTCGGACGCGCTCGCGCAAGAGCGAGGCGGCATGGGCATCCGAATGCGCGGTGAACGCGACGGCGAAACCGTCAAGTGCGAGGCGCTCCACAATACCGGCGCCGATCCCGCCAGAACCTCCGGTGACCAGCGCAACGCGCACTCAGACCTGGACCAGTTCGGACGTGGTCGACTCGACCTGGCCAAAACGCCGATAACTCGGCGCGTACAGGTCCGTGCGCAAGTGCATGAGAAAATTGAAGTACGGCCGCGTCTTGTGCCAGCGCAAGTACTGCAAATCGATGGCGGCGCTGAGCACGGCTTCGCCCGGACCATCGGCCACGGCCAGGATTTTGCCGTCTAAATTGACGACCTCCGACCAGCCGCGCGAAGCGATGTTAGCGGAGGCCCAGTACACCATGTTTTCATAGGCGCGGGTGCGTCGCGCTTGCTCGACGCTCTCGGTCTCGGCCGAATACGGCTCGTGCGTGGGATGGAGGACGATTTCGGCGCCCTTCAAGGCCAGGATGCGCGAAAGCTCCAGCACGTTTACGTCGTCGGCAACGACGACGGCGAGTTTGCCGTACGGCGTTTCCACGACCGGGAACGTGCCGTCATCCCTCCGGTATTCGAGGACTACATCGCCGGAGTCGTCCACGATAAACGCGGTGTTGGCGGTCGCACCTGCGAGGTAGACGCGGTGTTGCGCGGCGAACTCCGTGAATGTGTCGGGAACCGAGGACGCAAGTCTCGTCAAGTCTGCAGGAAGGACAATGAGTCGCGCACCATGATGTACGACAGCCTCTTGCGCCAGGTCCAGCGATTGGACGTCCGTTTGCAGAACGGACAACGTATATGGTTCGAGCGAGTCGTCAGGTGTCTTGAAAATGCTGCGTTCGACGAAGTTCTTGATAGTCGCGCGCATTGTTTGCGGGCCCTCGCGTCGGTCCTGCATTGGCTTCTTCAGGAACACGTTCAGCGGACACGCCTTGGCCTGCTCATACTCCGCGGCAAACGCGTTGGCGCGCGATGGTGTGACGTGCTGAACACGGCCGCGGCGCAGTGCGTTGATATTGACCTCCGCGGTGATGGCGGCTTCGCCCGGTCCTTCGGCTCGACCGATGACGTGGCCACGGAAGTCCACAATTTCGGAGCCACCGGCGGTGCGAAAGGGCGGTGCGGTCTCAACCCGGCGGCGTTCCTGAAACATCCAGTCAGGTGAGTCCATGAAGTGGTCGTCGTCCACCGGAGCCAGATACTCACCGTGGTTCGCGGAGATCAGGTACACACCATTTTCGAACGCGCGCGTGCGACGGGCCATTTCCCAGCTCGGACGATGGGGTCCATGCGGCTCGCCGGTCGGATGACAGATGATCTCGGCGCCCCGCATTGCGAGCATGCGCGCGGTTTCGCCGAAGTTGATGTCGAAGCAGACCATGCACGCCAGGCGACCAATCGGCGTATCCACGACCGGAAAGAGTGATTCCTCGCCGTAACGGTCGACGTACGCGTCGTACATGTCACCGGGGGTGGTGTTATTCAGGACTCCGGAGAGATTGCCGCAATTGTGTTTGCGGTACTTGAGAATAATGTCGCCGTTCGGTCCGATGATGAACGCGCAATTGAACCAGCGGTCCGGCCAGGTGGGGTCGTACTCCATCGTGGCCGCTGCGAGGTAAAACTTCTGCTCCTGGCAGACTTCGCTGAGCGCGTCGGTTTCCCAACCGGGGACTTGTGGGGCAACCTCCGTCCAATCCTGCACGGACCGCCCATGGTCGGCGCCTGTCAGCCAGAACTCGGGCAGGACCACCAGTTTGGCAGCGCCGAAGCGCACTGCCGCGTAGTCGATGATTGCGATCGAGCGGAAAAGGTTCTCCTTGATCGTTTTCTGCTGGTTGGCGCCTTTGCGGACGTGGCGAATGCGAGTCTGAATGGCGGCGACGCTGTATGGCTCGATCATTGTGGCGACGGTATCACGCGTCGGCCGGCGCGGTAGCCCTCGAAGATCGCGTCCAGCGCGGAGCGAGGTGCGAATGCGTCGCCCACGACTTCTGCGCTCAAGCCGTGCGACCGAAGCGCGTCGGCGAGCCTGGAGTCCGAAGACATCTCACCTGCGCTGACCACGTCGGTGACACCCTCCAGGACTTCTTCGGCGCCGGTGATGACGTCGGCCAGCACGAGGCTCGAGGCTGCGGCGCGGACGATGCGGCGCAGCGGGCGTACGGCCACTCCGAGGTCGCCAAACCTCTTCACGAGGGCGAGTCGGCTGTAGAGCGTAATGCCCGTGGCCACGCCGCCGAGCGGTGTCACGATGCATACGCGCTTGCCTAATGCGGCAAGGTGCTCGGCCAACGACGCAGCCGGCCAGCCGCCGTCGAGGTCCCTTATCACGACATGCGTGCCCAACCGTTGGGGATGTTGCGCAGCATCGAGGAGGGTAACGATCTCAGGCAGCCCGTCGATGGGCGCGGGTTCCGGCCGACTGCCCGTGGCCAGGATCACGTGGTCGAAAACGTTCTCGCGCACGGAGCCGACGGTCGCTGGGGTGTGGCAACGCACGGTCACGCCGAGACGGGACAGCTCGTCGATGAGGTAGGTGATGGCCAGGCCCATGCGTTCGCGGTTGCGCAAGCTTGCCGCGACGCGCAATTGGCCGCCGAGCTCGGAGGATTGCTCCCACAGCTCGACTGTGTGCCCGCTGAGTGCGGCAGTCCGGGCGGCAGACAGGCCAGCAGGCCCGCCGCCGATGACCAACACTCGCAGTGGCGTGGCCAGGCGTTTCCATGAGGAACTTCCCCATTCGGCTTCGCGACCGACCTCTGGATTGATCAGGCAGGTAATCGGTAGGTTCTGCTCCACCATGCCGATACAGCCCTGGTTGCACGCGACGCATGGCCGAATTTCACGTGTGCGATCCTCGCGCGCTTTGCGCACGATCTGGGGATCGGCGATGTGCGCCCGCGTCATGCCCACCATATCGGCGATGCCGTCCGCGATCACTCGTTCGGCAATGTCGAGGGTGTCGATCCGGCCGATGGCGAA
>JAFAZN010000195.1 GCA_019239775.1 Chloroflexota bacterium
TGTTGGCATTTCGGTCGACGACCTGGAGCCGTTCCGGGTGGACCTGCGCGACGGGCCGCACTTTCTCATCGTTGGTCCGCCGCGAGGTGGCAAGAGCACGCTGCTGCGCACGTGGGTACGCTCGCTCCAGCTGGTGCTTCCGCCGGACCGCTTGCGCGTGTACCTGGCGGACTTCAGCACCGGCGGTTCCATGCTCCCTGGAGTGCGCATCGCCAACACTGCCGACCTGGCAGCGGCACTGGACGAGATTGCCGCGTCCGCTGGAGTGACCAACGTCCTGGCAATTGACGACCTGGAGGGGCTCAAGCAAGTCGTTCTAGACGATGAGGTGCTCGAGCGGTTGAACGCGCTCGCCCGGGCGCGGCAGCCCGCGGCGCACATCCTGCTTGCCGGAACCTCGAGCGCGTTTGCCTCCAGCTACGACGGCATTGGTATGACCCTGAAGCAGGCTCAGACCGGCTTCCTCGTGGGTGGCAGCGACTACGACGACATGCAAGTAATCGGCATCCACGTGCCGCACGCCGAGGCAACCCAAGGGCTGCCGCCAGGCCAGGGCTATTATGCTCGACGCAAACACTACACCCGAGTAAAAATCGCCGAGCCGCCGATTGAGCTCGCCACCCCAGAGATACCTCCGCCCGCGGTCGCCCGCACGCGATAGCCACTGTTCCACTCCGCGGGTGGAAGTCACTCCGTGGTTGGCAGTCACTCCGTGGTGATGTCACTCCGTGGTGATGGCACTCTGTGGTGATGGCACTCTGTGGTGATGTCCACTACCGTGGGATGGCACTCCGTGGTGGTGGCACTCCGTGGTGATGTCCACTACCGTGGTGATGTCACTCCGTGGGTTGGCAGTCGCTCCGTGGGTGGTGTCACTCTGTGGCTGGCAGTCACTCTGTGGTGATGGCACTCTGTGGTGATGGCACTCTGTGGTGATGTCCACTACCGTGGGATGGCACTCCGTGGTGATGTCACTCCCGTGGTGATGTCCACTATCTTGGGATGGCACTCTGTGCTGACGGCACTCCGTGGTGATGTCCACTACCGTGGTGATGTCACTCCGTGGGTTGGCAGTCACTTCCAGTGTGGCGCACGGTGTTGTGCCACAGCCTACTGACCTCGACGGGCTTTTCATCGCTCGGCGAAACGCGACGTAGATCATCGGGGTTCGAGCCTCCGGTGGGGGAGGAGGAATGCGATCGCGGCACCGGCTAGCAGCAATGCCGCGGCCCAGAGGGCGGCCGTTGCGTAGCCGTGTACGAGCGCATCGGCGTGCACAGCGCTGGTGTTGGCAATCAGATACGCCGCGGTTGCGGAGGCTGCTAGCGTGTTCAGAACGGTGGTGCCGAGTGATGCGCCAATCTGTTGCGCGGAATTCAACGCCGCCGACGCGATCCCCGCTACGTGCGGCTCGACACGACTCGTTGCCAGGCTCGACGCCGGCATCATGATGCTGGCGACGCCGAGGCCGAGCAGGACTTCAGCCGGCAGAATGCCGCTGACATAGTCGCTGCCCGCGTGGAGCTGGGTGAGCACGCTCATGCCGAGCGCCGCCAACACAAAGCCGGGCGCCATCAACACGCGCGCTGATACGCATGGCAGGAGCCGCGGCGCAACGATGGTTCCCGCCACGAAGCTCGAGATAGTCATCGGCAGGAACGCGAGGCCCGCCTGGAATGGCGAAAACCGCATGACCACCTGGAGGACGTAGGTGAGAAACAAGAACGCGCCAAACATGCCCGCCACCGCCAGCATCGCCGACAGGTAGGCGGCACCACGGTCGCGATCGAGCACGACATGCAGCGGTAGCAGCGGCGACTTGGCGCGTGCTTCGTGTCGAACGAACAGCACCAGCGCCAAGACGCCGAGACCGAGCAGCGCCAACACCAGCGGCGCGTTCCAGCCAAGCGTGGCCGCTTGCCCGCAGCCAAAGACGATGGCCACGAGGCCGCCACTGCCGAGCACCAGGCCGAGCCCATCGAATGGCGCGTTGCGGGACTCCGCCCGGGCCGGGCGCACATCAGGGAGGAGCGCGCGGGCGCCGAGCGCGGCAACGACTGCGATCGGCACGTTGATGTACAGACACCACCGCCAATCGAGGTACTGCGTGAGCATGCCGCCCAGCAGCAAGCCGAGCGCGCCACCACTGGCCGCGATCGCGCCGTAGATCCCGAAGGCTCGCGCGCGCTCGTGCGGGGCCGTGAACATCACCGCCAGCGTGGACAGCGCGGTCGGGGCAAGCACCGCCGCGAAAACGCCCTGCAGCGCTCGAGCAGCCACCAGCATGCCAAGATTCACCGCGGCTCCGCTCAATGCCGAAGCCGCGGCAAAACCCATCAGGCCAATCATCAGCGCTCGTTGGCGCCCGATGCGTACCGAGTCGGCCACACGGCCGCCAACCAGCAGGAGACCACCCAGCGCCAGCGTATACGCGCTCACGATCCACTGCCGGTCGGCATCGCCAAAACCGAGCGCCGCCTGGGCGGACGGCAGCGCAATGTTCACCACCGTTGCATCAAGCGCGATCATTAGTTGAGCCGTGGCGATCACGGCAAGACCGAGCCAGCGCCGATCCGCCGTGTGACTGCCGATGGCTGCTGCCTTTGGAACGCTAAGGATGGCCATGGCGTTGTTAAACCCCTCGGAGTCGCTCGACCACCGGAGCGAACGCGTCCATGAGCTCATCCGAAACGAGAATGTAGGAGAATCCAAGACGTTCGCGGCGCTCGAGCAGCTGCTCACACATCTGCTCGGTCGTGCCCACGACGGCCGCGACCGAACCTCGCTGCGCAAGGTCCTGCGCGGTGAGGTGCATGCGTTGCGCAAGCTGGTACGGCACCCTGTCGCCGACCGCCATGAGATTGATGTTCAGCTCAATTTCGGAAAAGCGATCGCCGGCCGCCTCTCGTATCCAGGCGATCCGTTCGGAAACCACGGACTCGGTAGCATCGGGCGGAAGCCCGAAGGCAACAATGTCCGCCTCGCGCGCTGCCAGGCTAAGCATCTGGCGTCCGGCCCCGGCTACGAGGATCGGAATACGCGGCTGCTGCACCGGCGCGGGCGACACCTCGGCCGTATTCGCGTTCGGGTAGTACTTCTCTCCGGCGCTGGCGGGTTGGCCATGCAGCAGCGCTTTCAGCACGGCCAGCGATTCGCCGAGACGTGCGACGCGAACCGCGCCGGAGTCGAACGAAAGGCCCAGCATGCGATTTTCATCGCCGGAGTCCGGACGCCCCGCGCCAATGCCCAGTTCAACCCGACCGCCCGAGAGCAAATCCAGGGTGGCCACGTCCTTGGCCAGCATGACCGGGTGGCGCAGATCGTTGGCGAGCACGTACGTGCCGAGCCGAAGCGAGGTCGTTGCTGCCGCGGCAACAGCCAGCGCGGGCAGCGGCGCCAGCGTGTAGCGCAGGTTGTCGGGGACGACCAGCGTCGTATACCCGAGCTGCTCGACGCGGCGAGCCTTGGCGAGCCACTCGTCGCCCGTGCGCGCACTCGCGGCAACGACGCCGAAACGGAACGGTTTGGTCCTGGTAAGTGGATGACTTTTCTCCATATACTGAGGAACCTAGCACATGGCTACCGTAAATGGAATAGTTTCCTCCACTTCAACGCCGGTGAACGGGCGCCAGCTGCGCGCGGATGCCGTTCGCAATCGGCAGCAGGTACTTGCCGCCGCACGCGACGTGTTCGTGGAGCTCGGCCCCGACGCGCCATTGGACGAGGTCGCTCGCCGTGCTGAGGTCGGCATCGCCACGCTGTATCGTCGCTTTCCGGATCGCGAGTCACTCCAGCGCGCGGTGGCGCTCGACGTGCTGGCGCAGGCTGGGGCGGTGGCGGCGCAGGCTGAGTCCGAAGAGGCTGATGCCTGGCGTGCGCTCGGTCGCTACATGCATGGTGCGCTGGATCTGCGCATTTCGGCGGTGATGCCGGCGTTGCTCGGGCACATTTCGTTCGAGGACGAAGAGTTCAAACACGCACGCGATGCGGCAACCGGACCGGTGCTGCGGATCATCGCGGCCGGCCAGGCGGCAGGGCAGCTGCGTCCGGACATCGACTTTGGCGATATCGGACTGCTGCTGGTGCGATTGAGCCGCCCGCTGCCAGGTCCGATTCCGGCCGAGCTCGATCTGCGTGTGGCGCACCGCCACCTGGACCTGTTTCTCAGTGCGCTGAAGCCGTCCTCAGACGATGCGCTGAAAGGTCCTGCGCTTTCGCTCGCGCAGTTACAGGAGATTGGCGCGCAGACTGAGGAGCGCTAGGTACCGGCTTTGCTGGCCATGTGATAGGGCACGTTGGTCACGATCACCAGCTCGACGCCCATTCTTCCTATTCAAGGGCCAGCCGCTGCGCGCTGGCGGCATCGTCGGTCACGTGGACGGCCACCACATGGCGGTCGTCCGGCGCGATCGCGCGCGCAAACGCCAGCGCCTGCCGCGCCGGGCTGCACCGCGAGGTACGACAGGCCCATGAACATGGTTGCCAGGAGCACGCCCATCCAGATCAGCGTCTTGCGCGCATTCAGCGACTCCGGCGCTTTGAACGCCGGCACGCCCTTGCAGATGGCCTCGGGTGCCGGTCATGGCCGTGCACCACAGGAGTTCTGCGAAGGGGAAACACTGGGAAGGGACTCACTCCGTTCGGAGACCTCACTCCGTGGGCACGCCACCTCCGTGGTGTATCACTCCGTGCGGGGACTTCACTCCGTGGGGCGACCTCACTCCGTGGGGCGACCTCACTCCGTGGGGATGCCACCTCCGTGGTGCATCACTCCGTGGAGAGACAGCACTCCGTGGAGAGACATCACTCCGTGGAGAGACATCACTCCGTTGGGACGCATCACGCCGTGGGCACGCCACCTCCGTGGGAGATCACGTCTGTGGGCAGACATCACTGCGTGAGGACCTGGGACCTGGCCACAGTGGCGTTACCCACGGCGGACCGTGGATCTGGCCGTGCCGCGTCAGGCGGCGCGGCGGACGGTTGTGGGTTGGTCCAACGCCTCGGCGGGCATTGGCTTCGCGAAGAGGTAGCCCTGCGCTTGATCGCAGTCCATCTCGAAGAGTCGTGCCTGCTGCGCTGAGGTCTCAACCCCTTCAGCGGTCACCGTCAGCCCGAGGGTTTTGGCCAGCGCCAGCACGCTGCGAATGATGGCCGTATCGCGCGCATCCTCGCCGACGCCACTGACAAAGGACCGGTCGATTTTAAGGGTGTCCAGCGGAAACCGCTTGAGATAGCCGAGCGACGAGTAGCCAGTACCGAAGTCGTCGATAGCCAGCAGCACGCCGAGTCGCTTCAGCTCGCGCAGGGTTTCCTCCGCCGCCGCGGCATCGCGCATCACGGTGCTCTCGGTGATCTCGAGTTTCAATCGCCGCGGCTCCAGGCCGGCCGACACGAGCGCGCCGCGCACCGCCTGCAGAAGGCCGGTGTCCTCGAACTGCCGAGCCGAAAGGTTGACGCTGATGGTGATTCCTTGCCACTGCGCGGCCTGCTGACAGGCCTGCCGCAGCACCCACTCGCCGATCTGCACAATCAGACCGGTTTCTTCGGCTACGGGAATGAAGTTTGCGGGCGCCACCAGTCCGCGCTCCGGATGCTGCCAGCGAACCAGCGCCTCATATTCGACAGTCTTCCGGCTGCGCAGTGAAACGATAGGTTGATAAAACACGCGCAGCTCATCTCGCTGGAGCGCGCGGCGCAGGTCCGCCTCGAGCGACAGACGGCCAGCCGCGTGGTCGTGCATCGACTGGGCGAAGATGGCGTAGCGGTCCTTACCGGCAGCTTTGGCCTCGTACATCGCGAGGTCCGCTTCGCGCAAAATCCCGTCCGGAGTACTGCAATGCGGCGAGCTGATCGCGATGCCGATGCTGGCGGTTGGGAATACTTCCTGTCCGTTCAACATGACGGGCGGCCGGAGGGTGGCAACGAGGCGCTCCGCGGCGGCGCGGGCCTCGCCAATATCGGCGACATCCTCCAACAGCAGCGTGAACTCATCGCCACCGAGACGCGCAGCCGTATCGCCGGCACGTAGTCCTTGCTGCAAACGCTGCGCAACTGCCAGTAGCAGTGCATCACCGTGCTCGTGACCGAGCGTTTCGTTGACGAGCTTGAAATTATCGATATCCAGCAACAGCACCGCCACCGGCCGGGCGTGCCGGTCGGCCCGGCTCAGCGCCAGCTCCAGCCGATCGCGCAACAAAGCACGATTCGGCAACCCGGTGAGCGGATCGTGAAAGGCTTGATGCCAGAGCTGTTCCTGGAAGCTCTGTCGCTCCAGGCGAGACAGTCGCTCCAGCTCGCCCGTCATGTGGTTGACCGCGGCCGCGAGCTCGCGTATTTCGAGCGGACCTCGCACCGGAGCGCGTCCGGTGAAGTCGCCCTCCGCCACACGGCGCAGCCGGAGGCCCAGGTCATGAATTGGTTCGGCAACGGTGGCAACGGTACGTCCGGTGGACCAGAGTCCAAGCGCACCGGCAATGCCTACGGCGAAGAGCACCACAAACAGCTGCTGGTGGTGAGCGAGATCGTTGGTATCCATCAGATCCCGCGTATCACTGTCGATGGTTGTTTGCAGCGAATTCAATGCAACGCGGACTGCCAGATCTCGGTCGGCCGGATTCGCGCTATCGTCAACCGCCGCGGCGCGGACTGCATCGACCATGTCGCGGTATTTGTCCGCAAAGGCGAGCACGTCTTCGTCGTCCACAGCGACACCGGGATACATATCCGTTTGTTCGAGCTGATCCAGGAGGTCCAGCGCCCGGTCAGTCTGGTGCGCATTGACGGCCGCGCCGACGCTATCCAGGGTTGTCTGCCAGCGTGCCACCAATTGCAGCTGATGCCCGCGGAAGTGCATGTCCTCCAGCGCGCTGAAGCCAACCCAACCCACCAGGAAGGTGAGCGTGGTGAGCCCAATCAGGGTTATTCGCAGACGGCCGCCAAGGGATTGCGGAATCAGGCGCTCAAATGGCCACCGAATTTTTTGGAACACGAGCGACAGTGCCGCAAGTGCGACCGCCAGGACCGGTTGCGCGACGAGAAAGTCCTGCTGACCCCACGTGAGCAGCCAGTCCGGCGCGTAGTTCAGGTGTGGCAACGGGGGTACGGGCGCGAACGAAGCAGGAGCGATCAGCGACCAGTTGTAGGTATCCAGGACTTGTGAGCCGCACGCCAGGGCGACTACGGCCAGTGCGGCGGAGACCGAGCCCGCAATTGCGGCGGCGGCCAGGGCGCGGCTGGCCTTTACGTGACGGGCTGCGAGCGGGCCGGCCAGGAGCAGCGGCAGCAACACCAGCGGGTAGCCGAGCTGCAGCTCCGGATGGAGCCATGCCAGCACAACCGCGAATGGCACATGCAGGCTTACCGCAAGGCCTGCATACAACCCGCGGCGAAGGTACCCTGGCGCACGTCGCCTCGGCATCTACAGCCATCATCGGCAGGTGCCCACCCGCACTTCAGTGAGTTCTGCTTCTCTTTGAAGAGAAGATCTATCCACTCCAACAGGATTGATGCGCTCGGCACCTCAGACCAAGGTGCTTACACCCTCTCGCAGAAACCAGAAAAAGTCAGCTCAATGGACCTGTAAACGAGTAGCTAATCGATTCCAGCGCTGCGATTGGCGAGTGGCTCGTTCGTCTCGAGCAAGGTTTTCATGCTGCTGAGGATGAACATCCAGCCACCGTTGACGTGGTCCGCGGTCTTCGGCGACTGCTCCAGCTCATCATGGACCACGGTGACTCGGGTCACCCCGCCAGGTTGCGGCTCGATCTCCCACGTCACGCGGCTGGGAGGTTCGGCGGCGAGCTCCGGGTCGTAGAGCGCCTGCCAGGTGTGCACCAGCCGCCGCGGCGGCTCAGATTCCAGAATCGCGTCGTCGGCCCAGAGCGTGCTGCCATCCGGGGCAATGTGGCGGATCTTCGCGCCTTTTTGAGCGGTGGTCTGAACGCGTGAGCCAAAGAAGTACTGCGCGGTGTACTCGGGCTTGACGATGGCGTCCCAGACCTGCTCGGGCGTGGCGCGGATGTAAATCATGTAGACCTGCTTCGGCGCAGTTGCCGGCATCGCGCCAGAAGTGTACCGGCCAGCCTCAGGCCAAGGTGTTGACACGTGACCCGACAGTCACTAAAGTCTCTTATGTGACCTATCGGTCACGTAATCTCCCCCAAGAGGAGCGCGAGAGCAACCCTATGGCACAGCCAGCAGTCGCCTGGTTCGAAATCACTGGTAAAGATGGCGCCAAGCTGCAGCAGTTCTACAGTCGCCTCTTTGGCTGGAACGTTCAGGATGCCGCCGACGGCTCCGGCTACGGCCTGGTGCAGGCAGCCGAAAAGGGAATCGGAGGCGGTATCGGCGCGGCGCAAGATGGCGGCGCCGGACAGGTCACCTTCTATGTCGAAGTTGACGATGTCGGCGCGTACCTGGCGAAGGTTACCGAGCTAGGTGGGCAGACCATCGTTCCGCCAACGGACATTCCGCAGTTTGGACTGACGTTCGCCTTCTTTGCGGATCCGGAGGGCCACATGGTGGGCCTGTCCAAGGGCGCCGTCCAGTAAGTCTGTCCCCGACGGGGCACATGCCGTGCTACTCGCGGGTCGTGGCACGAGTAGAAGGAGAGGCTGAGGGCGGGCGGACCCCGATCCCAGGCGTCTGCGAGCTGGCACCAGGGTTCTATTCGGTCCGCTCCGAACCCGAGCCGCACGGCCCCATCGGCCGCACCTGGCTGGCGCTGCGCGGCCTGTTACTAGGTGCGCCGTTGCCGAGCCAGCTGGAGCGCACCGAACGACTCGGCCTGCTCGCGGCCCTCGCAATTCTTGGCGCCGATAGCATCGCCTCATCGGTCTACGGACCCGAGGAGATGATGCGCGTGCTCGGCGAAGCCGGCCCGGGCGCAGTGGCGTTGGCGCTACCCGTGGGCATATGCATCGTCGCGCTGCTGGCGGTGCTGGCAATCTCCTATCAGCAAACCATCAGCGCGTACCCGAATGGCGCCGGCGGCTACATCGTGGCCAATGACAATCTCGGACCGCTACTCGGCATCGTGGCCGCCAGCGCGTTACTTATCGATTACACGCTGGATGTGGCGGTGTCCATCGCGACCGGAGTGCAATCGATCACTTCGGCCATACCCGTGCTCGCCCCAGGCCGAGTGTGGCTGGCACTGGTCGCACTGTGCATCATCACGCTGGCAAATTTGCGCGGCATCCGCGCCGCGGGAGCGCTCTTTTCTCTACCGGTCCACGTTTACATCCTGGCGACGTTGGGCGTACTGGTGGTTGGCGCCTTCGATATGGCCAGCGGCGGATTGCCAGCCTACACACCGCCAGAAAGTGCGCAAGCGGTGTTAGCGCAACCCACCGAGGCGGTTGGATTACTCCTGCTGCTCAGAGCGTTTTCGTCGGGCGCGGTTGCGCTCACCGGCATTGAAGCGATCTCCAACGGCGTGCCCTATTTCAAAACCCCAGAGACATCCAATGCGCGCCGCACGCTGGTGGTGATGGCGGTCGTGTTTGGCACGCTGTTTCTGGGGATTGCATTTCTCGCCGGCCAGCTCGGTGTGGTGGCGGATCCAAGTGAAGTCGAAACGGTCCTCAGCCAGGTCACGCGCACCCTGGTAGGGCGTGGTCCGATCTACGTGGTGGCGCAGGCCTCCGCCGTGTTGCTCTTGATCCTGGCGGCGGACACGGGCTTCGCGGATTTTCCTCGGCTCCTGGCGCTCCTCGCGCAAGACGGCTACCTGCCCGGAGCATTTGCCGCGCGAGGTCTCAGACTCAGCTTCAGCAACGGCATTGTCCTGATCGCAGTGATTTCGGCGGTGCTGCTGATCGCCTTTCAGTCCAGCGTGGCGGGTCTGGTGCCGCTCTTCACCGTGGGCGCGTTTTTGACGTTCACGTGTTCCCAAGCTGGCATGGTGCGCCACTGGATGCGCAAACGCGGTCCCGGCTGGCACTGGCGCATGGGTGTCAACGCGGTTGGCGCGATTACCACCACGGTCGTGCTGGGGGTTGTGCTGATCAGCAAGTTCCTGTACGGCGCCTGGATTGTGGTGCTGGTCCTGCCGGTCATGGTCCTGACCTTGCGCGCGGTGAGAGAGCACCATCAGCGACTGCAGTCACGGGTACAGATCCGCGCCTCCGAAGCCGCCACGTGGGTAGATGGAGTCTGGCGGAGCACTCGACGGATCGCCATCATTCCCGTTGAGCGCGCCGACCGGATTGCGCTCAACGCAGTGGCATTCACGCGCACGCTCATGGGCGACGGCACGTCAGCTGAGACCTACGCGGTCCATGTCACGGATGACCACCAGGCCGGTGTCAAACTCCTGTCGGAATGGAATGCGCTTCACGTTGGAGTGCCGATGGTGGTCCTGGAGTCACCGTATCGCGAAACCGCCGAAGCGCTCCTGCGGTACATTGATGTACTCCAGGCGGAGCAAGGCCCGGACCTCACGGTGATGGTGGTCCTGCCTGAAACATTGCCGACGCGGTGGTGGCATCCGCTCCTGCGCAATTACCTGGCCTGGCGACTGAAATGGGCGCTCCTCTTCCGCCCCGGCGCTTCGGTGCTCAGCGTACCGTTCTACGTGCGCGACTAGCGCCTTCGGCGGGACGACTCCGTCACGACAACTCCGTTAGGAATCACTCGGTTACGTCAGATCGGCGCGCACCCAGCCGCGGCGGAGGGCGAGCAGTACGGCCTCCGTCCGCGAGCTCACGCCGAGCTTGGAAAACACGCTGGTGAGGTGTGTCTGAACCGTCCTTGCGCTCATCCCCAACTCCACGGCGATCTGCTTGTTGCCGAGTCCGCGCGCGGCGGCGCCGAGCACCTCCAGCTCGCGCGCGGTCAGCGGCATCTCGGAACTGCCGTGACTCAGCGCGCTGCGCGCCAAACTCCCCGCAATGCTGGAGGAAAAGACGGTTTCACCCGCGGCAGCGGCGCGAACCGCCTGCACCACCTCCTGGCCGCGGCTGGCTTTACTCAAATACCCGCTGGCACCAGCCTCGAGCATTGCCAAGACGTAAGGCTGCTCCTCGTGCGCGGTGAGTGCAACGATACGGGTGGCGGGCGAGAGATCGCGCGCGCGACGCGCCACCTCCAACCCGTCGAGTCCGGGCATGGCCAGGTCCAACAACAGTACGTCAGGATGCAATGCACCAACCAGGCGCAGCGCTTCGGCACCGTCCGCCGCCTGGCCCACCACATGGAGACCGTCGGATCGGTCCAGCAGCTCCGCGGTGGCCTCGCGCACGAGCGCGTGGTCGTCCGCAAGCACAATCCGGATGGCCATCGTCATCCACCATCGAGGATGGTGACCTGGAGTGGCACCCACATCCGCACGCGGGTACCGCTCCCGTCAGTGGCAGAACTGAGCTCAAGCTCCGCGCCGATCTCCCGAGCCCGATCGCGCATCCCAAGGAGCCCCTGGCCCGGCGACGTACGGCCAGTCGCGAAGCCGTGGCCACGGTCGGCGACGCAGAGGGTGAGTGCATCGCGCGCAAAGTTCAGCTCCACGCTTGCCGTCCGCACCCCCGCATGTCGCGCGACGTTGCTCAAGGCCTCCTGCGTCACGCGATAGACCGCGTATTCGATCGGGGCCGGAACTCGTTGTGGCTCGCCACCGAGATGCAGCGTGACATCCAGCCCGAGGTCGCGCCAGGCGTCGGCGTGTGCGCGCAAGGCGGGCACGAGGCCGAGGTCCTCCAGCGCGGCGGGCCGCTGGTTCTGGCTCAGCCGACGCACCCCGTCGAGCGTGTTTTCCAGCTGTCTCTGTATGCGCTCCACCCGGGCGGCAGCTTGTGCTGCGTCTGGCGGCAGATCCAGCGCAAGCAGATCCAACTGGCGGCCCAGGGCCACCAGCGCTTGCACGGTTTCGTCATGCAGGTCACGCGCCAGGCGCGCACGCTCCTCGGCCGCTGCAAGCTGGCGCGAATCGGCGGCAAGTCGAGCGTTATCGATCGCCTGTGCCAACTGACCTGCCAGGCCCTGCAGGTATGGCACGTCGGCGGCGCCGAACGCGTGGGCTCGTTCACTTTCGACGTTGAGCACGCCAATGGTGCGGCGGCCGACTTTCAGCGGAACATCCAGTTCAGCGCGTGTTTGCTCGCGACCCGGGCCGACGATATAGCGCGGGTCCGCGCGCACGTCGTTGACCAGGCTCGGCCGCCCGCTGCGTGCGACGTGGCCGGTCAGGCCTCTGCCCATTGGCACCCGAAAGGTGCGCGGTAGGCGCCGTTCGAACGGAAAGGCGGCTGCCTGGTACAGACGCGTCGAGTCCAGCGGGTCGAGCAGATTGATGCCGACCAGGTCATAGCCGAAGGCTTCGGCGATCAGTCGGCACGCCTCGGGTAGCAGCACCTCGATATCCAACAGCGAGGCGATCCGCTGGCCCAGCGTAAGGACAACGCGCAGCCGCTGCGCTTCGGAGCTGTCCGCCTGCACCGGTTTCGCAGTCTATCGCTGACCTTCGGGAGCGCGGCAAACCTGTTGGAGTGACCAAAACATGCACGGGTGGAGGCGTGTACGCCATTTGCGCGGAAAGGTATGCGATGCGTCTACGCCAAAACGCGTAGGCGTTGTACGCGCAGTGGCCGATGTCCTGAGCGTGGCAGGCGACGCATGCTGTAAGCACTATGAACTACCAGTATCTGTATTGCGCCAGCTGCGGCACGCGGCGCACTGGCCACGGCTATCAGTGTTCAGTCTGCGGCTCGCTGCTGCGTCACGAGAGCCCGCGCACCGCGCATGCATCAGGCGCGTTGCGCACCACGGTGCAATGGCATGCGCCGACCGCACAGCGCACCAGCACCGAGGCGGAGCGCCAGCCTGTCGCTGCCTAGGAACGCGGCCGAAAACCCGCTCGAATGGGTCGTGAATGGCCTGCCGCGTTCCTAGGCGTAGTCTGTCGCCTAGCGAACTGTACAAGTGGCGGCACCCCGGAGTCCGGGGTGCCAGCCAGTTCTGCCTCGAAAGCTAGCGAGCGATGTGGGTGGCGGCCACTTGCAGGCGCCGCCATTCGGTTCGCG
>JAFAZN010000477.1 GCA_019239775.1 Chloroflexota bacterium
CGGTGGTGGTGGTGGCGGAGCCAACAGCCCCGCGGGTGTCGCGCCTGGTCCTGCAGGCGTGGCTCCAGGACCGGCTGGCATCGCCCCAGGCCCCGCTGGCACCACGGGTGGCGGCGGAGCCGGCGGCGCAGGCGGCACCGGCGGGACAGGCACGGGCGGCGCCGGCGGCGGCTAAACTCACAACCCGCGGCTAGATCTCGGAGTCGCGGGCTGCGGTCCAGAAGCCGCGGGCCAAGCCCACAGGCCGTGTAAACCCCGGCGAAACCAACATCGTCGCGGTGAAACGGACATAATCGCCGGAGGCGTGAAGGTGGCGGTGGTGGGCGCTGGAGGCATTGGCAGCGTCTTCGGCGGCCGCCTCGCCGCGGCCGGCCACGAGGTCTGGCTCATCCACCGCCGACCCGAGGTCGTGCAGGCCCTCCAGCGCAACGGCCTACACCTCACCGCGCCGACCACCGCCGAACCACCACCACACCCCCGACCACCTCCCGACCAATCACCGTCGGTCCGGCCCGCCGTCGAACCGCTGCGAGTCCAGCGCGCCGTCCAGCCACCTTCGGGGCAACCTTTCGCGGTCGACCCTGCAAAGCGGGCGGCCGGCTTGGACCTCCACATCCGGCTGCACGCAACCATTGATGCGGCGGAGGTCGGCGATGTTGACCTGGTGCTCATCACCACCAAGGCGTTCGATACGCTGGCTGCTGCAGAATCAGCGCGACCGCTCGTCAACCCGAGCACTTGCGTCCTAAGTCTGCAGAACGGACTCGGTAACCTCGAGACCATCGCCGAGGTGCTTGGCGCTGAACGCAGCTTGTTGGGCATGACCTACCTGGGCGCCGCCGTCCGCGGACCTGGGCACGTGGCCTTCACCGCACCCGGGCCAACGTTCATTGGCGAGGCCAACGCAGAGCTGTCACCGCGTGTGCTCAACCTGGCGGAAGCTTTCTCAGCGGCGGGCATCCCCACCCAGGCCACCGATCACCTCTGGGATCTGGTGTGGGGCAAGCTGGTGATCAACGCTGCGCTGAATGCCGCATGCGCGCTGCTGGGCGCGGGCGGCGACGACATCCTGGGCTCGGATGCGGCCTCTCAGCTCACTGGCATAGTCGCGGAAGAGACCGCCCGTGTCGCCGCAGCGCTCGGCATCAACTTGCCGTACGCCGACGCAGCTGAACGGGTCTGGCAGCACTGCCACGACATCGGGAGCTCCAAGCCATCGATGCTGCAAGACATGGAGCGCGGGCGCCCGACCGAAATCGAAGCCATCAACGGTGCCGTCGTGCGCACAGGCCAGCGCGTCGGCGTGCCGACGCCCTACAACCAGGCGCTGCTTCTGCTGGTGCGAGCGTCCGAGCAAGTCCGCGTCAGGCGCACTGCACACTGAGCCGGAACTCCGCCAACACTCGTGGAGCACCCACCGGTTCTTCGTTCAAAGGATGGTTGGCTCCAGCGTGGGCGCCACGGGAAGCGTCACACGCGGGAGGGGCGTTCCAGGGGCAGCTCTTTGGCGAGGACGCCTTCGTCACGGAAGTTGGTAAATGCGTCCGCGGCGCCCAGCATGATGCGGCCCGGCAGACCGACCTCTTCGAAGCAGCGGGCAATCTCCTCCATCTCGCCGATCCAACGGTACGCTTTGGGCGGCATGCTGGGCAGTGCCCGCTCGACGAAGCGGCGCACCGTGGCAAGGTCACCCGGGCGATTTTGCTCTTCGCGCAGGTCGTCCTCTACGTCGAGTAGCCGGGCGGCGGTGAGCAACTCGGCACCAAGCGCCTGCAGACCTTTGGTCATGGCTGCGTAGCAGCACTTCAGGCCTGAGGCTTTGCCAATACCGCCCTCCAGCACACGGACATCGAGCCCGAAGTCGCGGAGCATCGCGAATTCCTGAGCACCCGGCCCTGAGGTGTAGGTGCGATTCGTAGAGCGGTTCGGCGGTCGGCCAATGATGCCCCCGTCCGCAAAGCGGCCGCCTGCATCCAGAATGGTCTGGGCAATCGAACGCACTGTCCCGGGCGCCACCGCGTTGCAGTCCACGTACAGCAGATCCGCGCTCGTGCCGCGAATGGCGGCGGCGACCTGATCTGCCACGGCGCCGGCCACCGACGGCGGCACGATCGACAGCACCACATCACACTCGCGCACGAGCGCCTCGAGATCGGGCACGAGTTCGAAACCTGCCTGCACGGCGCGCTCGCGCGAGCCCTCGCCGCGGCCCGCCAGACACGTCAGTACCCGCAAGCCGTGCTGGTGCAGGACATCGCCAACGCCGCTGCCCATGTCCCCGGGGCTCAGGATGCCCACGGTCTTGATCGTTCTCGTTGTCACCAAATCAGGGTAGCGTGTGGTGCAGTACAACAGCGCCGATGTCGAATCGCTACGCCATGCAGGTCCTGGCATTGATGTTCGGCATCAACTTTTTGAACTACATGGATCGGTGGGTCGGCTCGGCCGTCGCGCCGCTGATCCAGACCGAGTTCGGCCTCTCTGACTTCAACGTCGGCTTGCTCGGAAGTGCCTTCACGCTGGTCTACGCGTTGGCGGCCCTGCCGTTTGGGCTCTGGGCGGACCGAGGCGCGCGGCGCGTCGTGATCGGCGCGGGCGTCGCGCTCTGGAGCGTGGCCACGCTGGTCACCGGCCTCACGAGCAATTTTCTCCAGCTGTTCACAACTCGGGCCGTGCTCGGCATCGGCGAAGCCAGCTACTACCCCGCGGCGACCTCTCTCCTGGGAGATTTCTTCCCGCGCAAGGTGCGGGGACGCATCATGGCCATCTGGTCGGTTGGCAGCGCGTTTGGCATCGCGGCGGGGTTCGCTGGGGGTGGCTTGATTGCGGCGTGTTTTGGATGGCGACCGGCATTTTTCGTCACCGCCGCGCCAGGGTTGGTGCTGGCCTTCCTGGCGTTTCGGGTGCGCGAACCGCTGCGCGGCGCGGCCGAGGCCGAAGGGCCCCGCCTGGCACGGCCGCGTGACGCGTCCCTCGCCACGCTCTTTGGGTTACTGCGCATCCCCACGCTGCGCCACACGATCCTGTCGCAGACGGCGCTCTGGTTCGTGCTCGGCGCCGACGCCTACTGGCTGCCGACGCTATTGACTCGGCGGTTCGGGATGAGCGTGGCCGAAGCAGGCACCCTCTCGGGCGGAGTGATCGTGGTCGGCGGACTGGTTGGGACGCTGCTGGGCGGCTACGTGGCCGACTGGCGACGGCACCGCTCGCCTCGAGCCGACCTGGAGGTCTCCATCGCGGGCTTCGTGGCGGCGGCGGTCCTGGTTGGCCTCGCGCTGGTGGCGCCGGCCGCCTGGTTCGTGCCGCTCTTCCTGCTGGCGGTGATCAGCATCTACTTGTATAGCGGGCCGTATACGGCGATCAGCCAAAACGTGGTGGTGCCGTCGCTGCGCGGTTCCGCGGTGACGGTCACGTTGCTCATCGCGCACCTCTTTGGCGACTCGTACGCCGCCGCGGCGGTTGGTTTGCTGTCTGATGCGGTTGGCAGTTTGCAGCTGGCGCTGCTGCTTGTCTCACCGGGGCTGCTGCTGGTGGCGGCCGCTATCGCCGCGCTTGGCCTGCGCACCATTCACGACGACACGGTCGCGATGGACCAGGAGTGGCGTTCGCGCGCGGTCCTGGCCGCTGGCGTCACGAGCTGACCCACCGGGTCAACACCAGGCACGTTGCCTGCACTGTTAACACGACGTAAATTGCCGTGAGCCGACTCTCTAACAACGCCGAGAACGCACTCAACGAGACCCGCATGCTCATCCTCGGGGCGCAGGTGCTCATCGGCTTCGACTTCCAGGCAGGCTTTCAGCCCGCCTTCGACCGACTCTCGCCGGCGACGCAGGAGCTGAAGCTCGTTGGCCTTGGCCTGATGCTGCTCGCGGTGGGGCTGCTCATCGCACCGGGCGCGTTTCACCAGATCGTCGAGGCCGGCAACGACACCCCACGTCTGATGGACTTCACCGGCCGCATCGCGTCGCTCGCGCTTCTGCCGTTCGCGCTCGGCATTGGACTCGAACTGTCCATCGCCACTCAGGTGGTGATCGGCGACGACCATCTAGGCACGCTCGCAGCGGTGCTTGGCACGCTCTTCGCACTGTTCTTCTGGTACGGGCTCCACTGGTTGTGGCGCGTACGCGACCAACGGCTGGGGATCGCCCGAGAAGCGCACAACATGCCCGAGCCAACACCTCTCGAAACGCGTATCAAGCAAGTATTGACCGAAGCGCGCGTGGTGCTACCTGGTGCCCAGGCACTGCTCGGTTTCCAACTCGCAGCAATGCTGACCGACGCGTTCGGTCGCCTGCCGCGCACATCGCAATACGTGCACCTGGCGAGTCTGATCCTGATGGCGGCGGCCATCGTGTTTCTCATGGCACCCGCCGCCTTCCATCGCATCGTCGAGCAAGGCCAGGATTCCGAGCGACTCCATCGCTTCTCCAGCGCGATGGTGCTGGCTGCCCTGGTGCCGTTAGGCCTGGGTATCTCGGGCGACTTCTACGTCGTTGCCGAGAAGGTCCTCAACTCGTCGGCGGCCGGAATCGGCCTGGCGATTGCCAGCCTGATCTTTTTCTTTGGCCTGTGGTTCGGGCTGACCCTGGTGCTGCGCGCCCGAGGCGAACCCGCTCGAAGCTTGCGAGTCAGTCGAGCCGCTCGATGATCGCGGCGTTAGCCATCCCGCCGCCTTCGCAAATCGCCGCGAGGGCATAGCGGCCGCCCCGCCGTTCCAGCTCATTCAGCGCAGTGATGATTAGCCGAACTCCGCTAGCGCCAAGTGGATGGCCGAGCGCGATTGCGCCGCCGTTCACATTCAGGCGGTCGCCGTCCACACCAAGCTCCTCCTGCCAGGCCAGTGGCACGGACGCGAACGCTTCGTTCACCTCGAACACGTCGATGTCATCGGTGGAAAGCCCGGCGCGCTGCAGCACTTTACGTGTGGCCGGAATCGGGCCGGTGAGCATCATCACGGGGTCGGAGCCAACCTGGCTGAACTGCACCAGTCGGGCGCGCGGTTTCAGCCCGAGCTCGGCGGCTTTGGCGCGCGAGGCGATCAGCATCGCGGCGGCGCCATCAGAGATCTGGCTGGCGTTGCCCGCGGTCAGGAATTCCAGACCTTCATAGGCAGGCTTCAGCGTGGCGAGCTTTTCCACGCTTGTGTCTGGCCGAATGCCCTGATCCGCCGAAACAGTCGTGCCGTTGAGCTGGACGGGCAGGATCTCGTCGGCGAGCCAACCCTTGGCGGTGGCGCTGGCAGCGCGCTCGTGGCTGCGGGCGCTGTACTCGTCAAGCGCCACACGGTCCAGGCCCCACTGACGTGCGACCATCTCGGCGCCGACGGCCTGATTGAAGTGCTCGACCTGATAGCGCTCTTTGACTCTGCGCGTCATTGGATGATGGTCAGGCGTGACCTGCGAGCCTAGGGGGACGCGACTCATATTCTCGACGCCGCAGGCCACCACAAGGTCGTAGCCGCCCGCCTTCACGCCCTGTGCGGCGAACTGGATCGCCTGGAGGCCCGAGCCGCACTGACGGTCGATCGTGGTGGCGGGAGTGGTCTGGGGAAGGCCCGCGTCCAGCCAGGCGTAACGAGAGACGTTGCCTGCCTGCTCGCCCACCTGGCCGACGCATCCGCCGATCACGTCTTCGACTTCACCCGGATCGACGTTGGTGCGCTCGATAAGCGATCTCAGGGTGAAGCTGAGCATTTCGACCGGATGCCAGCCCGCGAACACGCCGCCGCGTCTGCCGAAAGGCGTCCGCCAGCCGCCGACAATCACAGCCTCGTGCGCGGTGGCGCTACTCCCGTTCGTGCTCATGGCCTCACCCTCCTCGCGGGGTAGGTTACTGCGCGGACAGTTGGATGATGGCGAATGCCGCCCCTTCGGGATCGGTGAGCACGGCCATCCGACCCTGCGGAATGTCCATCGCCGGCGACATCACTTTGCCACCCAACTGCTGGGCCTTCTTCACGGTGTCGTCGGTGTTGGCGACCGCAAAGTAGACGAGCCAGTGTGGCGGCACCTGCGCGGGCTGCATCGAGCTCATGTCCTGCGCGCCGGCCACACTGCGGCCGTTGACCTGCAGCTCGACGTACTCGCCGCCACCAGGCATCGCATTGGCATGCAGGCCGTACCCGAAGACCTTCGAGTAGAAGTCTTTGGCCTTGGGCAGATCTCGAGTCTCCAGCTCGTTCCAGCAGAAGCTGCCAGGTTGATTGGCGATCTCGGCGCCCTTGTGCGCGGCGGCCTGCCAGACGCAGAACACGGCGCCGGTCGGATCGACGAAGACGCCCATACTGCCCTGGTCCATCACCGCGAACGGCTCCACGAGCACCTGACCGCCAGCCGCCTTCACTTTCTCGGCAGTCGCCGCGGCGTTGTCGGTTGCGATGTACGTTGTCCAGGCTGGCGGTGCATCAGGCGACATTGGCGGCGTGGTCGCCGCGACCTGTTTTCCGTTCAGCGTAAACATCGTGTAGTGGCCAGCCTCTTCGCCCATGTCCTGGGCCTGCCAGCCGAACAGCTGCCCATAAAACTTCGCCGCGGCCTGAACATCCTTGCTGGTGTGATCGATCCACATCGGTGTGCCGGGCGCGTAGGTGGGGGTCGCCGTCGCAGAACTTGTCTCGGTCATGAGGGGTCGCTGGCTCCTTCCATTGATGGGTGCCAAAGGCCTAACCCTACGCGAACAGGAGCAAAAGCTTCCACACTGCCGGCGGGCGTGGCGTGATGCAGCCGTGATGCACCGCCCCTCGACAACACGACCGTTAACCGCGATTGTGGCCGGGGCGCTTTTCGGACATGTCTGGGCCACACTTGATCCAGGTCCCACTCCCAACCCTCGACAGCCTGGCCTATCCACGGGCGGCAGATGGGTTGGTGCACCAATGCGCGTGGTGCATGCGCGTGCTCGACCGCGCCGGGCGCTTTCGCATCTGGGCCCAGTCGCTGCTGCAGGGCGAGGTCAGCCACGGCATGTGCTCGCGCTGCGCGCCGCTCCTGCGCCCGGCTCGATAGTTAGAAAAGGCGCGGTTGCGCGCGGCCGATCTGATCTGAGGCGAAGATGCGGCCTTCGTCCGGGTCCATGCGGGTAATGCGCAGGTCCACTTCCTGACCAGGCACGCGGTCTCGCCTCGGACTGCCAGTGATGACCGCGTACAGACCGAACACCTCCACCCGCATGCCTCGCGCCGTTGGGCCGATTACGGTCGCGGTGACGGTGCGGCGTGCAAGCATCGCCGTCTGCAGGCGGCGCCACGCGCTAGTGCCTGCAACCGGCGCCAGGCGGATGCGCCAGCCGGTCAGCGCCGAAGCGAGAATTGCATTCAGTCCACGCCAGCCGGCGATGCCGCGCATGTCGATGTCGCCCAGGAGCACCCGCGCATGCTCGATGCCTCGAACCAGGAGCATCGGTGGGGCTTCGCCGAGGCCGAGTGCGTCGGCGATGTAGGCCTCGGCCGAACGCTGCCAACGGACGACCTGGATGCGCTCACCGTCGAGCCGTTTGCTGACTCGCGCCAGGTGATCGGCGCCGATATTGGCGACGAGTGGCGCGACGCTGCCAGGCCTGGGCCGAATCGCGACTTTGGACAGCACGCCCGGCCGTCGCGCGATCGCGACAATCTCGAGCGCCCCGCGCGTGCCATCCAGCGACGGGGCTTCGGCTGAAAGAAGATCGCCGACAAAAATGGCAGCTTCGGAGCGAGCGCCGTACGGGTACCGCTCCAACGGCTCGGCGTCGAAGCGGGGCAGCGGCAGCGCCACGGGTTCGAGATGGATACCGTGAGGGTACCGTGCCGCGCAAGTTGACCTGGGCCGAGGTCTGGCGGCGACGTCTCAGGCGCCACCACCTGCTCGAGCCGACGCCCCGCGACCGCATGCTGGACGTGGTCGGCCAGGTCTGCGCCATCCACGCCCAGATCGCGACGAGCGCGGAGCTCTCGCTTGGCTTACGCGTGCGCGACATTGCGCGTGAGGATGTCAGTCGCGCGCTCTGGCAAGACCGCACGTTGGTGAAGACCTATGGCCTGCGCGGCACGTTGCACATCTTTCCCGCGCACGAGTTCGGGCTGTGGACTGCCGCGCTACGGGCAAAGGTCCCGCCTCGGGGTCCAAGTGCGAATGAGCTCGAGGCCGTGCCGGCAGACCGCCGCGACCAACTTATCGAAACGCTCTGCGCCGCGCTCGACGGCGGGCCGCTCACGCGCGATGAGCTAGAAGCCGAGATCGCGCAACGTCTCGGACCTTGGGTCACTGAAGCTGCCTTCCCTGCCTTTGGCGGCCAGTGGCCGCGCTGGCAACTGGGGCTGCATCAAGCCGCCCTGGCTGGTCTGGTCGTGGCGGGCCCGCCGCGCGGCAACCGCGTGACGTACGTGCGCACGGTCGACTGGCTCGGACCAGTGCAGCACGTTGATGGTCAGATTGCGCTGCGCGAGGTCTGTCGGCGCTTCCTGGACGCGTACGGACCGGCCACACCCGCCGAGTTCGCTCGCTGGTTCTACACGCGCCCGGCTGCTGCGCGCGAACTGATGCACTCGTTGGACCTGGAGGAAGTTGATGTCGAGGGATGGCAGGCGTGGTTGCCGCGCGGCGCTGTCCTCGATGCACCTGGTAGACAGCCATCAGCGCACTTGCTGCCGCAGTTCGATTGCTACGTGGTCGGCGGCTTTCCGCGAGATCGGCTCATTCCAGCGGCCGCACCTGTCCCGCTGCAGCGCGGGACCGCGGCGCCGTTTGCCGTGGTGCTTATCGACGGGGTTGTCGCCGGTTTATGGGAACGCCGCAGACGCGGGACGGTGCTCGAGGCGCGCATCCACACGTTCGAGCGCATCAACCGCTCTCAACGGCGCGCGCTCGAACAGCAGGCTGAACGCGTCGCGGAGATCCTGCAGCTGCGCGCCGAGGTGGAGTTCGGCCGCGTCGAGCCGCGCCACCACCTCTGACGTGGCCTCGCTGGTATGCTTTTCGCGCCGGTGGCCCGAGTTCTCTTTATCACGTTGCTGCTACTGGCGTTGACAACAAACGAGTCGCTGGCGCAAACGTCCAATGTCGGCGCCAGTGCCGAAGTCCGCGACGCCACCGGACGCCTGGTTGCCTCTGCCGACTTCCGCGAAGGCCGCGGTGAAGTCCTGGTCACCGTCACTTTTCCGAGTCCGCCTGTGCTGAGCGGTACGCATGGCATCCACATCAATGACGTGGGGCGCTGCGACCCACCGGATTTTTCGACCTCCGGCAACATTTTCAATCCGTACAACAAAGCGCATGGCCGCCAGAACCCCGAAGGCTCTGAGGTGGGCGATCTGCCCAACGTCAACTTTTCGACCGGATTGACCGCGTACAACACCACCGCAGTCGGAGCAACCCTCGGCCAGGGCGCTGGATCGCTGCTTTCACCGAATCGGTCGCTGCTGATTTACAGCGGCGAGGATGATCAAAAGACCGATCCGGACGGGAACCCGGGCGTGCCGATCGCCTGCGGAGTTATCGAGGCGGCAGGTGCCACGCCTGCGGCGGCTCCAGCAGTTGCGGGTAGCCCGGCGCCGACGGTCATCGTGCGTGGCGCGAGCCCGGTGCCTGCGCAAAACCCGGCGGCGGCCGGCCAGCCGGGACAGCCCGCGGCTCAGCCCGCCAGCAGCCCGATCGTGGTGCCCAAGCCGGTGGTTGTGGTGAGCAACAATTCGGCGAGTCCTACGCCGCTGGTGGCTGGCACGCTGCCGACGCCGATTACTTCCGCGCCGGTTGCGGCGACTCAAACCCAGTCATCGGGTGGCGGTGGATTGAGCACCCTGAACGCGCTGATCATCGCTGTCCTCGGCGCAGGGTTGATCGTGGTGGGCTGGCTGCTGCGCCAGCGACGCCAGCAGCGCTAACCCAGGCGCAGCTGGGTGAGCACGGCGTAGAGCACAGCCACGACCCCGAGGAAGATCAGCACGACGCCGAAACGATCTTGCGGCGTGGGGCCCATGAACTCCAGCAGACTGGCACCCGCGCCCTGGCTGGCTGGGCGCGCCGCCGGTGCCACCATCACCTCGCGCTCGTACGTCCGTGGCGGCGGAGGTGCTGAGGTCTCGAGCGTTCCGCGTGTTGCAGAAGCTGCGTCGACCTGCACGGAACGATGCGGCACAGGTGCCGGGGCCTCCGTGGAACGATCTGGCGGAGGTGCCGACTGCTCCATCGCGCGCGCTGGCGGCAGCACTGGCGCAGGCACGCTGCGCAGCGGCCGGCCGTCAGTCTCTGACTTCAGATCCTCCACCTGCTCGCGCAGCCGCGCCAGTCGCTGACCCGCGACCGTGTCACCCCGCCCTGGTTCCAGCTCGCGCACCAGGCGATCGATTTGGTCCTCGAGCCCGAGCAGCCGCGTCTCGAGCTCCGCGTAATGCCGCTCGGCCGCCACTGACCGCTCGTGCGCCTGGTCGATCTGCTCGGCGACCCAGGCTTCCGTCTCGCGCTGGCGCTGGACTAGCAGCGAAACGGCCTCGATGAGGAGATTGTCTTCCTCCTGGCCTTCATCGTGCGGCAGGTCGCGCGCCACCGCCGCAATTGTAGTTCGTCTAG
>JAFAZN010000018.1 GCA_019239775.1 Chloroflexota bacterium
GGACATCACTCCGTGAGGGACATCACGCTGTGAATGACCTCAGTCCGTGCGGGGCGTTCGGGCGCGAAGCGGGGGTGGCTATGCGCTAGAGGATGTCTAGCGGCCGCTCGAGCATTTGGCGCTGGGGGCGGAAGGGGTTCTCGCTTAGGCGGCCGAGCATAGCGTCTACGGTCATGCGCGAGCCGCCGGCGCTGGCCATGATCCCGTGGCCACTGTAGCCGCAATTGAGCACGAGACCATCAACGTCGCTGGGACCAAGGAGCGGACGGTGATCGGCGGTATAGGTGTACTGACCTGCCTGCAGCAGCCAGTACAGCGAACCGTCGTCCCAGGCTGACTCCCACAGCGGACTCAAGCGAGCGAGACTGGTCGGCGACCTCGGATCCAGCAACCTGAATGCGAAGTCAGCGCTGGTGGGCACGTTGTCCAGCGGCTCGCCAGCAGGCGTACGAGGGTCGGTAAAGAGGCCGTAGCATCCGCGCAGCCCAGGGCGCCAGTGGGCCGCGGTTTCCTCGTGGATGGTCATCGGTCCATCCGCGGGCAGCGCGGGCAGCTCTGGGATCACGAGCTTGTGGCGGATCGTCGGGCGAAGATCCAAACGCAGGCCAGCCAAAGCCGCTACTTGCGCGGCAAACGGTCCAGCCGCCACAACCGCGGACTCGCACGCGATGGTGCCGCGAGGTGTCTGGACACCTACGACGCGGTCGCCCTGGCGGACGAAGCCAGTTGCCGTCGTGTTGAGCACAATTGCGGCGCCACTTGCGCGTGCATAGCCAAAGGTGAGCCACTTGGGATCCAGCCAGCCATCACTGGCGCGGAAGCGAGCCTGGACGATGTCTTGGCTGAGATAGGAAAAGCGATAGCGTGCCTCGTCGCCACTGAGCAGCTCGACATCCCGCACGCCCCAGCCATGCAGCGCTTCCACAAAATGGCGCTGATGCGCCACTCCGACATCAGAGGTAGCGCAAAACAGATAGCCCTGCTTGCGCAAGCCGAGGTCGTAGCCATCGAGTTCGGTTCGGTCGGCGAACTGCTCGAAGAGCTCGATGCCTTCACGCACCAGGGCGATCTCTTCGGGATTGTCGAACTGAAGTCGGAAGGCGCCGGTGGAGGCCGGCGTGGTGAGCGTACAAAGCGCGGGGCGTTTTTCCAGCAGCACCACGCGCAGGCCTGCCTTGCACGCGAAGAACGCGGTGGCAGCTCCAACGATGCCGCCTCCGATTACGACGACATCGGCGATTTGCGGCAGGTCTTCAACGTAGCGCGGGGCAGGCCACGGTACGGTCATGAAGTTGGCTGCCACGTTCCCTGGACGGGTACGGCTTCATCGTCACCCGGCCAGGGCGGCATGGTGGTGATCGCGACTTCCAGGGCCGCATCACCCACGGTGCGGAACTGAAACTCGGCGCCGAGCGGGATCGTCACGGCAACGCCCGGCTCGAGCTCGGTGACCTCTTCGCTCCCTGCGGAATGGCGCCAGAGTTGGCCGCGGCCTGCCAGGCACAGCCACACCTCCTGGACTGTGCGGTGTCGCACGGCCCGAGTCACGCAGCCAGGTCGCAAGGTGCAGTGCACCATGCTGCCGCCATCAAGCTGGACCAGCAGCCGGATCTCGGAGCCGTCGGGCGCGAGCGCATCGTACTGGCGGCCAACGCGCGCGGTCTGCCAGGTCACGAGGGAGATTGTGCCGGTTCGGGTGTGGCCCGTGGCCTGCAGCTGTCCCACCCAGGAGGTGTTTCAACACAGCTCATGGATACCAACCTGAATGCAGTCCAGCGTGGAATGCACGTTGTGGATGCCACTGGCGAAGACATCGGACGCGTCGATCTCATCCGTATGGGCGATCCCGAAGCGACCACGACCGCGGGCAATACGGAGATGACGCCGAGACCACTGGATCTCGTCGCCGAAGCGCTCGGCGATGAGAAGGAGCCAGATGTGCCCGAGCCGCTGCGCAGCCGGCTGGTGCGATCGGGCTATCTCAAACTCGACGGCGCACACCTGCTGGAAACCGATCGCTACGTGCCGGCTGACAAGGTTCGTGGCGTCACGGACGACCGGGTGCGCCTCAGCGTTCGGCGGGACGATCTCATCAAAGAGGAGTAAGTGCTCGAGCCGCGGCGAGGTCTCCAATAGCAGGTGCCTCAGGAGGTAGTCAGTAGTTCAGTGATCGTTACCAGGTGATAGCCCGCTTCACGCAGGGCGTCGATCGCCGCGGGCAGGACCTCGGCGGTCGTCTCCAGCGTGTGCGGGCTATCGAAGTGCAGCACGATGATCGCGCCGTTGCTCGCTCCGTTGACGATGTGGCTGTAGACGCTTTCGGGCGTCGCGTCAGTGGTCCAATCACCACTGTCGACGGTCCACAGGATGGGTCGGTACCCCTCGTCAGCGGCGATCGCTCGGACGCGCGCATTCCGATAGCCGGCTGAAGGACTCCACAGCGGCCGCGTGCTGCGGCCGGTGACGGCGCTGATCGCGGCGTCGGCATTTTCGAGATCCGCACGCACCTGGGCGTCCGAAACCTGCGTCAGATCGAAAATGGAATGCCCATGGCTGGCGATCTCGTGGCCTTGCGAGGCGATGAGCTGCAGGACGTCGGGATGCCGCTCGGCCCACCAGCCCATCACGAAGAACGTGGCTTTGAGCTGCTTGCCAGCGAGCGTATCGAGAATCGAAGTCGCGGGCTCGAAGCCGGCGCCGACGTTGAAGACCAGGGCCAGATTGGCGACCGCCGGATCGCCACGCGTCACCTCCTGGTCGGAGGGCGTGACCGCGGACTGGCCGCG
This sequence comes from Chloroflexota bacterium, assembly GCA_019239775.1. Taxonomy (GTDB): domain Bacteria; phylum Chloroflexota; class UBA6077; order UBA6077; family CF-72; genus CF-72. The sequence continues at coordinate 2,787 of JAFAZN010000018.1, forward strand.
CGCCGCATCTGGGCGGATCGCGACCAAGGCGAGCAGCGCCACCAGGAGCACGAGAGCGCGAAGCCGCACGTGCTCGGAGTGTACGGCCAGCGTTCAGGCGAAAAAGATTGACAGTCCGCGCGCCTGGCGTTACGCTCCCGATATATCGAGCGATATATCGCTAGGAGGTTTTCCAAGAACCATGAGATTCCGACATCGTGATTTCCGCGGACCCTTTGGCTACGGCCGTTGGGCTGATGACGCAGGTGATTTTCCGTTCGGCCGCTGGGGTCGACGTTGGGGTGGTGGCTTCGGCCCATTTGGCGGCCCTGGTCCATTCGGTGGCCCGGGCGAGCGCTTCTTCGGCCGCGGCGACCTCAAGTACGTGATCCTCGAGCTGCTCAAGGACCAGCCGCGGCATGGTTACGACATCATTCGCGCCCTCGAAGAGCGCATGCGCGGTCGCTACCGTCCGAGCCCTGGCTCGGTGTACCCGACCCTGCAAATGCTCGAAGACCTGGGTTACGTGACCTCGAGCCAACAAGAGGGCAAGAAGGTCTACACCATCACCGACGAAGGTCGACGGTACCTGACCGAGCAACAGGGGACCATCGACGACATTCGGTCGCGCATCGCAGCTGGCTGGGACGCCGCCCAGCGGCCCGAGGTCTCCGACCTGATGCACGAGGTGCAGCAGTTGGCGCGGGCGCTGTTCCGACTCGGCACGCGCAACCTGCAGGATCCCGAGCGGCTCAAGCGGCTGCGCGAGATTGTTGCTCGCACCCGGGCTGAGCTCGACGCCTTCGACAACGAGCCGCGGCCGGCACCGACACCGACCGGTGCGCCGCCCAGCGACCCGCGAATGGTCTAAAAGAACAGCACGGAACAGGACGAAGTGGCGGCGGGCATGGTGCTCGTCGCCACTCCACGTGAGCCGCCCGGTTCGACGTTCGACCGTGCGGTGATTCTTCTGGTGGATGCCGAACCGAACGGCATCGTTGCCGGAATCTGCATCAATCGCCCGCTCGAGACGCGGGTGGTGGACTCGTCGGCGCTAGCGCTGCTGTTTGTGCCAGAGCCGGATGCCCACGCCTTTTGGGGTGGACCGATGGGCAGTGATCCAGCAATCCTGGCGCAGTTTCATCCAGCCGCCACCGATGGGCTCGAATGGTTCCACCTGCCGATTCAGCAGCGGCGGCCTTTTCCGTTACCGGACGTTGGGGTTATCGCGGTGGCGGAACACACCGCGCCATTTGAGGACCGCATCCTGCGAGCGCGGCTGTTTGTTGGGCTCTGCGTGTGGGGGCGCGGTCAGCTCGAACGCGAGGTCGCAAACGGCGACTGGCAAGTCCGAGCGGCGACCGCCGACGACATATTTTCTCCGCAACCAGAGCACCTTTGGGCAGCGCTCACGGGGCAGTGAGCTTGTTCTGTGGCATGTAGCTTGCTCATGCGGCGCTGCCCTCCCGCTGATTGATAGATGCTGTCGCAAACTCAATCAGGCCTGGTCGGCGTGCCGTTTGCGCGTCGTCGAGCCTTTCTTCGCGGTGAATTTCTCGCCGAGGCGGGATGTGCGACGGACAACGTGTACCTGCTCAGTCGTGGGCAAGTGCGCTGCTTTTCGCTGAGCGAAGACGGCTGCGAAGCGACGACCGCCGTCCTCGGCCCGGGCCAGCTGGTGGGTGTCGGTGGCCTGTTCGGCAGCCGCACCCACGGTGTGTTCGTTCAGGCGCTGACGCCGATGCAAACGTGGGTCATGCCCACTACGGCCTGGGAGCAGGAGATGCACCGCAACCCCATGTTGCTGGGTCTGGTGGTGGGCGCCCTCGCCCAGCGAGTGGCGATGGCCGAGGGGCTGCTGCGTGACGTGCTGCTGCTGCCGGTCCGCGATCGACTCGGGGACGTTGAGCTGCGCCTGGCCGCAACGCTTGGCGGCAGTCGGCCGGCCTTGAGTCGCTCGCAGCTGGCGGGTCTGGTGCAAGCGCGACCGGAAACGTTGACGCGGGTGGTACCGACGTTTCCCATGCGGAAGGACTCATGGAGAGAAGCGTCCGACGGAATGAAGACGCGCAAACCCGCGAGAGCCAAGGCGCGCAGCCGCAGGACTTTCCGTGAGGGCGATGTCCTCGAGGACCTCGATGCACCGCTTGGGTGCGTGAATGAAGTCCTCGAAGGACAGCTACAGATTGCGTTGGCGGGAATCGACAAACGCGAGCTGGCGGTGCAGACGCTGCAGGCCGGCGATATCCTCGGCATCGCTGGGCTCGTCGGCCTGCCGCCGAACGGTCTTCGCGCCCTGGCGTTGACCGACGGCGCCATGCGCACGATTGGCGCGCGCGAGCTGTTACGGGCAATCTGCGATGATCCGCCGCGCCTGGAGGCGCTGGCGCAACAGCTTGGCACCGCGCTGGGCCAGCTGGAGCGGCGCCTGGGCTTCGCGGCGACGCGTACGGCTCGCCAACGGCTAGTTGTCTACTTGCGCGAGCTGGAACGCCAGGCCCCCGAGGACAGGCGCGCGCGGTCGCATGCGTGGCTCGCGGGACGCATCGGGAGCAGCCGCGAAACGGTCACGCGTGCGTTACGCGTTCTCGAACAGGACGGCGTCATCACGCGTGACGGCCGCCAGGTCCGCCTCAGCGGTGCGGCAGGCACGCTCCTCTTCCCGCAGAGCGCTCGTCAACAAGGCCAGCACCGCCGCGGCGTACACGAGGCCGCCCGGTATCCACATGATCAGTCCCGCCAGCTGCTGGTCGTCGATCGATGAATAGGTCGCGTACAGCGGCCGCGCGGCGAAGGTGAACAGGGCGCCGATCAAGGTGCCCTCGAGCATGGGCAGGGCGAAGTAGAGGACGCCCGCAATTTTCGGCAGTCGCCTTGGTCCGCCGTCGGGGTGGATAACCGGGTACCAGAACAGCAAAGCGGTCCCGAAGAACATGACGTGCTCGAGGTAGTGGACGGGTGTTTGACCCTGAGCGAGGTCGTACAGCACTGGCAAGTGCCAGAGCGCAAAGGTCGCGGCGTACATCGCCACGGCCGTGCGCGGTCCGACCGCAGTCAAGCCTTTGAAGAGGCTGGCCGCGCCACGCCGCTCCTGGCGCGGAAGACCCAGCAGCAGCGGCACCATGGGCTTTCCCAGCAGCAGCAGCGGGGCCGCGCCGAGCGCCAGCAGCAGATGCTCGGTCATGTGCGCGCTGAACAGCTGCTGGTCGTACGTGCCGACAGGCGAGCACAGCGCGATCAGGATGAGCCCGAGACCGACGCCGAAGTACACCGCGCTGGCGGTCTTACGGCGTTTGAGCTGGCGCCAGCCGCGCGCGTACAGGACGGCCGCCAGGGCAGTACCGAGGAGGATGACCGGATCGAAGGACCACCGGCTGAGGTCCACGATTCCATCATCGCGCGTCGCGGGGCGCGCGGCGAATTGTGACGAATGTCAACCGGGGCCCTAGCGGACTCTGGCTCAATCGTTAGGGAGACGACAGAAGTGGTGTGGCGCAGGTCTTTGGCCCAGGAGCAACCAGTCTTGCACGATTTACGCTCGGTGGCTCGCTGCTGGGCCTGGGAGTCCTGTTCGTTGTCCTGGAGCTGTACGTCCGCTCACCCTATGTGACCAACGTCGGGCAGCCGGTGGATCAGCCGGTGCCATTCAGTCACAAGCACCACGTCACCGACGACGGTATCGACTGTCGCTACTGCCACACCACCGTTGAAAACTCGGCCTTTGCCGGCATGCCTGCGACCCAGGTGTGTATGAACTGTCACTCCGAAATTTGGGCGCAGTCGCCAGTGCTGGAGCCGGTGCGAGCAAGTTTCGCCAGCGGACAGCCCATCGAGTGGAACCGTGTCACGCGCTTACCGGGGTTCGTGTATTTCGATCACTCCATCCACGTGCAAAATGGTGTCGGCTGTTCCACCTGCCACGGCCGGGTGGACCAGATGCCGCTCACGTATAAGACGGAGTCCATGCAGATGAGTTTCTGCCTGGATTGCCACCAGGATCCCGCGAAGTTCGTCCGGCCGAAGGACCAGGTGTTCAACATGGCCTGGCAGCCGCCTGCCAACCAGGACGAGCTGGGGCGTCAACTGGTGGCGGAGTACCACATTCAGTCGAAGATCAGTTGTGACACATGCCACCGATGAATAAGGTCCCACCCGCCCCCCCAAGTTTCCATGGGGGGCTTCGCCCCCCAACCCCCCCGGTTGCGCGTACCGCGTCAGGCGCTATGCAGGTTCGGGCCGATGCCACGGAGACGTGGGACGCGCGCACCACGGAACGACGCGAAGCGTTTGAGGCCGTCCTGCAAAGACAGCCTGACGGCGTCAGTCGGCGGCGGTTTTTGGAGCTTCTTGGCGCAAGCCTCGCATTGGCTGGTGCCGCAAGCTGCGCACCACCGCGCGAGCAGATCGTGCCATACGTTCGGCCACCCCAGCAGGCCGCGCCGGGCACGCCGCTGTATTACGCCAGCGCGCACGTGATCGACGGTTTCGCGGAGGGCATCCTGGTCGAAACGCACGACGGCCGACCAACCAAGATCGAAGGCAATCCGCAACACCCGGGCTCTCTCGGGGGCACGGACGCCTTCGCACAGGCCTCGATTTTGAGCCTCTACGATCCGAACCGCTCGCAAACGGTGACGCACAACGGACAGATCAGTACCTGGAACGCATTTCTCCAGGCGCTGCGCACGCAGATTGCGGGGCTGCAGCAGACGCAAGGCGATGGACTCCGGTTCCTCACACCGAGCGTGACCTCGCCAACGCTGAGCGCGCAATTCGAAACCATCCTTTCAATATTTCCGCGGGCGCAGTGGCATCGCTGGGAGCCAGTGAACCGAGATAATGCGCTCCTCGGTTCCCTGCTCGCGTTTGGACAACCGGTGGAGCCGCGCTACCACTTTGACGCGGCTGACGTGGTCCTTTCGCTGGATGCGGATCCATTTGCCTGGTCGCCAGGACGGTTGCGCTATGTGCGCGACTTCGGCACGAGACGACGGCCGGAGCTCGGAGCGCTGACCCGGGTGTATGCGGTGGAGAGCACGCCCTCGTTGTTGGGTGCTTCGGCAGATCACCGCCTGCCCTTGGCCGCGCGCGATATCGAGCCGTTCGCATTCGCACTGGCGACTGCTCTGGGCGTGAATGTCGGCGCCACGTCAGTGCCGCCCCAACAGGTGCCGCCAGCTTGGCTGGATGCTCTGGTGGCGGACCTCCAGTCGCACACCACACGAACGCTGGTTCTGCCGGGAGACTTCCAGTCACCGACAGTGCATGCGCTGGCGCACTCCATCAACGCGGCACTGGGCAGCGTGGGTACGACGGTCGAGTACTCCAGTCCGGTCGAAACCGATCCGGTCGAGCATGCGCTGTCGCTCGAACAGCTGGTTGACGACATGACGGCTGGCAAGGTCTCGACTCTGGTCGTGATTGGCGGAAATCCGGCGTTCACCACGCCAGCGGATATCGCGTTTACGCAGAGTCTGCAGCAGGTGGGCATGCGGATCCACCTGGGGCTGTTTGAGGACGAGACCGCCGCGGCCAGCGACTGGCATATCCCCGAGCTGCATCCGCTGGAGGACTGGACTGATGCGCGCGCATATGATGGATCGGCAACGATTCTCCAGCCGGTCATTGCGCCGCTGTATGACGCCCACTCCGCGCACGAATTACTGGCGGCGTTTACACCTCAGGCCGGTTCTTCCAGCCACGATATCGTGAAAGGCTACTGGCAGACCCAACCCGCCGCTGGCGACTTCGACACCTTCTGGCGAACATCCCTGCACGACGGAGTCGTGGCGGGGTCCGCACTTCCCACACTTGAGATGGCGGTGAGGCCGACTTGGGCTGCGGGTTTGACAACGGCAACAGCGGCGGGCACGGCAGAAGGGCTCGAACTGGTGTTTCGGCCGGATTCGTCACTGTACGACGGCCGTTTCGCGAGCAATGGCTGGCTCCTGGAGCTGCCACGACCGCTGACCAAGCTGACATGGGACAACGTGGCCGTCGTGAGCCCCGCAACCGCGCACAGACTGGGACTTGCCACCGAGGACGTGGTCGAGCTGCGCCATGGCCGGGGCAGCCTCAAGGCGCCGGTCTGGGTCTTGCCTGGTCAGGCGGATGACTCCGTGACGGTCAGTTTCGGATATGGCCGACGCCAGGGCGCGGGCGCTGGAAACGGCGTTGGCTTCGATGCCTACGCGCTTCGGACCGCGGGGGCGCCCTGGTTCGTTGCCGGGCTGGAGGTCACGCCCACTGGTGAGAAGTACCCGCTGGCAGCGACGCAGAGTCACTATTCGATGGAGGGTCGTGACCTCGTCGTGAGCCTTACCTCGGGTGATCAGACGCCAGCCCAACAGCAACCGCTGGAGTCGCTCTATCCGGCATACGCGTATCCCGACAATCGTTGGGGCATGGTCATCGACCTGAACAGTTGTGTTGGATGCAACGCGTGCATCGTGGCATGCCAGTCGGAAAACAATATTCCTGTGGTGGGAAAGGAGGAAGTTAGCCGCGGCCGCGAGATGCTGTGGCTCCGCGTCGACACCTATTTTGACGGGAGCGACGCGAATCCAGCATTCCAGCAACAGCTGGTGCCATGCATGCAGTGCGAAAACGCGCCGTGTGAGCTGGTCTGCCCGGTCGGGGCTACCGTGCATAGCTCCGAAGGTCTGAACGACATGGTCTATAACCGCTGCGTTGGCACGCGCTATTGCTCGAACAACTGCCCCTACAAGGTTCGGCATTTCAACTTTTTCTCGTACAGCGATTTTGATACGCCACAGCTGAAGCTGCAGCGCAATCCGGAGGTGACTGTCCGCAGCCGCGGTGTCATGGAGAAATGCACCTACTGCGTGCAACGCATTACCGCCGGACGCATCGCGGCGGAGAAAGAGGGGCGGCCGATACGCGACGGGGAAGTGGTCACGGCATGCCAGGCAGCCTGCCCCAGTGGCGCCATTGTCTTTGGCAACCTGAACGATTCCGCCTCCGCTGTCAGCCGCCAGCGGGCGCTGCCGCGCAATTACACGATGCTCGCAGAACTGAATACGCGGCCGCGAACGACGTATCTTGCGAAAGTCCCAAATCGCAATCCACAACTGGGGAACACGTGACGGTGTCTTCTGTGGGCACACCGCTACGCGGTGCGAACCTTCGGAGGATGAACTTTCGGGTGGGAGAGGCGGACTTCCCTAGAGGTCGGAGTGGTGACAACCTTCGAGGGATAGACTTCCGAGTGGCAGAGTCGCGTTCGGGCGGGGTAGGCAGTGGCGGCTGAGGCGCGGCAGCCGTTCATCGAGCGTGGCTTTGGGCCGTTGCTTGGGCCCGAGCATTCGTACGGCTCGATCACCGATCGCATCAACGCGATCGTCCTGGCGCCTGGCAGTCGCTTCTGGTGGCGCATTGGACTCGGGGTCGGTCTGGTCCTGGTAATGCTTCTGTTCATCACGATGACGGTGCTGATCGCGATCGGCATCGGCGTCTGGGGCGTGATGATTCCGGTTGCCTGGGGCTTTGCCATCACCAGCTTCGTGTGGTGGATCGGTATTGGCCACGCGGGCACGCTGATCTCCGCAATTTTGTATTTGCTGAAGCAGCAATGGCGCACGTCTATCAACCGGTTTGCCGAGGCGATGACCATTTTCGCCGTCATCCAGGCGGGCCTGTACCCGGTATTCCACCTTGGCAGACCCTGGTTTTTCTACTGGCTGATTCCGTATCCGGCCACGATGAACACGTGGCCACAGTTCCGTAGTCCGCTCATCTGGGACTTCTTCGCAGTGAGCACGTATTTCACGGTATCGCTGATTTTCTGGTACCTGGGCATGGTGCCGGACCTGGCGAGCCTGCGCGATCGGGCGGTGAGCCGCGCGGCGCAGGTGCTGTATGGGATCCTCGCGCTGGGCTGGCGTGGCTCGGCCCGCCACTGGCATCGCTACGAGCAGGGCTACTACTTGCTGGCTGCCCTTGCGACGCCGCTGGTGGTCTCGGTGCACAGCGTCGTCAGCACGGACTTCGCGGTGGGCATTGTGCCAGGCTGGCATGAGACTATTTTCCCGCCGTACTTCGTCGCGGGCGCGCTGTTTTCTGGGTTCGCCATGGTGCTCACGATCACCATTCCACTCCGGGCAACCTTCCACCTGCACGATTTTGTCACCGACCGCCACCTGGACATCATCGCCAAGTTCACCCTGGTGACGGGACTCATCGTCGACTATTCGTACCTGATCGAGCATTTCATGGGCTGGTACAGCGGCAACCAGTTTGAGCTCGCGTTGCTGAGCAACCGCGCCTTCGGTCCATATGGGCTCTGGTACTGGGTGCTGCTGTTCTGCAATGTCCTGGTGACGCAGCTCTTATGGTTCAAATCCATCCGGAGCAGCGTGCTCGCGCTGTTTGGCGTCTCAATTCTGATCAACATCGGCATGTGGACGGAGCGATTTGTCATCGTCGTGGGCAGCCTGGCGCAAGACTTTGTCCCGGCCGCGTGGGGCGACTTCGCTCCCACGGTGTGGGATTGGGCGTTCCTGCTTGGCACACTCGGACTTTTCACCAGCCTGATGTTCCTGTTCGTGCGCGGACTGCCGATCATTCCTGGATTCGAAATGCGACGGCTGTTGCACGAACTCTGGTTCCACGAAGGCGCCCGCAACTGATGTACGGGCTCATGGCCGAGTTCGAAACCGCCGAGCAACTCGTGGTGGCGAGTCGGCGCGTGGCAGCGGCAGGCTACCGGCGCATCGATGCCTATTCTCCATTTCCCATCCAGGGTCTTGGTGAGGCACTTGGATTTCGCAGCAACGCCATTTCCAAAATCGGACTCACCGGCGGAGTGGTTGGTGCACTCACCGGCTATGGCATGCAATTCTGGGTCCACACCACAGCCTTGCCGATCAATGTCGGAGGTCGACCGCTCAATAGCTGGCCCTCGTTCGTGCCAGTGACGTTCGAGCTGGCGGTACTGTTTTCGGCGCTTTCGATGCTGGTGGGGCTGTTCATTCTGAACGGACATCCGGAGCCGTACCACCCGGTGTTCAACGTCGCGAGCTTCGGCCGGGCGACACGCGACGGCTTCTTTCTCTGCGTAGAGGCAGATGATGCGCTCTTCGACCCGCAGCGTACGCGGGAGCTTCTTCGCGGTCTGGGTGCGACAGAGGTTAGTGATGTACCGGGGTAGTGCAACAACGTTTGCCTTGGTTGTGGCGTTGGCGTTGGTAGGTTGCAACCAACGCATGGGCGAGCAGCCGTACTATCGGCCGCTGCAGGCGGGCGATGCTCGGCCGGTGCCTGGCGACACGGTGGCGCGTGGCCACCTGGAGGATGACTCCCTGCTGTTTACGGGCAAGGACGCCAGCGGCCGGGACAGCACGGAGTTCCCGTTCCCAGTCACCCGCGAGGTGCTGGACCGTGGGCGCGACCGCTTCAGCATCTACTGTGTCCCGTGTCACGGACCGGCGGGTGACGGCGACGGGATCGTCGTGCAGCGCGGGTTCAACCCGCCGCCTTCGTATCACACAGACCGGCTGCGAGCTGCACCGGCGGGCCACTTCTTTGACGTCATAACCAACGGGTTCGGCGCGATGCCGAGCTACGCGTCGCAAGTTCCGGTCGACGACCGCTGGGCGATTGTCGCGTACATTCGCGCGCTGCAATTGAGCCAGTCCGCGCCGATTGCGGACCTGCCACCCGACGGTCGTGCTGAACTGGAGGCACAACCGTGAAACGGAGGCCGAGACTCATCCGGCCAATGGAAGTGGTGTCAGCTACGCTCGAGGCGGTCCCGTGGTGATCGACTGGACAGTGGTATGTCGGGCGTATCTCGTGGCGTGGACGTTCTGGGCGGGCATCGGTCTCGGCGGAATGGGCATCCTCTTTGTCCAGTATCTGACTGGTGGCAACTGGGGATTGGCGACGCGCCGTATTTTCGAGGCCGCTGCTGCAACGGTGCCATTGATGTCCGTGCTATTCCTCCCATTGCTGCTCGGACTGCCGAATCTTTACGCGTGGGCGCGCCCCGGCGATGTGAGCGCTGACGCAGTGTTGCAGCACAAGGCGCTGTACCTCAACGTGCCGTTTTTCACCGTCCGCAGCGTCACCTACCTGGTGTTGTGGAGCGTTCTCGCTGCGCTGCTGCTGAGATGGTCGGCTGGTGATTTGAGGCGATTGCAAAAGTTCAGCATCGTCGGCGCCATCCTCCTTGGCGTAACGGTGAGCTTCGCCGCCATCGACTGGCTGATGTCGCTGGACGCGGATTGGTATTCCACCATGTACCCACCGCTGGTGGCGATGAGCTTCATGTTGTGCGCGCTCGCCTTCGGCATCATCACGCTGGTGCGGCTCGCACCACGGACGGAACTCGCGGAGATCGCAACGCCCCAGCTCTTGAACGATCTGGGCAGCCTGCTACTCGCGTTTCTGATGTTGTGGGCATATATGCAGTACTTCCAGTACCTGCTCATCTGGGCCGGCAATCTGAGCGATGAGATTCCGTTCTACCTTCGCCGCGCCGATGGTGGTTGGCAACCGGTCGCAACGTTCGTGGCCGTCGCCGGCTTCTTCGTTCCCTTCTGGTTCCTGTTATTTCGGCCGCTGAAACGCAATCCGCGGACGCTGGCCTGGATTGCCGGCCTCGTCGTCGTGATGCACGTGGTGGACGTGTACTGGTTGATTGCACCGCCGTTTGAGCCGGCCGGACCATCACCCAATGTTCTCGACGTGGTGGCGCTGGTCGTACTTGGAGTGGTGTGGCTGGCGGCACTCGTCTGGCGGCTGCGCGCGCAACCGTTGCTGGCGCGCAACGATATCCGCATCCAGGCCGCGCTGGAGGCAGCGCATGAAACCGCGTGAGCCAACACGGCCGTTGGTGTGGCTGCTGGCGTTCATCGTCGCGATCGGTGCCCTGGTTAGTCGGCGAGATGCACCACGATCGCGGGGTGGCGTTTCCTCCGAAGCGGTCCGCCTGGGCTACGAGCGCAGCGACATGCGAGCGGTCGCGGTGGTGATCGGCGGAGTTGGACTCATTGTCATCCTGGGCGTCCTGTTCACAGCGGTCACGCTTCTGGAGACCGCAGTGACTGGTATCACGCCGTCGGTCGGTGCGCCAACGGACCTGGTTGGCGGTTTGGCGGCAGCGCCGCGGCCGACACCACCTGCTCCAGCACTCGAATCGGAGCCCGGACAGTCGCTCGACCCGTACATGGCCGCCGAGCAGGCAAAGCTGAACGGCTATCGTTGGGTGGATCGTTCGGCGGGCATTGCCGCGATGCCAATTGACCGCGCGATGGACCTGATTGCGCAACGCGGCCTGCCAGCACGGCAATCGACCTCCGCACGCGACGCCGGCGATGTCTCTCCGTCTACTGCAAGCTCCGGGCGAATGGAGGAGCATTCTCCGTGAGGCGCCCAAGAATGCGGCCGAAACAGCTGCTTCGACAGTCGGAGGCGTTTGCCGCATTCTTAGGCGCAAACTGTCACGCGAATTTCGGCCGACTGCGACTCATGGTGTGGACGGGCTTGTCGGCCGAACTTCGCGCCGCGATCTTGGCATTCGTCGCGCTGATTGGATTTAGCACCACAGCATTGGCGCACGAGCTTCCACGTGACGAGGTCGCCACCGTCGGGTTTTCTCCACGCGTTGGTGGGCAAGCGCCGATGGATGCCACATTCGTGGACGAGAGTGGCCTCCGCGTGACCCTGGGACAGTACTTCGGAGCGAAACCAGTTCTGCTGAGTCTGAACTATTTCCATTGCCAGTACGTGTGCCCGATCGAAGAAGACGGCCTGATCAATGCGCTCAACGGTGTGCATCTCGCGCTGGGCCAGGATTTCACGCTGCTGACGGTCAGCATCGATCCGACCGATGGTCCACTGGACGCGATCACGGTGAAGGCGCGTGCGTTGCGCGGCTACGATCGACCGGAGGGTGCAAATGGCTGGCACCTCCTCACCGCGGACGCTACCACCATTCAGCAATTGACAAGCTGGGTTGGATTCCAGTACGTCCCCGATCCGCAACAGGGTGACTTCGCGCATCCAATCGGGGTTGTTTCCCTCACGCCTGGTGGACGTATCAGCCACTACCTGAAGGGCCTGGACTTCTCCGCCAACGAGCTGGACTTGGCGCTGGCCGACGTGTCGCAGGACAGTCAAGCCCCGCCGGTGGTGTGCTACCAGTACGATCCGCTGACGGGCCGCTACACGCCGCTGGCGCTGGACCTGGTGCGCCTTGGTGGCGGAGCCGGCGTTGCCGCACTGCTGGGTTGGTTGGCCATGCTCTGGCGTGCAGACCTGCGCGGGAAGCGCGCATGACCTCCTTGATCGCGCCGCCCCAGGCTTCCACGATCGCTGGACAGGTGGATGCGCTCGTCTTGTTCCTGCTGGCGGTGAGCGTGCTCATCTCGCTGACGATCTTTGTCCTGATTGTGGTCTTTTGCGTGAAGTACCGCAGAAGCGCCACGAACCAGGTAGGCCAGCCGGCTCGTCGCACCGCGCCCCTCGAGATTACGTGGACGCTGGTGCCCATGGCGCTGGCGATGATTCCGTTCGTGTGGGGCGCGCGCATTTATCTCGACGAAGCGCAACCGCCGGCTGACGCGCTCGAAATCTTCGTGGTCGCCAAACAGTGGATGTGGAAGGCCGAACAACCTGGTGGCCAGGCAGAGATCGACGCCGTTCACGTGCCAACTGGCCGCGCCGTCAAGCTGACGATGACCTCGCAGGACGTCATTCACAGCTTTTACGTGCCAGCATTTCGCGTGAAAGCCGACGTGTTGCCTGGCCGCTATACCACGCTCTGGTTTCAGGCGACACAACCGGGTGAGTATCGGCTGTTCTGCAGCCAGTACTGCGGCACCGACCACGCGGACATGACCGGAACCGTTGTAGCGATGACGGCCGGCGACTACGCCGCGTGGCTGACAAGTGGCAACACTGCCACGAATTCGCCCGCCGCACAGGGACGCAAGGTCTTTCTGCAATACGGCTGCGTGGACTGTCACGAAACTGGGCGGGCGCCGAACCTCCAGGGACTGTTCGGACAGCCAGTTTTGCTGTCGGATGGGTCGAGCGCGATTGCCGATGAGGCGTATGTGCGGTCGATCATTCTCAACTCCGACCGCGTTCCGCTGGGGTATCAGCACGATATGCCCGCGTTCAGTGGCATGCTGAGTGAAGACGAGCTGTCGAATCTGGTGGAGTACATCCGCTCCATCGGGACTGGACCGGGGGCAGGCCCACCACAACCTGCGGCAGTCATTCCTCTTCCAGGACCCAGTCCATCGCCGGTGCCCTCCGGGGGTTCTGCACGTCAGTGATTGACCACGTTGTTCATCCACGGCGGGAGCGCGTTACTGCGCCGCGGACGACAGGCACTTGCGGCGCAAAGGCCACATGCGCGGGAGGTCGGCGGCCGTGAGCGCGGTTGCGGCGCCAGAACGGCAGCGGAGCTATGTCACTACGGAGTACGCGATTCGCTCGTGGCTGCTCACCACCGACCACAAGCGCATCGGCATCCTGTACCTCATCAGCATCACGCTGATGTTCTTCGTTGGTGGCGCTGCCGCGACGTTGATGCGCCTCGAACTGCTGACGCCCGACGGCACGCTCGTCGATGCCGAAACCTACAACAAATTGTTCACGATGCACGGCGTGGTGATGGTGTGGTTTTTCCTGATCCCATCCATCCCGAGCGTGCTGGGCAATTTCCTGCTTCCGCTGATGCTGGGCGCGCGAGACCTCGCATTTCCACGATTGAACTTGTTGAGCTGGTACGTCTACCTGATCGGGGCAGCGTTCACGCTGTGGGCGTTGATCGACGGCGGTGTCGACACCGGGTGGACTTTCTACACGCCGTTCAGTACGACCGCGTCTACCACCAGGGTGGTTGAGGTCGCAGTCGGCATCTTCGTCGTAGGTTTTTCCTCGATTCTCACTGGACTCAACTTCATTGTCACCACCCACAAGCTGCGCGCACCAGGCCTGACCTGGTTTCGATTGCCACTCTTCGTCTGGTCGATGTACGCGACCAGTGTGATCCTCGTGCTAGCGACGCCGGTGCTTGGTATCACGCTGCTGCTCCTGGCCGTTGAGCGCGTCGCGCACGTCGGCTTCTTCGATCCGGCTCTCGGTGGTGACCCGTTACTTTTCCAGAACTTGTTCTGGTTCTATTCGCACCCGGCGGTCTACATCATGATCCTGCCTGGTATGGGCGTGGTGAGTGAGCTGATCGCCGCCTTCGCGCGCAAGCCGGTGTTCGGCTACAGCTACGTCGCGATGTGCAGCGTCGCGATCGCGGTACTGGGCTTCCTCGTATGGGGTCACCATATGTTCGTGGCGGGGATCTCGGCGCACGCGGCACTGATGTTTTCGATCTTGAGCTACCTGGTGGCGATTCCGTCGGCGATCAAGGTCTTCAACTGGACTGCGACGCTGTATCGCGGCGCCATCACGCTGAGCACGCCGCTGCTATACGCGCTCGGATTCATCGGGCTTTTCACCATGGGCGGACTGACCGGATTGTTCTTGGCGTCGCTCGGAGTGGACGTCCAGGTGCACGACACGTTTTTCGTTGTCGCGCATTTCCACTACATCATGGTTGGCGGCATGGTGATGGCCTACATGGGCGGGCTGCACTACTGGTGGCCGAAAATCACCGGTCGAATGTACGACGAGATGTGGGGGAAAATCGCCGCAATCATCATTTTCTTTGGATTCAACCTGACGTTCTTCCCCCAGTACATTCTTGGCTATCTCGGCATGCCGCGGCGCTACCACGTGTATCCGCCGGACTTTCAGATGTTGAACGTCATGTCGACGGCGGGCGCTTCAATTCTGGCGGTTGGCTATCTGCTGCCGCTGATCTATCTGCTCGCGTCGCTGCGCACCGGCAAGGTGGCCGGGCCGAATCCGTGGGATGCGACTGGCCTGGAATGGCAGACGTCCTCGCCGCCCCCCAAACACAATTTCGACGAGATTCCCGTGGTGACCGGACCACCCTATGACTATGTCGGTCGCTGAGCGGGACGCCGCGCTGGGCGAGCCGTACCAGACCCTGGAGCAGCAGCACGCCACGGCCGAATTCGGCATGTGGATCTTTCTCGCGACGGAGCTGATGCTCTTCGGCGGCCTGTTCACCGCGTACACGGTCTACCGCGCCATTTACTCGGCTGGTTTCGCCGAGGGCAGTCACCACCTGGACCTACTGTACGCAGGCCCCAATACGGCGGTTCTCCTGCTGAGCAGCCTCACGATGGCTCTCGGCGTTCGCGCCGCGCAGCTCGGTAAACAGCGAGCAATGGTCCGTTACCTGGTGCTGACTGCCGCCCTCGGAGTGATCTTCATGGTCATCAAGGGCGCGGAGTACGCGAAGCACATTCACGACGGATTCTTGCCCGGTCTGGCATGGAGCTACGCGGGTCCGAGTGCCCGCGAGGTGGAGCTGTTCTTCGTGGCGTACTTTCTGATGACGGGACTCCACGCGGTGCACCTGGTGGTGGCTATCGGTATCGTGCTCGTTACGGCACTGCTTGCGAGTCGCGGAAGATTTCTACCGGCTACGCGGTCGACGCCCGTGGAGATGGTCGGTCTGTACTGGCATTTTGTCGACGTGATCTGGACCTTCCTCTTACCGCTGCTGTACCTGATCCGATGATCGCGCACTTTGTCACCACGCTCGTGCTCCTGGTGTTGACGGCATTGAACATCGGCATTGCGCAACTGGACCTTGGGCCGTTCAACACCGTGCTGGCGCTGGGCATTGCCACCATCGAAGTTGTCATCATGGCGGTCGTGTTCATGCGCGTGCGCAGCAGCCCCGCGATGACGCGGTTGGTAGCCGTCGCCGGACTGTTCTGGTTGGGCATCCTCATGAGCGGAACGCTGGACGACATCCTCACCCGCAACTGGCTGCCTATTCCGGGCAAGTAGCCTTGTGCGTTGAGGTACGCTGGTCGGTATGCGAGGGCTGGTCTTTCTCGGCGAGCAACAGGTTGAGCTGCGCGAGTTTCCCGATCCGAAACCAGGACCTGGTGAGGTGGTGGTTAAGATGCGCGCCTCCGGCATGTGCGGTAGCGATCTGCGGCCATATGCGGTGGGGCAATCGCGATTCGTGACGGGGCACGAGCCATGCGGAGTGGTCGCGGAACGTGGAGCCGGTGTAACCGAAGCGCAGGCACCGATTGGAGCCCGCGTAATGGTGCACCATTACTGGGGCTGCGGCATGTGTAAACACTGTCGGGTGGGATATACCCAGATGTGCGTCCATGGTGCGCGTGTGATGGGATTTAGCGCGGATGGAGGGAACGCTGAGTATGTGCTTGCACCGGCGGGCTCGCTGGTGCCGCTGCCCGAGGAGCTTTCATTCGCCGAAGGAGCTGCGATCTCGTGTGGTACCGGGACCGCGTATTCCGCGCTGAAACGTCTGGCGGTCTCCGGTCGAGATACGCTCGCGATCTTTGGACAGGGTCCGGTTGGATTGGCCGGCACGCAGCTGGCAACCGCGATGGGCGCTCGCGTTTTCGCGATCGATCCATTGCCGGAGCGGCGTGCGCTGGCATCTCAACTTGGAGCGGAAGTCGCCCTGGATCCTACGGCCGGCTCGGTGGTTGAAGCGATTCGCGAATTGACGCACGGTGAGGGCGCCGACGCCACGCTGGACTGCACCGGCAATGCTGAAGCACGCGCCAACTGCACCAAAGCCGCGCGACCGTGGGGTCGGGCATGCTTTGTGGGTGAACAGGGCACCGCCACGTTTGACATGACTCCGGATGTCATTCACAAGCAGCTGACGATGTACGGCTCGTGGACGTTCAGTACGGTACTGCTGGCGGAGTGCGCCCAGTTCGCGGTGGATCGACGGATCCCTCTGCGCGACGTCTTCACCGAATCCTTTGCTTTAGATGATGCAGACGCAGCGTTTCGTAAATTCTCGGGACGGACGATGGGCAAAGGAGTCTTCGTTTTCGAGTAGAGTGCTGCTATGAGCACGCCGCGTCCGACGTATTCGCCGACCGACCTGATGGAGGCTCCGCGCGGTCGGCAAGGCATGAGCCTCCGCGGCATGCTGCCCAGCCTGGTGGTAAATGCGGCGCTGCCGTTTGTGGCTTACCAGGTGCTCGTCGGCCGCGGCTTCAGTGATTTTTGGGCGCTGACCATTTCAGGAGTCTTTCCCGTCATCGGCATTGTGTGGAGCATCGTCCGCACGCGCCGCGCCGACATGATCGGCATCATTTCGCTGGTATTCATTGTGGTAGGCGTGGTCACCAGCCTGCTCAGCGGTGATGCGCGGTTCATCCTCATCAAGGAATCGTTTCTCACGGGCGTGTTTGGCTTGGTGTGTTTGATTTCGCTGCTGTTGCCGCGGCCGCTGATGTTCTACTTCGGTCGACAGTTTGCGGGTGGGGGTGACCCGGCGCGCCAGGCCGCGTTCGAGAACTTGTGGCAGTATCCGCAGTTCCGCACGGTCAATCGGCGCATGACGATTGTCTGGGGCGTGGGGTACCTGCTCGAGGCGGCGGTGCGCATTGCGCTCACATTCGTACTGTCGATCTCGGTGTTTTTGATCGTTTCACCGCTGCTCGCGTTCGGAGTGACGATCGCGCTGATCAGCTGGACGATGGCCTACGCGCGGCGTTCGGCACGTCGCGGCGCCGAGCGCATGGCGGCCACCGCGGCTCAGGGGTAACGCTTCAGGGGGCTGGTATCGCCGACCAGCCAGATGTGGCCGAACGGATCGACGAAGCCGCCCTGACGGTGGACGCCCCATGCGTACCGATGCTCCCGAACGGGATCGCGACTGTTTGCGCCCGCGGCTACCGCCCTGGCGACTAACACCTCTGGATCGTCGGTGAACACTTCAACGCGGCAGCTTGGCAGGTGGCTTTCGTTGGGCGATTCCCAGCCATTGTTGGCGGGCTCCCCGAGGAAGAACGGTGCGCCTTCGAGCTCCAGGCCGCGGACGCCGCCAAGACTCCAGAGCTCCGTTGCGCCGAGCGCGGACTGATACCACGCGCTGGCGCGGCCGGCGTCTGGCACCGCGAGCATCAGCGAAATCTGCATACGCAGCAGCGTAGGGTAGGATCCCGACCGTTGTCGCCTCCGTTCCTGTTTGCGGATGAGCTGCGCCAGCGGATCGCGGCGAACCTTGCGCTGCATGAGGTCGTCGCGCTGCAGGCGGAAGGCGCGCGGCCCGCGGCGGTGGGGGTGGTGCTCATCGCCGACGACGTTGGTCGCGCGTGCTTTGTGCTCACGCGCCGGGCGGCTGCGCTGCGGCGGCACAGCGGCCAGTGGGCGTTGCCGGGCGGCCGGCTGGACGCGGGTGAATCCGCCGTCGATGCGGCGTTGCGCGAGATTCGCGAAGAAATTGGTCTGGCGCTGCCTGCGGAGTCGGTCCTCGGTCGGCTCGACGACTTTCTCAGTCGGTCGCGGCACCTGATCACGCCGTTCGTGTTCTGGGCCGCCGCCGCAACCGAGCTGCAGCTGGATGCGCGGGAGGTGGCCGCCGCCTATCGCGTGCCGCTGGACGAGCTGGATCGTCCGCAGAACCCGGTGCGGCAGCCGCTGCTGCACTTCGAGTTCGATGTGCCAGGGACCACCGTCTACGCCCCAACCGCCGCGATCCTGTTCCAGTTTCGCGAGCAAGCGCTCCACGCCCGCCACGTGCGAGTAGCCGACGAGGAACAACCCTACTTCGCCTGGCGCTAAGGAGTTACCGAGTTTTTCTTGGCAGTCGAAAGGCTGCGGCCTTTCTCCCCAGGTCCTACGCGGCCCTGGACCCCGCCGATCCAGCGCTTAGACTCGCGCACACTGTCGCGCTGGCGCCGGCAGCGAGCCAAGCGCAGCGTCGGCGCCGATCATGATCGGCGCCGCCAGGCGGAACATGTTCCGCCTGGCGAGCCCGCGCATGCGCGGGCTCTCTCCCAATGAAAAACCCACTCAATTCGTAGAGTGCCCCCGGTGGGATTCGAACCCACGGCCGTGATGTTATGAGCATCCTGCTCGAACCGCCGAGCTCCAGGGGCGAGCGTTCCACAGTGTATCGAAAGCGTCAGGCGTGACCTGATTGCGCCCTGGACAGGTGGACGAATTCGCGGTGGGCTGGCAGCATGAAGATTAAGGCCTCGCTAAACCGACTTCGAATACTGGGACCCGGTGCTGCCGCAACACACGCGCGTTCTCGTCGTCGATGACGAGCCGACTATTCGCAACCTGATCGCCGACGCCCTTCGCGAGGCAGGTTTCGACATCGAGACAGCCGCGAACGGCGTCGAGGCGCTCAAGCTCATGCAGGAATGGCTGCCTGCGGTGGTCGTGCTGGATCTCATGATGCCGCGCCTCGACGGCACCGGCTTCACCGAGCTGATGCGCCTCAACCCACGCTACGCCAGCGTTCCGGTGCTGCTCGTGACCGCGGCCTATGGTGCCCTGGAAGCCGCGGAGCAGGTCGGCGCACGCGCGTTGCTCAGCAAGCCATTCGAGCTGGACCACCTCGTGGACACGGTCAGTCAGTTGGCGGGCACCACAGCCGTGCCGCTGCCACCGCAGCTGGATGCCACCTGCAGTCCCGTCATCCTCCCCCAACCCGAACCATAGGGACCGCGAGCCCTCAGTGCGGTAGCGCCGCGGCGTCGTCCAGGAGCGCGTGCGCTTCGGACTGCAGGCTGGCCACCCGCGTGGCATCAGCGCGCTGGCCGTTGAAGGCAGCACCCTCGAGCACAGCACGTATACGCGTTGCCAGGTCGGCGCGGCGAGTGGCGAGGTCGTCCAGGGCCGCATCGGTCTGCGCGAGCTGCGTCGTATCGGCGGCTTGAAGCGCAAGCGAAGAAGCTGCCAGAGTGGATAGGCCGAGGTCAGCAACCGGGGCGTTGATGCGCTTGTAGTCCTGCGCTAACCCGGTCAGCAACGCACGTTGGTCGACAACAGCCGACGGCAACATTGCGTCCGACAGGACCTCGAACAGTACCCGACCATCGGACGAGTACGTATCGCGGAGACCCGTCAGCGCGAGCAGTGTTGGGCGCACATCCGCGTGATCAGACCATATCGATGAGTCGACGCCGGCGCGCTGCACGCCAGGTCCGGCAACGCCGAGCCAGGTCGTATTGATGTCGGGACCGACGTCGCCGTGGTCCCACGCCGCGGTGGGGTTGATCGCGACGCAGGGCTTTTCACAATCAGGCGAACCCGTGGCGCCGTAGTAATTCGGATCCCCGAAGAGCACCAACGTGGGCGTCCGCAGCGGATCGCCGGTCACCATGTGCAGCACGCGTTGCTCGGCCTCGCCTGCAAGCGAGCCGACAATGCCTTCCGAGGCGCCCGAGTACGGGTTGTCCACTCTCAACGACGCGAGCGCACGCGCAAATCCCGTCACGGAGTCGTCCTCACGACCGGGCTGACCATCGAGGTAGATGGCTGGTGCGCTGTCCGCGTGGACGCTGAACGGGGTGTTCACGCCTGCCTGCGTGGACAGAAGTCCCGTCAGGTTCAGGCCGATCTGGCCGATCTGCGGGTAGGTGCACGCCACGTTGACCCCGTCGCAATCCGGCGGCGAAGGAGGACCACCGACGAAATGGTCGCCTTCATCGGCGGTCACGACGAGCAACGTGTTCGACGCGGTGATGCCGTCTTTGGCCAGGCGGCTGAAAAAGGCGTCGAAGCCGGTGTCGTAGTCCATGAGGGCGGCCTCGTATTCAGCCTGGCCTGGTCCGTACGTGGGCGTGCCCTGCGGTGCGAAATGCGGATCGTGGGCGTCGCTGAGGTAACCGAAGGTCACCGGCATGCCGTGTTCCTGCATCGCCGCGATGTAGCTGAGCGTGACCGCTGGGGTGAGGCCATCGAAGCCGGGGAAGCCCTGGCGCCCGCCAGGATCCTGGATGGTGCGGCCGTTCAGGTCAGCGAGCGGTCCACCAGGTGAGATCACCGGCGCAACAGCTTTGTGTCCGAAGAGTCCTTGAAAGCCGTCGTAGCCGCCAGACTCATTCGGAAGCTGGTCTGGCCGGCCGGAGGCGCACACGCTCGAGCCCTGGGCGCAGTGCACGGCGACGCCTACAAAATCGGCGAACGCTTGATCGGCGTTGCTGGCGACCTCCTGCGCCTCTGGCGAGCCCGACCCAAAGACCGTGGTGACATCGGTCGCGGTGTTCTCGAGGACCGCATTGGCAACGCCCGCGGCGCCAACGTTGCAGCCGGCGCGCGTGAAGGGCACCCATGGCGCCGGCACGTTCTTGCCATCCGGGCCGAGCATGTTGAAGCTGGTGTCGGTCGGCGTGGTGGTCCCAGGATCGAACACTGGCGAAGTCCAATACGTGAATGCCACCCCCGTGCGCGACGGCCCAGCCGGCGTGAAGTAGCGATAGGTGTTGCTGACGGCCAGGCCCTGCCGGTCGGGATACAGTCCCGTCTCCACGGTGGCGATATCGCCACCGGTGTGGGCAATCAATGGCGTGTGTTGCTGTGTGAGCAGCGCGCCGTTCTGGGTGATGAAGTTGAGCAGATGCGGCATCTGTTCGAGGTCAGAGGGCACGTTGGGGTTATCGCGAGCGAAGTGCACGTTGTCGAACTGCAGATAGATGACGTGCTGGATGGTTCCTTTGGGTGAACCGAGCTGGCACGTGGCGGCGGGCGTCTGCGCGACCGCGGGTGTGGCAGCCGTCGTAAGGAGCACCGCGAGGACAATCGCGAGGCGGAGCAGCTTCATACTGGTGAGGCAAGATACGCCTCGGTCAGCCAGTCGCGCACGTCGTCGTCGACCTCTTCCGGCGCCCGAAGGTCGACGAAATACGCCGCTCGCGAACCGGAGCCCTCCCAACGCTTCACGAACCGCGGATGGCGCAGTCGCCGAGACACCAGAAAAGACAGCCGCAGACGGCCGCGCATCGGCCGCAGTTCGGCGAAGGTGCGCAGGCGTTTGAAGAAGATGCCGACGTCAACGGCCTCGACGCGGACGTCGCCCATCATCTCGAGGTGATCGCGGATCTCTTCGAAGATTGGTCGCTCGAAGTCTGGCCGGCTGGAGAAGTACTCGTCCACGGACATCGCCGGAACACATTCGTGCGATTGGTTGCGACGTCCGAACGCGCGATGGCATTCGGGGCAGGTCCAGCCATCAGAGCTTGATTGGCCAGGCGATTTCGGTGCGGAACGCGGCGACATCCTCGGTCTCCCAGGGTGCCACGCGGTACCACTCGCGGATGCGCTCGCCGCTTGGCTCGGCGTGGCGAGCGACCCATGCCCCGAGCGTACGGTACGTGTCGCCCATCGTGGCATAGTCGCCCGCGTGGACCAGCACGGCGGCCTTCACTGCCGGCACTTCGCTGAGTCGCACGCCTCCCGCTGAGCGAGGCACCGCAATCGGTTCGGCGACCGGAACAAAGGCTTCGACGGCTTCGCCTTCATCGTCGACGATCTCGGGGTCGTACAGCGTTCCTGCCGCGCCTGCCAGTGGGACTTCAGACTGATGCACGATGTCGAAGAGCGCCTGCAACGCTGAGAGCACCCAATCGCCGAAGTCGGCCTCTTTGACCTTTCCGCGAATGCACAAGGCGTGGACCGCGGGCTCGTCGCGAACGTGCACGGGCGTGTGCGTTACCGGTGCTACGCCAGATTGCAGCTCGGCCACAATTCGTTCAGTCTCCGAAAGACGCGCCTGCATCGCGACCTGATGCTGGTTGAGGACCTCGCGCGTGAAGTTCGGATCACGCGCTTGCAAGACCTGGCGCACCTGCTCCAGCGGCAGATCCAGGCTGCGCAGGCGCCGCACGATGGCGGCGTCTGCGAGCTGATCGGCGGTGTACATCCGGTAGCCGCTGAAGCGGTCCACCTGGGCGGGCACCAGGATGCCCGCCTCGTGGTACGCGCGCAGTGTCTTGATCGAGAGCAGACTGGCGCGGGAGAACATACCAATGGGCAGCAACCCGTCGGTCATGCCTGCGAGCCTTTCGGAAGCAGCCGCGTCAACCCCGCGACCAGGACCAGGAGGATGGCGAACTCCGCCAGCGTGATCTCGAACGCGCTGGAAAAGCCGTTCGAGAGGTTGCCGAAGAACAGCACGCCGGTGATGGCCACACCCAGTGCGTTGCCCAATTGCTGCACGGTGGAAAGTGTGCCCGAGGCCGCGCCGGCGAACTGTGCCGGGACGTTCGCGAGCACGGTCGCGACCAGCGGCGTGATGCACAGGCCCATGCCCGCGCCAGCCATAGCCAGACCTGGCGCAAGCTCGAAGACCCAGGTTTCGGAACCGCTCGACGCCACGCCTACCAGCATGAGCGCATAGCCAGCGGCTTGCGTCAGGGCGCCAACCAGGATCAGGCGACGACCATAGCGCAGGGTGAGCTTTGGCGCGCGCAGCGACGTCACAAGGTAGGCGCCCGCCAGGATGGTGAAGACCAGACCTGCCTGTAGCGCGTTCAGTCCGCGACCTTGCTGCAGGTAGAGGGCGAGCACCACGAAGAACGAGGCCATGCCACTCCAGAATGCCAGCTGCGTGATCAGCCCCGCGCTGAAGCTGCGTTCGCGGAACAGTTGCAGCTCGAGGAGCGGCGCGCCACCTGTGCGACTCAGCCGACGTTGGTGCGCCACAAACGCGCCCACCAGCAGCGGTGCGGCAGCCAGACTTAGCCAGGTCCACAACGGGAACGCGTGCTTCGGTCCTTCCACCAGCGGCAGCAGGATTGCGGAGAGGCCAAGAGTGACCAGCACGGTTCCCAGGAGGTCGATCCGGGTGCTCGGAGCACGTGACTCGGGCAGGCACATTGGAGCAAGCAGGATGCCGGCGAGGCCTACCGGGAGGTTGATGAGGAAAACGCTGCGCCAGCCCATGCCGGCGAGGTCCGCCTGTACCAGCGCACCGCCAATCAGCTGTGCGCCTGCCGCGGCGAAACCCATCACCATGCCGTACACGGTTAGCGCGCGCACGCGTTCAGGTCCCTGATAGGCGACGCCAATGATCGCCAGCACGTTTGGACTGATGAGTGCAGCGGCCAGGCCTTGCACGAGGCGCGCCGCGATCAGAATCGACGGATCCGGCGCTGCGCCGCACGCGAGAGACGTCAGCGTGAACAGGCCCAGGCCGATGCTGAACGCCTTGCGGCGTCCGATGAGGTCGCCCAGACGCCCGGCGGTGATCAAGCACGTGGCGAAGGTCAGGCCGTAACCGGCCACCACCCATTCGATGGCGCTGGTGCTTGCGCTGAGGTCCGCCTGCATCGACGGCAACGCCACGTTCACGATGAAAAAATCGAGCACGATCATGAAGGTTCCCGCCATCAGCACCGCGAGTGTGGCCCACGGGCTCGCAGTTCGCGCTTGCGTCTGCTGGCGGAGGGACAGAGATGAGGCTGTCGTGGTCATGCGATCAGCCTCAGGTCTCCCCCGACGGGAGAGTCAAGCCTATCCTTCAGAGGTTGTTATGGAGACGCCGGGGCTAATTTCGATCGAGACATTTGCGCAGGTGGACCTGCGCGTTGGTCAGATTCTCGTGGCTGAGCGGGTGCCGAACGCGGACAAGCTGTTGCGGCTGGAAGTTGACGTGGCTGAGTCCGCACCTCGACAGTTGTTGGCAGGCATCGCCGAGTGGTACCCGCCGGAGGGCTTGATCGGCCAGAAGATCATCGTGGTCTTCAACCTCCAGCCAAGACGCATGCGCGGATTGGAGTCGCAAGGCATGCTGCTGGCCGCAGATGCAGAGGGCAAGCCGATGTTAGCCACCGTGCCAGCAGAGACGCCCAACGGCGCACGTTTGCACTAGCCAGTTCACGTAGAAGATTGAATTGTGGGTGCAGTTACTCCGAGTTCGGAGAAGAGAAAGCTCCAGATGTCAGTTGCTTCGTCCACGAGCTTGCTGCGCGGTTTTCCTTGTCCATGCCCCGCCGCCGATTCGACTCGCAGTAACACGGGTGCGTCACCAGCGGTGGCAGCCTGCAAGCGGGCAGCCATCTTGCGCGCGTGCATCGGATCGACGCGGCTGTCGCCGTCGGCGGTCAGCAAGAACGTGGCAGGATAACGTTCACCGTCGCGCACGCGATGGTAGGGCGAATAGGCGTAGAGCCATTCGAACTGCGACGGATCTTCGGCGCTGCCGTACTCGGCGATCCACAACCGCGCGATGCGGAGGTTCTGGTAGCGCAGCATGTCCAGCAATGGCACCTGGCACACCACCGCGCGAAACAGGTCCGGGCGTTGCGTCAGAGCGGCTCCAACCAGCAAGCCGCCGTTGCTCCCACCGCTGATCGCAAGCAAGTCGGGACTCGTAATTCCCTGTGAAACGAGCCATTCCCCAGCAGCGATGAAATCGTCGAAGACGTTTTGTTTACTGCCGAGCATCCCCGCGCGGTGCCACGCCTCACCGTATTCTCCGCCACCACGCAAATTGGGCAGCGCGTAGACACCACCGGCGTCGAGCCACAGCGGCAACGCAGTCACGAACATTGGGGTGCGGCTGACGTTGAAGCCGCCGTAACCGGTCAGCAGGGTTGGTCGTGGACCAGAGTCCAGTGGAACGTCTCGGCGGGAGATGACGAAAATGGAGACGCGCGTGCCGTCGCGAGAGGTGTACCAGTCCTGGCGCACAGTGTAGTTGGTGGCGTCGAACCCGGGCGGCAACTCTCCATGTGCTAACAGTTCGCACGAACCCGAAGCCACGTCGACCGTGTACGCAGTTGGCGGTTGCGCGAACGACGTGAAGCCCAACGTCATTTGCGAACCGGACCATTCGCCACCAAGGCCGGTGACCGTGCCAAGACCGGGGAGTTGCACTTCGGCGTGTACGGCGCCTTCGAGGTCATACATGCGGACCTCGGAGGTGGCGTTATGCAGCTCGTGTGCGATCAATCGGCCTACCGACGGATGGATAGCATCCAGGACACGGTCGGCGCGTTCTGGAATGATCAGGCGCCAGCTGCTGCGATCGGGATGAGACGGGTCCACCTCGAATAAGACCCAGTTGGGTGCGTCGCGGTTGGTATGAACGAGCAGCCGGTCTCCTGCGAAAACGGCGTGCGCCATCGCGTCAATGCCCTCGTGGATTGCGATAAATCCTCCTGAGAGATTTTCGCGATCCAGGACGTAGACCTCGCTCCGGCTCCAACCCTGCTCCACCTCCACCGACAACCAGCGGCCACTGCTGGAGATGTCGACGTTGGGCCAGTCTTCGCGTGCGCGCCCCGCGCCGAAGACCTCCGCGTCCTGCCGCCAGTCGGCTCCGAGCGAGTGAAAGAAAACGTGGCGGTGATACATCTCCTCACCGTCCGGAACGCTGCCAAGTGTTGGGTAGCGCGTGTAGTAAAAGCCGCTGTTATCCGGCAGCCAGGCGATGCTGGCAGCGCGCGTGTACGGGATCTGATCGGACTCCAGCCGCACGCCGCGATCCACATCCAGCACCGACAACGTGCTCAATTCGGTGCCGCCCTCCGACAGACCAAACGCCAGCAAACGACCATCATCCGACGGATACCACCAGTCGAGCGCAACAATGCCCTTCGCGCTCAGCCCGTTTGGATCCAGGATTGTCCGTTCCTGACCGTCCGGTCCATCTCGCGAAACCAGGACTGGTTGATCCAGCCGACCGTCGCGGCGTTGATAGAAGGAGCGATTGCCGCGCAGCACAGGCGTGCTTACCCAACCCACCGTAAATAATTCGTCGAGTCGGGCTCGAATTGCAGCTGCCTGGGGTAGTTCGGCGAGAAACCCACGGGTGCGCGCGTTTTGCGCCTCGACCCAGTCGTGCGTTTCAGTTGATTCGCCGTCCTCCAGCCAGCGGTACGGATCCGGTACCGAGACACCGTGAAGAACCTCGACGAGGTCATCTTTGCGCGTGACCGGACTAGTGCGTTGCGTTTGAGACACCTGGACCTACTTTCGTGAAACCGTATCTGGACAGCACTGCCTGCCCCGGAGCCGACAGCGCGTACTGCACGAACGCGCGGCCGCCGCCAGCATTGGTCGCATGCACCAGGACGGCGATCGGGTATTCCACTGGGGGGCTGACGGAGGTCGGTAAAGGAATAATCTGCAGTTGAGGGCGCGAGGACGGATCGATACTGGAGGCGAACACGATGCCGGCCGAAACTTCGCCAGATACGATGCGGCTGATCACTAGCTGGTCGTCGCCATCGCGCGCCAGGATGTTGCGATCGGCTCTGGCTGCAAAGTCGGCGCCATACGCGGCATCCTGGCTCGCCGTGGTCAAGGCATTCAGCAGCGTCGTCGTGGTTGGACTGGCTGGCGCGGGCACGATAAAGCGTACGCCGGCGTTGGCGAGGTCCTTCAAGCTTTGCAGTTGCTGCGGATTGGATGTCGGCACGACTAACGCGAGCTGGTCGTCCGCGAGGACAGCGGGCGGTCCCTCCAGCAAATTCGCCTGCTGGAGTTGGTCCATCGTTGCGCGATCGACGCCGACGAACACGTCCGCGTCCGCGCCTTGCTGGAGGAGCGAAACCAACGTCGCACCGGTGTCGAACCGGTAACTGACTCCGGTTGTATCGTGGGCGCTCACCATGAATTGACCGCCCAGGTCCTCGAGCGCCTGCCCGAATAACGACGGCGCGAAGACCACCACCGCCGTCGGATCCTCGGTCTGGCGAAGCTGCACCGTCGGAGTCGGCGTCAGTACCGGCGCGAGGGCGGCGGTGGGAGCATCGGTTGGAACGACCTCGGGTGCCGCGGTCACGCGTGGCGAGGACGGCGGCGATGCGGGCGTACAGGCGAACAGGACCGCCGCGCCAAGAGCCAGAACGAACAGAGTCCCATGGCGCATATCGGCAGATTTGATAGCGTATAGCCCCCGTGAGCCCAAAGGTCTTTGTGTTCTCGCCGATCGATGCAGCCGCCGATACGTATCAGCAACTGGAGGAACATGGCTGCGAGTTGCAGGTTGCGCCGCGGCCGTGGGCCTCGCCCATGGCGCCCAGCCCCCAAGAGCTCATGGCTGGAGCCCGCGACAGTGACGTGTTGCTCGGCTCGGCTATATACAACACGACGATTTCGCGGGAAGTCATGGCGAGCGCGCCCAGGCTGCGCGCCGTCTCGAAGTACTCGATCGGGTGCGAGGATGTCGACGACGAGGCCGCGACCGAGCTCGGCATCCTGGTGACGTACGGACCCACCGAATCGAACTGGGGCGGTGTGGCCGAAGGCACGATGGCGTACATGCTGGCGTTGCTGAAGAAGGTGCGCGAACGCGACCGTTATCTGAAGACCGACGGACCCTGGCGCGATCCGAGCCTGGTCGGACGCTACGTGGGTGCCCGCGCAGACGGCTACCCGGGCCTGACCATCGGCATCGTTGGACTGGGCCGCGTCGGCACCCGCCTCGCTGATTTGCTCCGCCCGTGGCGTGCACGACTGATCGCGTGCGACCCCTATGTCGCCGACGACCACTTCGCCGCGCACGGCGTCCAGCGGGTGGACCTGCCAACCTTGCTCGCCGAATCGGACGTGGTATCGCTGCACTGCTTTCTCAATCGCGAAACCCGTCACATGATTGGCGCCGAACAGCTCGCACGCATGAAGTCCAGCGCGATTCTCGTCAACGCCTGCCGAGGTCCGGTCGTTGATGAAGCGGCGCTGATCGATGTACTCCAGAATCAGCGGATCGCCGGTGCTGCGCTGGACGTGTTCGAGCGTGAGCCCCTACCACTGGATAGTCCGTTGCGCGGGCTTGGCGACAGTGTGCTCCTGTCACCGCACATGATTACCAACAACGTTGGCAGTGGCATCGGCCCGGCGATTGGCATGGCCACGGACGCGGTGCTCCAGGTGTTGAACGGAGAACTTCCGGACGAAGAAGTGATCTTCAATCGCGCGGTGATTCCGTTGTGGAAAGAGCGCTTTGGCGGCAAGTCCCTTCTGGCGTCAGCCGTCAGAAGTTAGGCCGACAAGCCGGTCCGCAGCCCGAGTCGCAGTCGGCCGAACTTCGTGTGACAGGTTGCCCTAGGAACGCGGCCGCAAGCCCGCTGACATGCTCGTGAGGCGCTCGCCGCGTTCCTAGGGCGGAAGCAGGCTCGTAGTCACTGCGGTTCGCGCCGGCCAGCGGTCGGACTCCACCATGCGGAAGAACTCCAGGACCGACGCATTGAAGATGGCTGGTTCCTCCAGGTTGATGGCGTGTCCACTTTGCGGCAGAACGAGCAGGCCCGCCAATGGCAGGGTCCGCTTCAAAAAGACCGCCACGTCGACACACGGTTCGTCTTCGTCGCCGATGGCGATCAACGCTGGCACGTTGAGCTCGCGCAATCCAGGCTCGAGTGAGAATATCGTCGGCCGACTCAGCATGACGCCCTGCATCGAATACGCCTGACCGTCAGCGGCATGCTCCGCGAGCTGCTCACGGAATACCGACCAGCCATATGGGTCCTTTCGTTTATACGGCTGACGGGTTGGACCTTCTGCATAGGTGTCGGCGAAGACGCGCATTCCCCGACTTCTGATGAGCTGCACTGTGGCGTGGATATCTCGTTCAAAGCGTTCGCGGTTGGTACTGCCCGCGCCGGTGCCGACGACCGTGATACTTCGACAGAGGTCCGGATATCGCAACGCCAAATTGAGCACCACGCTGCCGCCCATGGAAAAGCCGACAATGTGTGCCTGCTGCAGACCCAGGTGATCCAACAGGCCGCGAAGGTCTTCGATCAAGTGGTCTTGTGAATAGGCTTCGAGGTGGGTCGGCACGGAGGACGGCGGGTAGCCGCGATGGCAGTACGTGATACAGCGATACTGCCGATCGAAGGCCCCCACCTGCAGTTCCCAGGAACGGTAGTCGCCCGCGAACTCGTGGCAGAAGACGACGGGGTAGCCCGAGCCAGTGTCCTCGTAGAACAGCTCGACGCCGTTCACCTTCGCGTGGGGCACGGCCCTATGAAACACGGGGGGTAGTCCCCTGTCGAGAGGAGGTCCCGCAACGAGAAACTGGGCATGTCTTCAAGATCTCCTCCCAAGAAAGGGACCTGAACCAATGTTTTCCCGTCGTGTTTCCATCGCGTTTGCCGCGCTCGTCGTCGGTGGTTTGCTTACAAGCGGAACGGTGGCCGCTGAAACCCCCGACCACGATGACAGCGCCAATTTGCACGCGATTTCCTTCCCAACCGACCAGCGCTTCACCCAGTTGCTGGGCATCAACGACCACGGCATCATCGCCGGCTATCACGGCGACGAAAATACCGAGATGACGCCGAACCAGGGCTTCACGCTCCAGATCGACGACAACCGCAACAACTTCACCCCCGAAAACTA
>JAFAZN010000359.1 GCA_019239775.1 Chloroflexota bacterium
GTCTGGCGGACCGAACATCATCAGCGACGGCCACCACCAGCGATCCAGCGCATCCTGGGCCATCGCCTTTTGCTCGGGCGTGCCGCGCGACAGGGTCAGCATGATGTCGAAGCCCTGGCGCATGTGGAAGCTTTCCTCTTTACAGATGCGCGTCATGGCGCGCGCATATGGACCATACGAGCAGCGTGCCAGTGGGATCTGGTTCATGATCGCGGCCGAATCCACCAGCCAGCCGATCGCACCCACGTCGGCCCAGGTCAGCGTGGGGTAGTTGAAGATGGTCGAATACTTTGCTTTGTTGGTGAGCAGCTGTTCCACGAGTTCCTCTCGCGACGTGCCCAGCGTTTCGGCGGCGCTGTAGAGGTACAGCCCATGGCCGGCCTCATCCTGGACCTTCGCGATCAGAATGGCCTTGCGCTCCAGCGACGGCGCGCGAGTGATCCAGTTGCCTTCGGGCTGCATGCCGATGATCTCGGAATGCGCGTGCTGGGAGATCTGGCGGACCAGCGTTTTGCGATAGGCGTCCGGCATCCAGTCGGGCGGCTCGATGCGAAGGTCGGCATCGATGCGGGCCTGAAAACGCTGTGCTTCAGCTTCGCCCGGGTGAGTATCTACCAAACGGTTAGTAGGTAGACTAACGCCACCCGCGGCGAGCGTCAACCAGCAGTTGCCAGTTCGAAGCGCTCTCGCGCAGCACTCGCCCGACGGCGAGCACCCCGTGGGGACGTCACTCCGGTGGGAAGTTACTCTGTAGGGACGTCACTCCGTGAGCGATCACTCCCTGGGATACCACTCCGTGGGGACAACCTCCGTGGGGACTTCAGCTGGGAAAGGATTCCACCTTGGTCGGAACCGTTACTGCGTAAGGCATCACGTCCGTAAGGAACCACATCAGTGGGGGACTCGACCCGTGGGAGGCATCGCTCCGTGAGGAACTCCACCCGTGGGGACAGCACTTCGCGGGGTGAGCACTCCGTGAGGGACATCGCGCGGCGGGAGCGATCAGTGCGGAGGTGCGCAGCACGGGATATGGGCTTGGCGTGTACAACGTGTGGCGGTGTCGATCGCCTTTCGACCGCAGGACCCGGCGCTTGCTGGCGAGTACGACAACATGCTCGCGTGCATCCGCTGCGGGCTATGTTTGACCTCCTGCCCCACGTACGTGCTGTCGCTGCAAGAGGCCGAGGGGCCTCGCGGACGAGTGGGTATGGCGCGGGCGCTGGCAGAAGGCAACCTCCAACTCACGCCTGACCTGGTGAGCCACGAGCTCAACTGCCTGGTCTGTGATGCCTGCTCGGCGGTGTGCCCAGCTGGCGTGCACATGGACCCACTGCAGGTGGTGCTGCGCTCCCGCCTCAACGAAGGAGCACGGCCATCGTGGAACGTGCGACTCGTCCGGGCGGTGGTCTTTACGTGGTTGTTCACCGACATGCGCCGGTTTCGCGCAGTGGCGCGGCTGCTCTGGCTGTACCAGCGCACCGGGCTCCGCTGGCTGGCTCGCCACCTGGGCATTCCCCGTCTGATGGGCATGGGTGAGGCTGAACGCCTGCTGCCGCAACTACCCGCGCAGTTCCTCACGCCGCACGATGAGACCTACGCACCCGAAGGCAGCGCCACAGACCCGGTGGCGTTCTTCGCGGGTTGCGTCATGTCAACTGCACTTGCGGACGTCGATCGGGCAACCATTCGGGTGCTGCAGCGCGCCGGTCATACAGTGAGCAATCCAGCACAGCAAGGCTGTTGTGGCGCGCTCCACGCCCACGGTGGTGACCTATCCCAGGCGCTCGAGCTCGCCAAGCGCAACATCGTTGCTTTCGAGGCTACGCAAGGCCCCATCGTGGTCAACTCCGCAGGTTGCGGGGCGATGCTGAAGGACTACGCCCATCACCTGCGCAGTGACCCTGTCTGGGTCCAGAGAGCAGCCGCTTTCTCAGCGCGTGTGCGCGACCTCAGCGAGCTGCTCATGACAGCCGCACTGCCGATGAAGCGCAAGGTCCCCCAGAAAGTGGTCTATCAGGACGCCTGCCACCTGCTGCATGCCCAGCGCATCAGCCGCCAGCCGCGCGAGCTGCTGCGTCAGATCGACGGACTGGAGCTGGCCGAAATCGGTGAGGCGGGGCTGTGTTGTGGCAGCGCGGGTGTCTACAACGTCACTAACCCGGTCCAGTCGAAGCAACTCCAGCAGCGCAAGCTCGACAACGCGCTGCGCGTGGCACCAGACCTGATCGTGACGTCGAACCCGGGTTGCCTGCTGCAGCTGCGCGCAGGCCTCCAGGAGCGCGGCAGCCCAATCGCGGTGCGTCACATCGCCGAGGTCCTGGACGAGGCGTCGGCGCCATGACCGTCGCGGACGACCTGCGGCGGATCGTCACCTCGAGCCGAGTGCTCGATGCGCCGGCGGAGCTGCGCACGTACGCCTATGACGCGTCCTTCCTCACGCAGCTGGCGCCGCGTCCGCCGGATGCCGTCGTGATCGCAACGGCCACTGAGGACGTCAGCGCGGTCATGCGCTACGCGAACGAACAGCATGTGCTTGTCACACCCCGTGGGGCAGCCAGCGGCCAGGCCGCTGGTGCGGTCGCGTTGTCGGGAGGCATCGTCCTGGCCTTGAACGCCATGAACCGCATCCTCGACATCGATCCCGCCAACATGCAGGCGTTCTGCGAGCCCGGTGTCGTGCACGCCAATCTGAATACGGCCCTGGCGCGAAACAACCTGATCTTTCCCCCTGATCCTGGCTCCAGCCGCATGGCCACGGTTGGTGGGATGGCTTCCACCAACGCCCACGGCATGCGGGCGGTCAAGTACGGACCTACCAGCGCATGGGTGCTCGGCATGGAGGTCGTGCTGCCGAATGGCGAGATCATCGAAACGGGCTCGGTAGGTTCGCGCGCGAAGCAATCCTCGGCGGGACTGGAGCTGACCAAGCTCATCGTCGGCGCCGAGGGCACGCTCGGCGTGATCACCCGATTGCGACTGAAGCTCATGGCCATCCCTCCGTCACGCGCCATCGTTCTCGGACTCTTTGACGTCCTCGAAAAGGCGGGTGAAGCCGTTCAGGCGGTTTTTGCCGCAGGTGTGAGCCCATCGGCGATCGAGATCCTGGACGAGCGGAGCATTCAGGCGATCAACCTCTACCGTCCCGCGATGCGCCTTCCGTCGGTCGAGGCGTTGATCCTCTTCGAGGTGGACGGCAATCCGCCGGGCGTCCGCTGGGACGCGGAACGCATCTGCGAGGTGATCGGCCCGCTCACCAGCCTGACGCCGGAGTGGTCAGATGAACCGGCTCGAATCAACGCCCTGTGGGAAGCCCGCTCGGTGGTCGGCGCCGCGGTTGGCACGCTCCGTCCAGGCTCGAACCGTGCCTATTGCGGCGAGGACATCTGCGTCCCAGTCGCGCGCATCCCTGAGGCCTTGCGCGCGATTCAGGACATCAGCGCGCGGTATCGCATCCCTATCGCCACGTATGGCCACATCGGCGGCGGTGGCTTGCATCCTGGCCACCTGATCGACGGCCGCGACCCTGATGAGATCCAGCGCGTGCTGCGCGTGGCCGACGAGGTCCATCAGCTTGCGCTGCGCATGGGCGGCACCACCACCGGTGAGCACGGCGTGGGAACGGCGCGCGCGCCGTATATGGCCCAGGAGCACGGACCGGCCCTGGAGGTCATGCGCCGCATCAAGCGGGCGCTCGACCCTAGCGGCATCATGAATCCAGGGGTCATTTTCGATCCGCCTTCGCTACCGTTCGAGCTGCCGCTCAGTGGGCCCGTGGGAGAGCCCGCGCTGGCTGCCATAGACCCTGGATAATCAGAGCGTATATGGCCAGCACCGAGACGGCCGAGTTCGTGCCAAAGACCGCGGACCTCCTGTATGAGCGCCGCGGAGCAATAGCCTTTCTGACGTTCAACCGGCCTCAGGCCAGAAATGCCCTCACGTGGGAGATGTACGAGGGCCTGTACGACTGTTGCGAACACGTGGATGCGGACGATCGGGTGAAAGTGCTGGTGCTCAAAGGCGCGGGCGACAAAGCCTTCGTCGCAGGCACCGATATCTCCCAGTTCAAGACGTTTTCCACACCCGAAGATGCGCTCACCTACGAGAGCAACAACAACAAGTACGCCAGCCGGTTGGAGAGCCTGGGCAAGCCGAGCATCGCGATGATCCGTGGCGCGTGCACCGGTGGCGGCGCCGCGTTTGCATTGTGCTGTGACATGCGCCTGGCCGCGCCGGATGTGCGCTTCGGCGTGCCGATCGCACGCACCCTCGGCAACATCCTGTCGATGCAGAACTTCGTGCGGCTCGTGTCGTTGATTGGTCCGGCGCGGACGAAAGATCTGATCTTTACGGCGCGCCTGATCGGCGCCGAGGAAGGTAAATCGATCGGCGTCTTCAACGAGATCGTCGAGCCCGAGCACCTGGAAGCCCGCACGCTCGAGCTCGCCGAGCAGATTGCCGCCAACGCGCCGCTGACGATTCGCGCCGCCAAGATGGCCGTGCAGCGCATCGTCAACAAACTCAGGCTCGAAGAAACCGAAGACCTGATCTTGATGTGCTACATGTCCGAGGACTTCCGCGAGGGCGTTACCGCATTCCTCGAAAAGCGCAAGCCCGAGTGGCGCGGCCGCTAGAGGCGTATGTGGCGCCGGGCGCCACGCTGCTTGGTGACGTGCGCCTGGGTCAAGACGTGGGCGTCTTTCACGGGACCGTGATTCGTGGTGAAGCCGCGTCCGTGACGGTTGAGGCCGAAGCCAACGTGCAGGACAACTGCGTTGTCGAGGCCGCACCTGGGCACCCTGTGCTCATTGGCGCACGCACCTCGTTGGGTCACAACGCGCGCGTGTATGGCGCCACCATTGGACCCGCTGCGCTGATCGCTATTGGCGCCACCGTCAACCAGGGTGCCATTGTGGGTAGGCACGCCATTGTGGCTGCCAACGCCGTGGTCCCCGAGGGCATGCAGATCCCCGAGGCAAAGCTGGTCATTGGCACCGGTCGCATCCTGCGCGACGTGACTCAGGCTGAGATCGCCCGCATCGAGAGCGGCGCGACCGAATACGCCCGCCTCAGCCGCGAATACCGCCTCGGACTTGAGGCAGCGACAGTCCCCGGTGCTCAGTCTTGAGAGTGCGTCAACCGCCAAAGGCCGCGCGGATCATGGCCAACGTCTCGGCGCGCTCTTCGGGCGTTGTGTCGCGAATACGCCGTCCGGGCGTGCCGCTGATATAGCTGTTCTCGGGAAACTCGGCGCCTTCGGACACCAGCGCGTCAGCGGCAACGATGCTGCCTGCTCCAACCTTTGACGTACTCAGGACCAGTCCACCATCTTCTACCCGCGTGCCGTCGCCCACGGTTGTCGCGTGGACCACGGCGTTATCGCCCACCCACACGTAGGCGCCGATGCGCGTGTCGGTGTGCCGCTCGACGTGGACGGTTGAACCCTGGCCGATGTGAAAATGCGACCCCACGGTGATGCCGTTCTGGTCCGCGCGAAGCACCGCGCTGGACTCCAGGACGGCAGGGCCTTCGACACTGGCGCGACCCACGATGAACGCATCGGCGGCCAGGCGTACGTCGCTGCCTACGGTCGGTATTTTGTCCAGATACGGCAGAATGGGCATTAGCCGTATTTTTTCACGTAGATAAAACATCACGTAGTGGAGGTTTCAGACGCGGATGGCAACGACGCACGAGCCCGCAGCTGGCACGCTTTCAGCCCTGCTTCAGGAAGACCGCCGCTACCCACCCTCAGACGCGTTCAAGGCTCAGGCCAACTGGAACGATCCCGCCATCTACCAGCGCGCCGAAGCCGATCCTGAAGCGTTCTGGGCTGAACAAGCCAAGGCCATCGATTGGTTCAAGCCGTGGGACCGCGTCCTCGACTGGAACGTGCCCGAGGCCAAATGGTTCGTCGGCGCCCAGGTCAACGCCAGCTACAACTGTGTCGACCGCCACATCAAGTCGTGGCGCCGCAACAAGGCCGCCATCATCTTCGAGGGCGAGCCAGGCGATGCGCGCGTCCTGACCTATCGTGACCTGTACCGCGAGGTCAATCGCTGCGCCGCCGCACTCAAACGCCTCGGGGTCAAAAAAGGCGACCGGGTGGCGATCTACCTGGGCATGGTTCCCGAGCTGGCCATCGCCATGCTGGCGTGCGCCCGCATCGGCGCACCCCACACGGTCATCTTCGCGGGCTTCAGCGCGGACAGCATCTCGGATCGCGTCAACGACTGCGGCGCGAGCTTCGCGATCACCGCTGACGGCGGATGGCGGCGCGGCAGCAAGATCCCACTCAAGGACACCATGGATCGGGCGATGGAGTCGTGCCCGACGATCCAGAAGGTCCTGGTAGTGAATCGCACCGACGATGCGCGGCAGGTACCGATGAAAGAAGGCCGCGACGTCTGGTGGCACCGTGCGCTAGAGGAATCAGGGGCCGAGATTGTCGAGCCCGAGGCCCTGGATGCCGAGCATCCGCTCTACATCCTGTACACCTCAGGAACTACTGGCAAGCCAAAGGGCATGCTGCACACCACCGGCGGCTACCTGGTCGGCACGGCGTGCTCGCACAAATACGTCTTCGATCTCAAGGAAGAAGACGTGTTCTGGTGCACCGCCGACGTTGGCTGGGTGACCGGCCACTCGTACATCGTCTATGGGCCGTTGGCCAACGGCGCCGCCTGCGTCATGTACGAAGGCTCGCCGGATTACCCCGACAAGGATCGATTCTGGTCGATCGTCGAGAAGTACGGGGTCACGATCCTGTACACCGCGCCGACGGCGATCCGCACTTTCATGCGCTGGGGTAAGGAATACCCGGCGAAGCACGACCTCACGTCTCTGCGTGTACTCGGTACGGTGGGTGAGCCGATCAATCCCGAGGCGTGGGTCTGGTATCGCGAGGTCATCGGACTCGACCGTTGCCCGGTGGTGGACACCTGGTGGATGACTGAGACGGGCCAGATCCTGATCACCCCGTTGCCCGGCATCACGGTGCTGAAGCCTGGCTCGGCGACGTTCCCGTTCCCTGGCGTCAAAGCCGACGTCCTCGACGAAAACGGCAAGTCGGTTCCGCTCGGCAGCGGCGGCTACCTCGTGCTGCAGCGACCCTGGCCCGCCATGGCGCGCACCATCTGGGGCGATCCTGAGCGCTACAAGACCCAGTACTGGACCCGCTTTCCTGGCAATTATTTCGCCGGTGATGGCGCCAAGCGCGACGACGAGGGCTATTTCTGGTTGCTCGGGCGCGTGGACGACGTCTTGAACGTTGCCGGCCACCGCATTGGCACCATGGAGGTGGAGTCGGCACTGGTGTCGCACCCCGCGGTGGCGGAGGCAGCGGTTATCGGCATTTCACACGAGGTGAAGGGGCAGGCATTGGCCGCCTTCGCTACGTTGCGTGGCGGCTTCACGGGCGACCCGGCTATGGTTGAGACGCTGCGCAACCACGTGGGTGAAAAGATTGGCGCCATTGCCAAACCCGACAAGATCTTCTTCACCTCGGAGTTGCCGAAGACGCGTTCGGCCAAGATCATGCGGCGCTTGCTGCGCGATATCGCCGAGGGCAAGGTGCTCGGCGATACCACCACGCTGGCCGATCCCACGGTCCTGGCCTCGATCAAGCAGCAATACGAGGAGAGCGAGTAGGTTTCACTTTGAGGGGAGCCCGCTCATGAGCGGGCTCCCCTCGGCGTCCCCCTGCGTACGTGCTGCCGCTCCTCAATGGTTCGAGGACGTCACCCGTTCCGGAACCGAGGTTTATCTCCCGGAGATATGTGGTGCTTCAGGTTGTGCGTGGGGCCTCGGCGGGGGCGCTGGCGGCGGGGGCAGGCGCGGTTGGCAGCTTCGGCTGCGATGCTTCCAGCTCGGCGACCCGCGCGTTGGCGCTTTTGAGCTGTTGCGCCACAGCGCGATGGCGCCAGCGCAAGCCCACCTCGCGTGCGACGCCCAGCAGCAGCATGGCCAGCGCGCCGAGTGCCGCGGATACCAGCACAAGCACTGAAACGGCG
>JAFAZN010000177.1 GCA_019239775.1 Chloroflexota bacterium
ACGCCAACTGGGGCTGCTGCACGCCTAAGCTGGCAAATGTGGGGTTTGACGATGTTCAGGAGTGAGTGACTGGCAGTTCGTGGGTGCTGTGGAGTGTGCAAGCGTGCGGCAATCGTCATGATCTTTTGTGAAGAAGTAGGCTCCGCTCGCCTCTCGCAGCAGGCGCCCGCGCACGACCTCGTCCAGTGCCGAAAGGCCATCGGCTTCTGAGATAGTCGCAACCTTGAAGACCTGCTCGACCGTGACCGCTGGCCGAGCAGCGCAGCCGTCGCGATCAGATGCTGGGGCCTGACTGAACCCAGGCAGACGTGCACGGATGACGTCCGGGCCATCATGGTCAACATCAACCCAGGCCGACTAGACGCCCGAGCTCGAGCGCGTCCTCAACCACGCCGGCACGAGCCCATTGCTGCTGGCGCGGGCGTTCCGCAAGGCCGACTACATCGACACGCTGGCCCAGGTAGCCGACCATTGCCCGCTGTTGCGGCAGGCGATCGTGCTGGTCGACGAGTGGGAGCAGCTGCTCACCGACGGCCGGCGAACCAGCCCTCAGGACCCCGTCGAGGTCAAGGGTTCCCTACAGTTCGACGACCCCATCAGCATCCAGTACACGTCGGGCACCACCGGCTTTCCCATGGGGCCCCACGCTCTCTCACCAGGCGATCCTGTACAACGGCTTCTTCGTCGGCGAAACCTTGCGCTATACCGAGCGTGACTGGGTGTATATCCCGGTGCCGTTCCATCACGTGTTCGAGATGGTGGCCAGCGAGGGTTTCGAACCACGTGCGCAGGTGAGGTGGTCCAGTCCGAGCGCTGCAGGTCACTCTACGGCAAGCCGAGCATGTTCATCAGCGACCTCGGCGTGGCCGACCTCGACGCCTTCGATTGTTCGTCGCTCCCCCCGGCGTCATGGGTGGCTCGCCCTGCCCGGCCGAGGTCAGGAAGCAAGTGCAAGCGAGGCTGCATCTGCCGGACGTGACCATTACTTACGGGATGACCCAGACCATTGGATCGAGCCGGGGTGCGGCCGAGACATCCCAGGAAGTTAGCCGTCAAGCGGCAAGCGCCGACGTTGCCCGAAACGCTCGTTCCTCGGCGTAGACCTGGTTGGTCTGCAGGCAGCGGTAGAGGCACCCGAGGAAGCGATTGAACAGGTTGCGTTGGGCGGCGGCGTATCGATCGCCGGCCAACCGGCGTCGGTCGTAATGTGATGGGGCAGGGCCTCGTCCATGACCTGGGCAGGATCTCCAAGCAGCAGTCCCTGGACGCGGTGCCCATGGTGGTTGTGACGCCCGGCCCGGCGTTAGCGGGCGTCGCGTGCATCAGGTACTTGCTTGACGGATTCGCTGGGGCCGTTGCGGCAGCCGTTGGCATTTTCACGCCGTGTTCGTGATGGTCTTAGTGCTGGCGCCCTGGTTCAGACATCGCCAGCTCAGCACGTTTGTTCAGGGCGCCCTCGCGGCTGCCATGGGTGCGATCGCCGGTTCGGTGCTCATCCTCGGGCAACGTGCGATCGTCGATCTTTCAACCGCCGTGATTGGCCTGGCGAGCCTCGGGCTGCTCTGGCGCTTTCGTGTCCCGGAGCCGGACCTCGTCATTGCTGCGGGGTGCCTCGGACTCCTGCTCTGGCCCGTAAGCCGCACCGCCACCTCATGACAACTCCGCATCGTCTGAACTATGGCCTAGTTTTACGCATATCTAATGGAAAGCGAGCACGGCGGCACAGCCTGGCGTCGTATCAGGCGGTCAATGCCTTAGCCGGGACGGGCGGCCGCCGACTCACTTGACCGACGTGTTACAGCTTGACCGGGTCGCCGGTGGGAGGATTTCTTCAATAGACCCGAGAGCCCAGCCTTGAGCTCCGGCAGAGACTGAGACCTCGCCGGTCGCGGCTGTCACGAACAGCCAAGGGGATGCCGGGCCGCGAGCCCTGCCATTAGAGCGCTCAGCGTGAGCCGCGGACTCTATCAATCGTGATGCGAGGTACATCGTCAGTGCCGGTGTTTTGTGGCATCGACTGG
>JAFAZN010000065.1 GCA_019239775.1 Chloroflexota bacterium
TTGCTATCCCATCTGGGCCGCCCCGACGGCGAACGTAATCCGAAATACACACTTCGCCCTGTCGCAGACCGTCTTGGCGAACTGCTCGGGACCCCGGTGCCGTTCGGCGAAGACTGCATCGGCCAGCCAGCCGCGGCCGCGGTCCGCGCGATAGGCCCGGGTGAGGTCGTCCTCCTCGAAAACGTGCGTTTTCACCCAGAAGAAGAGAAGAACGACCCGCGTTTTGCGGCCGACCTGGCAAAACTGGCGGATACGTTCGTGAATGACGCGTTCGGCACGGCTCACCGCGCACATGCCTCCACTGAAGGCGTTGCACATCTACTGCCCGCGGTGGCAGGCCTGCTGATGGAGAAGGAGATTGTGTCGATCGGCGGCGCGCTGGACAATCCGCGCCGACCGTTCGTCGCCATTGTCGGCGGCGCCAAGGTCAGCTCCAAGCTCGCGGTCCTCAACAACCTCATTGATCGCGTGGACCGTCTGCTGATCGGCGGCGGCATGGCCAACACCTTCCTGCGCGCCCGCGGCCTGGAAGTCGGCCGCAGCCTGCTTGAAGCCGACCTCGTGCCCACCGCTGAGGAGCTCCTGTCCGATTCAGGAAAAATCCTGCTGCCGACGGACGTGGTCGTCACCAGTGACCTCAAGTCAACGGACTCGCCCACACGCACTGTGAAGTCAGACGCAGTAGGTTCGGATGACATCATCGCGGACATCGGCCCGGCCAGTCTGTCAGCCTTCGAGGCGGAGATCGCCCGTGCGGGCACGGTCCTGTGGAACGGCCCAATGGGCATCTTCGAAGATCCACGCTTCGCTCGCGGCACGCTCGAGATCGCGCACGCCCTGGCGAAGTCGTCGGCGACCACAGTGGTCGGCGGCGGCGAATCGGTGCAAGCCGTAGAGCAAGCCGGCGTAGCCGACAGACTGACCCATGTCAGCACCGGCGGCGGCGCCAGCCTGGAGTTCATCGAAGGCAAAACCCTCCCAGGCGTAGCCGCCCTCCTCCATAACTGTTGATGTTGGGCTGTATCACTTTGCGGGCTTCTGCCACAACTCTGATTGGCCGCGTGCGGAGGCTCCGTGTCGTCACTGCGTAAGCCCATCGTGGCTGGCAACTGGAAGATGAACAACACCATCGCCGAGAGTTTGGCGCTGGTGGATGCCATGCTCCCTCGGCTCCAATCGTTTTCGAACGTAGAGCGCGTCGTGTGCCCTCCGTTCACCTCGCTGCCAGCGATTTCGGCACGGCTCAAAGAGACCGACATCCATGTCGGGGCGCAAAACCTCTACCCCGAGCCCAAGGGCGCCTTCACCGGCGAAATATCTCCGGGGATGCTGGAGGGCCTGGCCACCTATGTCATCCTTGGGCACTCCGAACGCCGCCAGTACTTCGGCGAGGATGACGCGCTCGTCAACAGAAAACTCAAGGCGGCACTTGCAGCCGGCCTTGTGCCTATCGTCTGCGTCGGCGAAACCCTCGCCCAGCACGAGGCCGGTCAAACCGAGGACATCGTCTCATCCCAGGTCAAGCGCGCACTAGACGACGTCGAGCACCTGTCGGCCGTCGTTATTGCGTACGAGCCTATCTGGGCCATCGGCAGCGGTCGCGCCGCGACCCCCGACGGCGCCAACGCCACCATTGCGCTGATTCGTGAGACGGTTGCAGACCTCAGCAACCAGCAAGTCGCACAAGGTCTGCAGATCCAGTATGGCGGCAGCGTCACGCCGGACAACTTCGCCGCTTTCATCGCCCAGCCGGACATCGATGGCGCACTCGTCGGCGGAGCCAGCCTCAAAGCCGACCAGTTCCTCGACATCGTGCGCCTCGCCGCTATTAATCCCTGAAATTACCCCGTCCGCGTGACGCCCCGTGTTGCATAGTGGCGTCAAGCAACGATGGACGACACCGCGTTTTGGGTGCTGCTGACCGCCGCCGCGGGCATTGGCCCTATTCGCTTCCAGCGACTCCTGCAACTGTGCGGCTCCGCCGAGGATGCCTGGCACGCCTCGGACCTGCTGCTCGCCGAAGCGGGCCTGGAACGCCGCACCATTGCGGCGATTAATCGGCTGCGCCAGACCACATCCCCCGAACAAATCCTGTCGAAACTGCGCGACCTCGGCATCACAGCCCTTACGCTCCAGGACCCGACCTATCCCGAGAACTTGCGCCACGTGGCCGATCCGCCACCCGTCCTGTTCACGCGCGGCACACTCTGCCCGAATGACGCAGTCGCCGTTGCCCTCGTCGGCACCCGGCGCGCGACGCCGTACGGCAAAGCCGTCGCCGAACGCTTCGCGACAGATTTGGCGCAAGCCGGCGTGACGGTTGTCAGCGGACTTGCGCGCGGCGTCGACACCGCGGCCCACCGTGCAGCGATCCGAGCGGGCGGCCGCACGATCGCCGTCCTGGGCAACGGTCTGGACCAGGTCTACCCATCCGAGAACCACAACCTCGCCCGCGGCATTCTCACCGCCGATAAAGGTGCCTTGGTCAGTGAGTT
The DNA here is from genome assembly GCA_019239775.1 of Chloroflexota bacterium. Lineage (GTDB taxonomy): Bacteria > Chloroflexota > UBA6077 > UBA6077 > CF-72 > CF-72. The sequence goes on from JAFAZN010000065.1 coordinate 2,496, forward strand.
CGCACCAGGTGTTCCACCCGACGCGGTCAATTTCCCCAGACGCAACCGCATCATCTCCGGGCTGTCCCGGCTCACCGTCATCGTGGAAGCCGGCGAGAAGAGCGGCGCCCTCATCACCGCCGACTTTGCGCTGGAACAGGGCCGAGATGTGCTGGCCGTGCCGGGAAGCATCCTGAGCCCGAGCAGCGCGGGCTCCAACTATCTACTGAAGCAAGGCGCAATGCCGGTGACCAGCGCCGAAGACATCCTCGAGGCTCTCGGCGTATCCTCCCCGCCAGGCGCTGACCAGCTGGCACGCCATGTGCCTGAACTCGGGCCGATTGAGACGTGGGTGTGGGATGCGCTGAGCCAGGAGCCGCGCCATATCGACGAGCTCATCCGAGGTCTCCCGATGCTGCCAATGGGCGCACTTTCGGCCACACTGGCCAAGCTCGAACTGAAAGGATTGGCCCGCCAGGCCGGCCCGATGTTGTATACCCGGGCTTGAGCCGTCTAATAATTCGGCTGCCGCGGGCAGCGCCCGAATAACTTTGGCCCTGCGACTGTTGCCCAATACCGAACGCTGCTCGGGGGAAAGAGAACACTTCTCACTCAATGGCAAAACTGGATAAGAGCCTCGTGGTGGTCGAATCGGCCGCCAAGGCCAGAACCATCGAAAAGTTCCTGGGCCGCAACTACTCCGTGCGCGCCTGTCTGGGGCATGTCCGCGATTTGCCTACCAGCCGCCTCGGCGTCGACGTCGACAACCATTTCGAACCCAAATACGTCATCCCCAACGATCGCAAGGACGTCGTCAAACGGCTCAAGGACGAAGCCCGCGGCAAAACTTCCGTCCTGCTCGCCACCGACCCCGATCGCGAAGGTGAAGCCATCGCGTGGCACCTCGTCTCCGCGCTGGGCCTCGACGGTCAACAAGATATCCGGCGCATCGAGTTCCACGAGGTCACCCGTGGCGCGGTTCTGGATGCGCTCAATAACCCACGCAGCATCGATATGCACCGCGTCGACGCCCAACAGGCGCGTCGCGTGCTCGACCGCCTGATCGGCTACCCGGTCAGCACGTTCCTCGGCCGCAAGATTCGTCGCGGCTTGTCCGCCGGCCGCGTCCAGTCGGTCGCGGTGCGCATGATCGTGGACCGCGAGCGCGAGATCCAGGCCTTCGTGCCAGTCGAGTACTGGTCGCTGCAGGCCGAGCTCTCGCGCCAGCAGAGTACGGCCACCTTCACTGCCAACCTGACGGAGCGCGCCGGAGAGAAGATCGACCTGAAGACCGGCGTCGAGGCGCAGGCAGTCCAGAGCGATCTCGACGGTGCTGCATGGTCCGTCGCGTCCGTGCGCGAGCGCGAGCAGCAACGCCATCCCGACGCGCCGTTTACGACCAGCACGTTGCAGCAGGAGGCCAGTCGCAAACTCGGCTTCACCGCTCGCCGCACGATGGCAGTTGCCCAGCAACTGTATGAAGGCATCGACATCGGTGGCGAGTCGGTCGGCCTGATCACCTACATGCGAACCGACTCGGTCAACGTTGCTCAAACTGCGCTGGACGAGGCGCGCGACTATATCCGTCAAAAACTCGAGCAGCGCATGCTGCCTGATGCGCCGCGCACGTATCGCACCCGAAGCAAGCTCGCCCAGGAAGCGCACGAGGCGATCCGCCCCACGTCGGTGTTCCGCGAGCCAGATCAGCTGCGCGGCCAGCTCGAACCTGATCAATACCGTCTGTACGACCTGGTCTGGAAGCGCTTTCTGGCCTCGCAGATGGCCTCGGCTGTGTTTGACGTCACGACCGTCGAGGTCGACGCCCGTGCTCCCACGAAGCCGCAGTATCGCTTCCGGGCCAGCGGCTCGCGTCTGAAGTTCGCTGGCTTTTTGAGCCTGTACCGCGCTGGGCGAGACGACGAGGAGCCCACCGACGAGGATCGGCAGCCGTTGCCCGAGCTTACGGCTGGTGATCTCCTCAACCTCGTGCAGCTGCTGCCTGAGCAGCACTTCACCCAACCGCCGCCGCGCTATACCGAGGCCACCCTGGTCAAGGCTCTGGAGGAACGCGGCATCGGCCGCCCGAGCACGTACGCACCGATCCTGGGCACCATCCAGGAGCGCGGCTACGTCGAACGCGACGGCCGGCGGCTGTTACCGACCGAGATTGGCATGCTCGTGACGGACGTCCTGGTCAAGCAGTTTGGCGACATCATGGACCTGGACTTCACCGCCATCCTCGAGGACAAGCTGGACGACGTCGCCCAGGGCGAACGCCAGTGGGTGCCGGTCGTTCAAGAGTTCTACGACCCGCTCACGCGTGACCTGGAGCGCGCCAATACTGAGGTCGAGCGCATCAAGCCGGCCGAGGTGCCTACCGACGAGGTTTGCTCCGAAGGCCACCCGATGGTCATCAAGGAGGGTCGCTTCGGTCGTTTCCTGGCCTGCTCGCAATATCCCGAGCACAAAGAGACGCGGCCGCTGCCTGAAGAGCTGCCCAAAGACGCGCCCGATGAGTTCTGCAGCCACGGCGTGCAAATGCAGCTGCGTACCGGGCGCTTCGGTCCGTTCTACACCTCCATGCACGAGTGCGGGGAAACGAAGCCGTTCGCTCGACGCGTCGGCGTTCAGTGCCCCACGGACGGCGGTGAGATCCTGGAAAAGCGGTCGAAGAAGGGGCGCATCTTCTACGGCTGTGCTAATTGGCCCAACTGCGACTGGGTTTCGTTCAATCGACCGCTCCAGGAGCCGTGCCCCCAATGCGGCGGACTGCAGGTGGATATGGGCCGCGGGCGCGTGCGCTGCTTGAAGCACGAGGGCGAGCCACCGCGTTTTGCCGCGCGCGAGCGTACCAACGGCAAAGCCGCCACTACCGCGCCTGCGCGGGGTAAGCGCAAAACTGCGACGAGCGCCTCCGCCTCCCGCAACGGCACCTCGCGCGCACGCACCAATGGCACCGCTGGTACGACCCGTAAATCCACCTCAACCAAACGTAAGCCCGCCGCCAGGCGCAAATGAGCTTCGTCGAACGCCTGAGACGCCTGCGCGACGAACTGCAGGCGCGCAACCTGGACGGCCTGATCGTCTCCCAACCGGAGTCCCGCTATTACCTCAGCGGCTACGCGGGACACGATCTGCCGCCGCGTGACTCTGCTGGCTACCTTGTCGTCACCGAGTCGCAAGCCCTCCTCCTGACGGATCCGCGCACAACCGGCCAGGCCGAGTCAGAAGCGCCGGACTTCGAAGTCATCACCTACTCCGCCGGTAACCGCGGCCCAGCCGCCGTGGCCCAGGCCGTCTCCAAACTCAACGTGAAACGTCTCGCGTTCGAGTCAGCCCACCTCCCATACGGCGTTTGGTCCGAGATCCGCGCCGAGCTCACCTCTTCAGCGGACCTATGTCCAGAAGACCACCTGGTGGATGAGCTTCGCGCCATCAAAGACACCGAAGAGCTGGCCCATCTGCAAGTGGCAATCGACGTCCTGGATGATTGCCTCGCGCACGTCCTCACAAACCTTGAACCTGGGTTGACGGAACGTGAAGTCGCGCGACTGGTTGAGCTCTATTTGATCGAGCACGCTGATGGCCCGAGCTTTCCGTCCATCGTGGCAAGTGGCCCGAACGCCGCCATTCCGCACGCGGTCCCTTCCGACCGCCGCTTGCAAGCGGGCGAGGCGATCAAAATCGACATCGGCGCCATGGCGAGCGGCTACTGCTCGGACATGACCCGTACCGTTTGCCTTGGTGCCCCTTCGGACTCGCGCCTTGCCGAGATCCACGGCATCGTCCTGGAGGCGCAACTCCGCGCCGAACGGGAAGTCCGTCCTGGAATGACCGGCCGCGAGGCCGATTCACTCGCCCGTGACGTGATCAGCGCCGCTGGCTACAAAGACGCCTTTTTGCACGGTCTCGGCCATGGCATCGGCCTTGAAGTGCATGAACGCCCCTCGCTGTCTCAGACGCGTGGCGACGAACCGCTCCAACCTGGCATGGTGTTCTCGGTCGAGCCTGGCATCTACTTGCCCGGCTGGGGCGGCGTCCGCATTGAGGACCTGGTCGTTCTCGAAGCCGATGGCGCCAGGGTCCTGTGCCACTCCCCGAAAACACTCGCCTACGGAGGCCAAAATAACGTCTCGTGATCTCTACTAGCGATCTCAAACGTGGAGCGATGATGGAGCTCGACGGACAGATCGTCCAGGTCCTCTCGTACGAGCACCAGAAGATCGGCCGCGGCAGCGCGCAGGTGCGCATGAAGGTGAAGAACATCCGCACCGGCGCCATCTTCGACACCACCGCCCAGGCTGGTGCCAAGTGGCCGCGTATCCGACTCGAACAGCGACACGTGCAGTTTCTCTACACCGAAGCCGAGTTGCACTATTTCATGGACCAGGACACGTATGAGCAGTTCCCGTTGAGCCCTGCCCAGCTCGGCGACGCCGTCAACTACTTGAAGGACGGCATGGAGCTCGATGTCCTGATGTACGAGGACGAGCCCGTGGGCGTCGACATGCCTCTCAACGTGGTCCTTGAAGTGACGCAGACTGAGCCCGGCTTCAAAGGCGACACGGCGACCGGTGGTAACAAACCGGCGCAGCTGGAAACCGGCCTGACGATCAACGTGCCGCTGTTCGTAAACACCGGCGACAAAATCCGCGTCGACACCCGCGACAGCACCTACATCGAGCGCGTCTGAGTCCAGACGAGGTCGCCTGAGCGGAGCAGCAATCGTGCGCCCCGAACCACTGCTCCGCTTCGCCCCGTTCCAGCACTCGACGCACGTCTTCTCGGTTGCCGAGCTCGCCCTGCATATTTCTTCCACGCTGGAGCACGACCCGGTCCTGAGCGATGTCTGGCTGCGCGGCGATGTCACCAACGTGAGCCGTTCGCCCGCCGGCCACTACTACTTCACACTGAAGGACGACCAGGCGCAGTTGAGAGCCGTGTTGTTCCGCGGCAGCGCCTTCAACTCGCCGGTAATGCCCGCCAACGGTCTCGCCCTGGTCGCTCACGGCGAGATCCACCTGTACGAGCGCAATAGCACCTGCGAACTGGTCGCCGACCTGCTTTTCCCGGAGGGCGTTGGTCTCGCCCAAATCCAAGGCGAGCGCCTGTACCGTCAACTCGAATCCGAAGGACTCTTCGAACACAGCCGGAAACGGCCGTTACCCAGGCTTCCGAAGCGGATCGGCATCGTGTCCTCGGAACGCGGCGCGGTGATCCACGATCTGTTGACGATCCTGAACCGCCGCTTCCCTTTGGCCGAGGTGATTTTCCTGCCGTGTCCTGTTCAGGGTCCAGGTGCAGCGGCGGCTATGGCGCGCGGGGTCAGCCGTCTCGCGCGCTGGCAACGTGACGGCCATGGACTCGACGTCCTGGTGGTTGCTCGCGGCGGCGGTTCTGATGACGACCTGGCAGCGTTCAACGACGAACGCCTCGCCCGAGCCATCTTCGCCAGTCCTGTCCCGGTGGTATCGGCGGTGGGCCACGAGACTAATCTCACCCTGTCTGATCTTGTTGCTGACGTGCGCGCGCCCACGCCGTCGGCCGCCGCCGAGCTACTGACACCAGATCGTGCGACGCTGCGCCGCGACATCGCCAACCTGCAGCGCCGCGCCCGACAGGCCATCCAGCAGCAGCTCAATCAGCGCCGCCGCGCGGTGACGGATCTGGCCAGCCGCCTGAATGCGCTTGGCCCCAGTGCGACGCTGGCTCGTGGCTACGCCATCGTTCAGGCTCATGGCCACATCCTGCACAACGCAACGGCTGTCTCGAGCGGCGACTCCTTGCAGATCCGCTTGCAGCATGGCCAGCTCACGTCTACGGTGGACAGCGTTGAGCCCGAAGCGTAGTCCTGCGCCAGCGACCTTCGAGGCCGCGTTTTCCGAACTTCAGAAGGTCGTCGAGCAGCTCGAACGCGGCGGCATCGATCTCGAAAACACTCTTTCGCTGTATGACCGCGGCACCGAGCTCGCGAAGGCATGCTCGCGCCTGATCGATTCCGCCGAGCAGCAGGTCACGCGTCTGACGCCGGAGTCGGCGACACCTCTACCCGACGCCGCGGTCGATCCATAATCCACGAGGTCGCACCGTGGATGCCCTGATCGGCAACGACGTGCTCGGCGCGTGCATCGTCGCCTGGCTCGTGGCGCAGTTCTCGAAGCCGATGCTGTACTACGTCCATACGCGGCACCTGAGCCTGCGCTACTTCGTGACCGCGGGTGGCATGCCAAGCTCTCACTCCGCGGTGGTCGTGGCGCTCGCAACCCGTGTGGGATTCGACGCGGGCCTCAGTTCCGTGCCGTTCGCACTGGCCACCGTTTTCGCCGCCGTGGTGATGTACGACGCCGCGGGCGTCCGCCGTGCGGTCAGTGTTCAGGCGCGCATCCTGAACCGCATGCTGACCGAGATGATCGAAGCTCAACACTTCAACGAAGAGCGCCTGCGCGAGCTGATCGGCCACACCCCGTTCGAAGTCTTCGTAGGCGCCCTGATCGGCGCCCTCTCCGCCATCAGCCTCCGCTAGCCCCGAATCTCTCGCCCGCTTCGGCATTTTCCCGCGCAAGGCCGAACCTCAGCCGCGAGATAGGGTTCGTTTCCATACTGGCGTCACGATCATCTCGGCCGAGGTACGGCGGACCAGCGGTCAGGAGCTCGATGCTGACCACGGGAGTGGCGACAGCGACCAGCATTCACGCAGCGCGGAGCGCCGTCAAGGGCTCATACCTCGGACCTCCGCGGGGATTTCAAAGGGGCGTCAGCCCCTTTGACCCTCGGAGAGAAAAGACCTTCGGGCGGAGCGCCAGCGATCGCCCGTCAGACGCTGGCAGCCGCCGTCACAGCTACGACGTTGCCAAGGTCAAAGACCATCATCCGCTGGTCTTTCTGCCGACATCTCCCAATGAGATGCCACGACTGGCAATACGGAAACAGCACCTCAGGCTGCACAATCGGCTCCTGAATCGTCGAGACCGGATCCCCCGCGGGATAATGCAACTTCACATAAGACTTGCGCAGCAAAGCCTCGGCCAGCGCCGCGAAAATCTGCTGCTGCCGCCCACCTTTTTCTGACGCTGTTGCGGCCTGCAACGTCTTGGCCACCAGTGGCCTTAGATGCAAGGGAAACAGGAACGGCAGCTTGTCCATCAACGACCGCAGCCGGTCCACAGGCAACGATGCGTCGTGCCCCGCACGCTGGAGCAGCATCAGCAGCAGCTGCGCTTCAGCTAGTGAAAACTGCGGCCCGCTCTCCTGGGTGTCGGTCAAGAACCGGTAGCCCTGCCGCCGCACCAGCGGCAGATTCATCTCTCTGCGGATGACGTTCAGGTCCGCCTGGACCTGTCTTTCACTCAGCGAAAACTGGCAGGCCAGCTCCTTGCGCGACTTGCCTGGGTTGGAGGCGATGTCCTCAACAAGCTGCCAGATGCGTCGAAACCGCTCGGCCACAAGCCGCTTGTGGTCGGCGAAAACCGCACTGAATACATCATCGTCCTCGTCGCGCATATACGTCTGCTCAACATTTTTCTTGAGAAAATGCGATGACCGCGGGACATAGGAGTACCACGGTCGATCTAGATAGAGAGGTAGCAAAACCGCTCCGGAAACCCCCCACGGCCGGCCGCGTTTTGCTGTCACTGACCCTGGATAAGAAAGTGGGCCGGTGGGGTCCCACCAGTCTAGCAACCGTTGCCTTCAGGCCCGCAAGGCCCCGGCCGTCTAGATTTTGAGAGTTGTGACACTGGCTGCCGGCGGTCCCCCGTCATCTCCAATGGGCACACCATCAACCCCTGGCGACTCCCCATTTGCCGTGTGCGGCAGACGGGCCTTCCTACAATTCCCCTGTGTGGCGCTGGCTCTCGACCTTCGCTCTCACGGCGGCTGGCGCCATGCTCGCATCGGCTGCCAGTGCTCAAACGGCCGCGGCGTGGGACAAGTGGCAACACCAGGTCGGCATCGTCGACCTCGGTACCAGGAGTGATGGCAGCCTGGCCGCCATGGTTGCCGGTCGACTCTTTACCGTCGCGCCACCAACTGGTGCTGCGACCCCGTTTGCCCCAGGCTTCAGCGCTGACCCGAACGCCGAGCCGTACTTCATCGTCGCGCCGGACCTGAGTGCCGCCGACAACCGCTGCGCCTGGCACGCTGGTGATCTGTACGTGCTGGACCTGACGTCACCGCTGGGTATTGCGCGGGTCGAAACGTCCGGGGCAGTTTCGCACCTTGCCACGCTGACGGGCGTTGACACACTTGGCGGCATTGCGCTGGACACGACCGGCCATTTCGACCACACCCTGCTCGTGACCGGCACCCACAATGGCAATCAGACCACGGTGTTCGCTGTTGGCTGCGACGGGTCGACGTCGGTCCTGACGGATGCAGCGCCGCTGGTTGAAGGTGGCTTGGCGGTCGCTCCCGAGTCCTTTGGCCAGTTCGCCGGAGACCTGATCGCGCCCGATGAAAACAGTGGTCAGATCTGGGCGATTGACCCCGCGGGCGCGGCCTCGCTGGTGATCATCTCAGGCCTGCCGAGCGGCGGCGACACGGGCGTAGAAAGTGAAGCGTTCGTGCCCTCTGGCTTCATTACCAGCAGCGGCTTTGCCTACCTGGCTGATCGCGGCACGCCCGACAATCCGTTCCCTGGCAGCGATAGCATCTTGCGCCTGTCCGCCATGTCCCTGGCTTCGGCGGGCGTCCACGATGGTGACCTGCTGGTGGCGACGGAAGGCAACGGCACGACGATCGCCGTCCGTTGCCAGGACACCTGCACGGTCGTGCAAGCTGCCCAGGGGCCCCCGGGCGGCCATATCGAAGGCCACATCACTTTCACCCAGTAGGCCGCTGCACCTTCACCCAATGGGCCGCTGCAGTGATGCCAGCGACAGCTACTGCGCACGCCGGAGCTTGCGTTGGATGGCCTCGTGGTGCCGCCAGTAGTGCCCGATGAGCACGCGCTGGATGAACTGCTGCACCGTGCGATTGCGGCACGGAAGCCCCAGTTGCCGATCCGTAAGGGCTCCAAGGAGCGGGCGATCCCGGGGCGACTCGAACGCCCGACCTCTTCCTCCGCAGGGAAGCGCTCTATCCACTGAGCTACGGGATCAATCAGTTGCGCGGGCTCATTCTAGCTTGTCTGCTGCTGGCTCAGCACCTCTCCCTCGCTGACGCCTCATCGGCAACCGAGGCACTGTCAAAATCCTGCCACGGATCCACCAAAACGCTACCTTCGTCCAGTCAGAACAAGTTCAACATCGTGCTACAGTGATCGCAATCCCTGTTGTAAAGACCCCTCAAGGAGGTGGAGTAGGAAGCCAATGTCGTCTTCATCCGTCGAACAGTGGGTCGACGAGGTCGCAGGCTTTACTCATCCCGAATCCGTCGTCTGGTGCGATGGCAGTGACGCCGAAAACGACCGGCTGATCGATCTCATGGTCTCAGACGGCACCCTCATTCGTCTGAATCAGGAAAAACTCCCGAACTGCTTCCTCCACCGCTCTAATCCGCAGGATGTCGCACGCACCGAGCATCTGACGTTTATCTGCTCGGAAAATCCCGAAGACGCCGGCCCAACCAACAACTGGATGTCGCCGACCGACGCGGAGCAAAAGATCCGTCCGCTGTTCAACAACGCCATGCGCGGTCGCACGATGTATGTGGTGCCCTACCTGATGGGCCCTGCCAGCTCACCGTACGCCAAGGTCGGCGTCGAGATCACCGACAGTCCCTACGTCGTCGCCAACATGCGCATCATGACCCGCATGGGCAAGGTCGCCCTGGATCGCATCAACGCCGGGGCCGACGACTGGGTTCCAGGCCTCCATTCGCTGGGTGACCTTTCGCCAGACAGAAGGTTCATCGCGCATTTCCCTGAGAAACGCACGATCTGGAGCGTTGGCTCGGGCTACGGTGGCAACGCGCTGCTGGGCAAGAAGTGTTACGCGCTGCGCATCGCCTCGACCATGGGCCGCGACCAGGGTTGGCTTGCCGAGCACATGCTGATCCTCGGTCTCGAGTCTCCCGAAGGCGACATCACCTATATCGCCGGCGCGTTCCCGAGCGCCTGCGGCAAGACCAACCTCGCCATGCTGAAATCGCCACTCGAGCACGAGGGCTGGAAAGTCTGGACCATCGGCGAGGACATCGCCTGGATCAATGTCGGCCCCGACGGCCGCTTCTGGGCCATCAATCCTGAGGCTGGTTACTTCGGTGTGGCGCCAGGCACCAATAAGAAGACCAACCCGAACGCGATGGCCGCGGTCAGCCGGAATTCGATCTTCACCAACGTCGCCATGACTGATGACGGCGACGTCTGGTGGGAAGGTATGGATGGCGCAGTCCCGCAGCATGTGACGGACTGGCAAGGCCACCCGTGGACGCCGGCGAACGGCACCAAGGCCGCCCACCCGAACTCGCGCTTCACCACGCCTGCCTCGCAGAACCCCGTCATCTCCTCGCACTGGGAAGATCCGCAAGGCGTGCCGATCAGCGCGATCCTGTTCGGCGGCCGCCGCGCGCGCACCGTCCCGCTGGTATACAAGGCGTTCGACTGGGAGCACGGCGTGTTCCTTGGCGCCACGATGGCCTCTGAAACCACGGCTGCGGCAACCGGCGCGGTCGGCGTCGTCCGACGCGACCCGATGGCCATGCTGCCCTTCTGCGGCTACAACATGGGCGACTACTGGGGCCATTGGCTGGAGATGGGCCACCGCGCGAGTAACCCGCCGGCTGTCTTCCAGGTCAACTGGTTCCGCACCGACGACCAGGGCCGCTACATCTGGCCAGGTTTCGGCGAGAACCTGCGCGTGTTGCGCTGGGTTCGCGATCAGGTGCGCAACGGCCATACCACTTCTCGTGAAACCCCGGTTGGACTGGTCCCCACACCCGAAGCAATCGGCACCAGCGACCTGGGACTCTCCGCGCAAGACGCGCGCGTGCTGTTCGATGTCGATCGGGACGATTGGCTGCGCGAAGCCGAAGACCAGGACGCCTTCCTGCAAAAGTTCGGTAAGCACCTGCCGCCCGAGATTCGCCGCCAGCACCAGGCTCTGCAACATCGCCTCGCACCCGTCACCGCCTGAGCCGAACGTTCTGCTTCTCTCCCAAGAGAAGACTTTCGCTTCGAAGCGTAGGGGCGCTCCGCATAGTGCCCCAATACGCTCGCGCGACGCAATTGCCAGCGAGGACCCTTGCCGCTTTTCCTGCGTGAACTAACTAAGATTGAGATGTGAAGATTGCAGTCGTCGGCGGGGCAGGCCGCGTGGGTGCTACCACGCTGTTTCAACTGGTGCTCGAGGGCATCGCGGACGAGCTCGCCGTTGTTGACGTGGTTACCGACCGTGCCGAGGGTGAAATGCTGGACATGCTGCACGGCACGCACCTGTCGCACCGAGTCAGCTTCAGCGGTCCCGGCTACGAGGCCTGCGACGGCGCGGACTTCGTCATCATCACCGCGGGTATTCCTCGCAAGCCAGACGAGACGCGGCTGGACCTGCTGAAGAAGAACGTCGACAACCTGCGCGACAACGTCCTACCGACGCTGTCGAAGCACGCCGGCAACGCGTTCATCATCATGGTCGCGAACCCGGCCGACGTGCTGACCTATCAAGCGGCCATCCACGGTGCGTTCCCGTCCGAGCGGGTGATTGGCACGGGCACGCTGCTGGATTCCACCCGGCTTCGCTCGCTGCTGGCCGATCGGCTGCAAGTCGATCCACGCCAGGTGTACGCGTATATGCTCGGCGAGCACGGCGACAGCCAGTACCCGTATCTCAGTGGCGCGAGCGTGGCCGGCGTACCGTTGGCGCAGTTTCCTGGGTACTCGAAGGACATGGTCGACGAGGTTGTGCACGCCACACGCTTCGGCGGCGCCGAAGTCATCAAGCTCAAAGGCGGAACGTTCTACGCGGTTGCGCCGATGATCGTGGAGTTGATCAAGGCGATTCGCGATGATTCGCGTCAGGTGCTGCCGGTCTCCACGCTCCTCAACGGCGAGTTCCTGGAGATGCGCCAGGTGGCGCTGTCACTGCCATGTGTGATCGGACGCCAGGGGCGAGTCAAGGTCGTGCCGCCACCGTTGTCCGACGACGAAAAGCAGGGCCTTCTTGGCTCGTACAAGGTGCTGCGCGAGGCGCTGCAGTCCGTCGGCCTCTAATCCGCGGCCGCGCTGGCGACTCCCGAACCCAGAGTGGCGATCGTTTCGTTGAACGTCCGCGACGGACGCATCACGTCTTCGGCTTTCTTCGAGTCCGGCCGGTAGTACCCGCCAATGTCGCACGACGATCCCTGTACTGCCAGAAGCTCCTGCGTAATGGTCTGCTCTGAATCGTTGAGCCGCGCTGCCACTGGCACAAATGCGCGCGCCAGTTCAGCATCAGCCGTCTGGGCAGCCAGTTCGCGCGCCCAGTACAGCGCCAGATAAAAGTGGCTGCCCCGGTTATCAATGCTTCCGAGCTTCCGCGCGGGCGATTTGTTCTCGTTGAGCAACGTCTCGGTGGCTTTGTCCAGGGTCGAAGCCAGCACCTGGGCGCGTTTGTTGCCAGTTTTCTCTGCAAAGAACTCGAAGCTGGCTGCCAGGGCTAAGAACTCCCCGAGGCTGTCCCAGCGCAAGTAGTTCTCTTTCAGCAGCTGCTGCACGTGTCTTGGCGCCGAGCCGCCCGCGCCGGTCTCGAACAGGCCGCCGCCTGCCAGGAGCGGCACGACCGACAGCATCTTGGCGCTGGTGCCTAGCTCCATGATCGGGAACAGGTCGGTGAGGTAGTCACGCAGGACGTTGCCAGTTACCGAGATGGTGTTCTCACCGCGACGGATGCGCTCGAGCGAAAGCGCCGTCGCCTTGACCGGCGACATGATCTCGATGCGCAAACCCGTAAGGTCGTGCTCGGGTAAGCACTGGCGGACTTTGGCGATCAGGTTCGCGTCATGCGGTCGGTCCTGATCGAGCCAGAACACGGCGGGATCCCCCGAAGCGCGTGCACGAGACACGGCCAGCCGCACCCAATCGCGCACGGCCACGTCTTTGGTCTGGCACATCCGAAAGATGTCGCCAATCGCCACCGGCTGCTCCAGGACCGCATTCCCAGCCGCGTCGACAACCCGCACAGTCCCAGCCGACGCAATCTCGAAGGTCTTGTCGTGGCTGCCGTACTCCTCTGCTGCCTGCGCCATCAGGCCTACGTTCGGCACCGAGCCCATCGTGGCCGGATCGAACGCGCCGTGCGCGCGGCAGTCGTCGATCACCACCTGGTAAATCCCCGCGTAGCTGCTGTCGGGAATGACCGCCAGGGTGTCGGCCTCCTTGCCGTCCGGACCCCACATGTGGCCCGATTGGCGGATCATGGCTGGCATCGAGGCATCGACGATGACGTCACTGGGCACGTGCAGGTTGGTGATGCCGCGATCCGAGTCGACCATCGCCAACTTGGGTCCCTCGGCCATTTCGGCTTCGATGCAAGCCTGGATCTCGGACTTCTCGGGCAGCGACTCGATGCCCTTCAAAATCGCGCCGAGCCCGTCATTCGGGCTTAAACCTGCAGCGTGCAGGGTCTCGCCATACCGCGCAAAAGTTTTTGGAAAGAACGCCCGCACCGCGTGCCCAAAGATGATCGGGTCCGAGACCTTCATCATGGTCGCCTTGAGGTGCACGGAAAACAGCACGCCCTCGCCCTTGGCCCTGGCGACCTGGTTGGACAGAAAGGCGCGGAGCGAATCAACGCGCATCACCGCGGCGTCGACAACCTCGCCGTCCTTCACGCGCACCTTGTCGCGTAAGACCGTGGTGCGACCCTGTGCGTCGACCAGCTCAATGCGCAGCGTTTGCTCACGCTGGACGACCGCGGACTTCTCGGTCGAGCGGAAGTCATCGGCAGGCATGTGGACCACATTCGTCTTGGAATCAGCCGACCAGGCACCCATCCGATGCGGGTGGGTGCGCGCGTAGTTTTTTACGGAGGCGGGAGCACGCCGATCCGAATTTCCCTCGCGCAGCACGGGATTGACCGCGCTGCCTTTGACCCTGTCGTAGCGCGCCCGCACGTCACGCTCTTCCGCGGTCTTGGGATCGTCTGGGTGATCCGGCAGGTCGTAGCCTTTTTGCTGCAGCTCGGCGATGGCGGCCTTGAGCTGCGGCACTGATGCCGAGATGTTCGGAAGCTTGATGATGTTGGCGTAGGGATCCGCGGTCATCTCGCCGAGTTCGGCCAGTGCGTCGCCAATGCGCTGTTCTGGCGCGAGCCGCTCCGGGAAGCTGGCGATGATGCGGCCGGCCAGCGAGATGTCACGCGTCTCGAGCGTGACGCCCGCCGTTGAGGCGTAGGCTTGGACGACTGGCAACAACGAGAACGTTGCCAGTGCTGGGGCCTCATCGGTGTACGTGTAGATGATGGATGGGCCAGTCACCGTGCTGCGCCTCCGCAAACGCCGTCGATTTGATAAGTCGGGGAAACGACTTGCTTTAAACTACACACAGGGTAGCGCTCGGCCTGGACCTTGCGCCCCTGGACGCAGTGATGCCGCCAACGCCAGGTTTGCCACGCGAAGGGATGCTTCGCCCAGCATCGCCATTCTTTCGCCTACTTGTAGACGAGGACGGTCTGACCGATGCGCTGCTCGACTTCGTGACGGACCCGCGCGCATCGCGCAATGATCGACCCGTGATCCAGGACTTGCACGACCTAGCCCCGGGCATGGTGCCAGTGCTTGAGGCCATGCTCATTGACGGCGTCGAAGACCGTCAGGATGTGGCTGACTACGTGCACGCGAGCCTGTTCGGCCCGTCCTCGCGCCCGGACTACGATCAGCCCACCTGATCCCGCTACCGCCCCGTGGCGAAGTAGAGCCGACGGTGAGAGTCGAACTCACGCCCCTCCGCTTACAAGGCGGATGCTCTGGCCGCTGAGCTACGTCGGCAGTGCCCTGAGTATACGATCGGCCGAGACCGGCGAGGACGTGCGCGAAAGCGGTGCCACGGCGATCGCCTTTGGCATGCACTGCTCTGCCAGCGCGCCAAGATCGAGTTGCGTCACCCGGAAGGCGATATGCACCGCCTCGGAGGCACACGCCACCGCCCGAGCGTTCTCTTCATCACGTGCCCGACCCACCAGCCACGACAGCTTGGACGCGTGCATTGCCGCCCGCGCCGCGTTCGCCAGCATGAGCGGCAAGGGCAAGGTGACCAAATCCGGATCCGAGCCCGGCCGTGCTTCGCGCTCCAACACTTCAGCAAGTTGCCGCGCCACTGTTCCCGAGCTGTCGTCGCCCGCGAGCCAACCGGCGGCCCAGCCGCCAAAGTCATCCTCGTAGCGCGTGCCTTCGCAAGCGCTGCGCGCACACAGCACCGCGAAGCGCGCGTAATGCAGGCCTGTCAGGTTCGGCAAGGTGGCCTGCTGCCGTGTCGTCACCTGCGAGCACAGCAAGATCGCCGAGCCGGTCGGCGAGTCTGAGTCGACGCTCGCGTCCCACAGTCGCGGAATCCGATACCCGCGTTCCACGCCATTCATGAGCGCGGCCAGTAACGGCGTGGCGTAGCACCGAAAGCGCGTATCGCTGCCGTCGGCGGCCACATACGCGGTGTGGCTGACGCGTTCGCCCCATTCCCGCCCGGACGCGTCATGGTTGAGGTGGTCGGTCAGTAAGTACGCCCGAGCGCCCGCCGCGGTTCCGGGCGTCGGCGTCGCAGCGGCGGCGGTCGGTGCAACACCGGAATGCGCGGCGAGTCGTGGATGCATCAGCTGCCATACCCGCTCTGGAGCACTCAGGTCCTTGAGCATGTGCGATCCGAGGTCTTGAAGGCTCGCCCCGGGCGGCAGCTGCCCTTCGGTAAGCCGCGCCGAAGCACCCGAGATCAGCACCTGCCCGCCCTTCGCTAGAGCGCGCAATCGCGCGCAGCGATTCACCGTCGGTCCGTAGTAGTCGCCGTCGCGCAAGTCGACTTGCCCGGTGTGGATCGCCATGCGCACGCGAATTGGCTGAGCGGTCGGCCATTGCTCGGCGTTGAGCGCGCACTGCAGCACGAGCGCTGCGGTTACCGCGTCACGCGCCAGGCGGAAAACGGCGAAGACGCTATCGCCCTCACCCTTGCTCTTCACGACATGGCCGTTCAAACGACGCACGCAGGTGTTCACGATGCGGTCGTGGCGCGCGAGCGCCTCGGCCATGGCCGCGTGGTCCGCCTCCCAGAGCCGCGTGCTGCCTTCGATGTCGGTCAGTAAAAAGGTGACGACGCCGGTGGGCAGCGCGCGAGAAGAGTCCACACTCTAAAAGTCGGCTTAAGCTGCCCGAACCTGAAGTAGCAACACCTACGGGAAGTATGCCGCTGGCACGCGCAGTGCTCACGATGAGCGAGAAGCGCAACCAACCATGCCTACAGACTCTTTCGATCGCCCAGTCGTCGTGGCCCTCTTTGACCAGGCAACTACCGCCCGTGCTGCGGCCGCCGCTCTTCATAACCTCGGCTTCAGCCAGGAGCGGATCGGCCTGCTGCTGCCTGGCCAGCAGCTGAGCATCTCCGAGACAAACCGTGCTGATGTCAGCAGTCTGCTGGCCCTGGCCGCTGCCGCGACCGACGGTGACGACGTTGGCAACGTCCTGCTGGGCATGGGTTTGCCAGCAGGCGAAGCGCGTTTCTATGCAGCCGAGGCTCGCGAAGGCCGCGCGCTGCTGGTCGTGAATGCAAACGGACGCGCTGGTGATGTCCTTCGAACGCTGCTCGAGCACGGCGGATACGACGTGCAGTCGCAGGGTCGCGACCTGATTCGGCCGGGCGAGAGTGGCGTGCCTGGTGGCGTGGGACCGCGCCCACCGGACATCACCACGAACTGGCAGGACGTGCGCTCGCGGTACGAGATGTTGTGGCAGCAGCACTATGGCACCACCGACGCGACCTGGGAGCAAACGGAGCCCGTCTACGAGCTGGCGTGGCGGCTTGCGAACCGCCCCAACCTGCGCGGCCGACCGTGGCCCGAGGCGGAGGCCGCGGTCCAGCGCGAGTGGTCCACCTCCGACGTTGGTAAACACACGAGTTGGGCCGATGCGGCGGGGCCCATACGCGACGTCTGGGAAGATGTCACCGAAGAAGCCGCCACGGGCGCGGAGGGCGGCGCCGATCGACGCATCGCGCACCAGGGCACCGACCAGCAGGTCGCCGCGCGCGACCTCGATCGAGCCCCTGGCCGAGGTGCCGCCTGAGCCCACCGTCGCCTACAATGGACCGTCTCGTCGCGCTCGACGAACGCCCGCGGTGGGGTGGCCGAGTGGTTAATGGCAACGGTCTGTAAAACCGTCCGACGGAAGTCGTACGCAGGTTCGAATCCTGCCCCCACCACCCCTACGCGGTCGAAGGCGGCGATGCGTCGTCGGGCGCGGGGATCGTGAATGTGAGCTTGTTGAGCGTGGGGTCGGCGCCTGTCCAAACATCCAGCGTGTAGTCACCGGGATCGGTTGGCAGACTGAACCCTGCTTCAGGCATCAACTCGACTTTCAGCGGCCGCTGCCCCGCCGTGCAGATCATGCTCTGGACCAGCCCCGCACCTGGGCCGATTCGCAGCGCACCGTTGATCCAGTCAACCGCCGCCGGTTGGCCTGAAAACAGCACGCTGCCGTCGGGCACAGATGACGGTAGGCCCAGTGGCGGCTCGGGACTCACGTAGACACCGTCGCCAATGCGATAGCCACCGCAGTACGCCGCCCCGATCACAATCGTCCAGTGTGGCGTCACGCCCACCTGGTCGGGATCAACCGCAAGCGATGGCATTACCGTGGCTGGTGGCGCGGGTTGCGGCTGTGCCAGAACCGCTGACGCCGAGCCCAGCTCGAGCACCAGCAATCCCGCCACCATCGTCAAAATCAACCGCAACCTTGCCATGCCTTTCGAAGCCGACCCTATTGCACCGACAGTTGCAAGGTCTGCGTGTGCACCTTGCCGTCCGACCCCGTGGCCGTCACCTTCAAGCTGTACGTTCCACGTCGGGCCGCGGTCGTTGCTCGCAGGGTCAGACGTGACGTCCCACTCGGAGTCAGTGAAGTCGGACTGAAGCTCGCCGACACCCCTGTAGGCACCCCGCTGATCGACAGCTGCACTGAGCTGTGATAGCCATTGCTTGCCGACAACGTCAACGTATCGCTCACGCTGGCGCCGCCCCGCGTCGCGTGCAGGCTGGTACTGCTCGCGGACAGTGAAAAGTCGGCGACAAGCTGAACACTGTTGGTAAACGCCACGACGCCATTCGGGCTACCGAGCCCCGTTGGACCGTCATACCCCACCACGCCAGTGCACAGGTAGGATCCGCCGCAGCTGCCGTTACTGCCACCAACCGCGTCGAACAATGCCGTCGGATGGCTGTAGGGGTCGTCGTTCAACTGCAAGCCTGAGGTCAGGCTGTTACCCGCCAGCGCGTAGACAGCCCCCACGATCGGCGATGCCGCGCTGGTGCCGCCAAGGACTCCCCAGCCCGAGCCGCCGTACGTGTCATAGATCCACACGCCGGTGCTCGGATCGGCGACTGCGGAGACGTCCGCCACGGTCCGATTGGCGCATGCGGTGTCCTTCTGCCAGCTTGGTTTGGGCTCGAACGCGCTGCAGCCGCTGCCTGCGCTGCTCCAGGCCGATTCGGTCCCGTTGCGCACGCCAGTATTGGTCGCCTGATTGAGGCTCGTACCTCCCACGGCCGTGACGAACGGCGAGGCCGCCGGATATTCCGCGCCGTAGCCGGCGTCGCCCGAGCTCGCGGTGATCGCTACGCCCGGATGGTCGTACGCGCTGTCGAAGCCCGGCTCGCCCGACCATTCCCCGCCGCCATAGCTGTTGCTCACCACGTTGGCGCCAAGTGCCACTGCCTCATCGACGGCCGCAGTCAAGTCGCCGTACGTGTTGCTGTTGGCTTCCACCAGCAGAATCGAGCAGTTGGGACAGGTCGCGCTGACCATATCGAGGTCGAGTGCGATCTCCTGGCTCCAACCCGAGTCAGCCGTCGGATAGGGACCAACGCCGCCCGTTTGGTTGACCTTCTCGAAGCATGCCGTTGCGGATGGCCAGGACGTGCAGTCTGGCAGCGACGGCAGCGCGAAGAATCCGCGATAGTAGGCCAGGTCCGCCGACGCGTTCGGGTCGTCAAATGCATCTACGATCGCGACGACCTGTCCCCTGCCCGCGCCGGCGTTGATAAGGCTCATCAAGTTGTACGCCGACTCCAGATAACTGGGATCGTAGGCGCCACTGTTGCCGATCACGCCCGCGGCGTGCACCTGCCCGGCCCGCGACGGTCTGGCAAGTCGCGCATGTGAGTCGGTGCGCACACGGGCGTCACAGTGCGCCTCCATCGGTCCGATGGCTTTCGAGCACACATTGACGTCGATGTGCTCCTCTCCGCCCCGGAACTCAACGTGCTCATCGAAGCCCGGTCCCGTCCGGTCCACCTGTGGACCCGTCTGCACTGCTTGCGCCTGCGTTGACCCATCCGCGGCAAACGCCGCGACCGGCGCCATCGCAAGCCCCATCACCGCTACACAGCCCGCCAGCGTGAACACACGCTTGCCCAACCTGACCGCGTCCATTGCCTGGACCTCCCGGACTCCCGCCCATCGTTGCGGGGCCTAGCTAGTTTTGGGCTGTGTCAAGCTGGTTCCAATGGTGTAACGGTTGTGAAACGGGTGAGTCTTTGCCGCAAAGTTGCGCAGGTCAGCCACAATGGCCGGGTGCTGTTCGAGCCACGGCTGCAGAAAGGCTTGATCGACGGCTCGATCCGTGTGGCCTTCCGTCGCTGGAACCGAGCGCAAGTGGTACCTGGCCGGGTGTATCGCAGCCCGGTTGGGATGATCGCCGTGGACAGCTTGAGCCTGACTTCCGAGCCGATTTCGCCCGAGGATGCCCTGCTCGCGGGTTACACGTCGGTTCATGAGCTCATGGCCGATTTGAAGGGGCCGTCGGACGGGAGCCTGTTTCGGCTCGAGCTGCGACGGAGCGAGGAAGTCGATCCGCGCACGGTGTTAGCTGCCGAGGACGTCCTGGACGACGCGGAGGTAGCTACCCTGCGCCGCAAACTGGCGCGACTCGATGCCGCGGTCGGGCGCCCGTGGACCGTGGCGACCCTGGAAGCAATTCAGGCGGAGCCGGGTAGACGCGCCGGGGATCTGTTCGGGCCACTAGGCTGGAGGGAGCTGCAAGACGTCAAGCTGCACGTGCGGCGGTTGAAGGCGATGGGACTCACGCTGAGTTTGCGGATCGGCTACCGCCTGTCGCCGCGAGGCGAGGCCTTGTTGCGCGCGTTGGCCAGTGACACCCGCGCATGATGGATCGCATCGATCCAGCCGCGCTCGCGGTGATCGGCGGGACGCCCGCTGTGTTGCGCGCACTGCTCGCAGGCGTGCCGTCGGAGGTGCTGCTGCGACCCAACGCGGAGGGCTGGTCGCTCAAAGACATCGTGGCTCACCTGCACGACGTGGAAGGCGGCGCATTCGTCGAGCGCATCGAGCGCATGCTGCACGAAGATCGCCCGTTTATTCAGTCCATCGACCCGCCCGCGCGACTCGCCGCGGGCAACTATGCCAACCGCAGCTTCACGGAACTTCTCGACGAGCTATCGACGCAGCGTGCCGCGCACCTCGCCTGGCTACGCAGCCTGACCTCCGATGACCTGGCGCGCCGTGGCCAGCACGAGGAGGTCGGCGAGCTCAGCGTGAGCGACATTATCCACCAGTGGCCAGCGCACGACCTGACCCACCTGCGCCAGATCGCCGTGATGCTGCACGAGCACCTGGCGCCGCTGATGGGCGCGACTCGCGCCTTCTACGACGTCTAAGCGCAAAGCTAAGGCTGCATGCGAACCGCCTTTGGTAGAATCACGCCGGCATTTGGCCCATGTAGCTCAGTGGTAGAGCACACCCTTGGTAAGGGTGAGGTCGACAGTTCGATCCTGTCCATGGGCTCCAGCAAACGAGCGAGCTACTACAACTCAAGCGAGTATTCATAAGAGGCACAACGGACCATGGCGAAAAAGGCCGATCGCGTACTGATCACACTGGCGTGCGCCGACTGTCGCGAGCGCAACTATCACACGGAAAAAAACAAGCGCAACGATCCTGATCGGATCGCGCTGCAAAAGTTCTGCCCCAGGTGCAGAAAGCATACGGAGCACCGCGAGACGAAATAGCCACCACGCGCTATAAATGCGGGCAACAACCGAATAGCTCAGGGGCGTAGCTCAGTCGGTAGAGCGGTCGTCTCCAAAACGACAGGTCGCGGGTTCGAGCCCTGCCGCCCCTGCCCAGCACCCGACGCTCGCGCCGTCGGGCGTCGATTGGCCCGTTCATCGGTGAAACAATTTTTGACAGCCGAAATGAGGTCATGCGACAGTATAGAACATAAGTTCTATCAACCCGAGGCTTTTACGATGACTCTCAGCGTGGCCACCTTCACCGGGTTTAGCCCGGACCTTGTTGATTTCCTTTCTGTTCTCGCGAGCAACACGGTTCCGTCCTGGCCATCAACCGCGACACGCGGTTTTCGCCCGATAAGACGCCTTACAAGACGCACTTGGATCTGTGGTTCTGGCATGCCGAAGGAGCAGGCTTGAGTCGCGAACGGCCTGGCTATTTCGTGCGGATCGAGGAGCAGCGGCTGATCCTTGGTGCAGGCATGCACGCGTTTTCGGCCGAGGGCGTGCTCGATCGCTATCGCCAGGCAGTGCTGGATCCGGCGCGTGGGGCACAGCTCGAAGCAGCGGCGCACGAAGTTGGCACCGAGCACGTCAAAGGCCGCATTTACAGCCGTGTTGTGCGCGGACTGCCCCCCGAGCTTTTCTCAGAGCGCCTGCCCGAGCTGTGCCTGCGCTCCTTCCAAAAAAACAGGCCCCTGCTGCAGTGGCTGGTCGATCTGCTGCCCGGATAGCCCTGCCGCGGGGCCTCCTGGTCATCACCCGCATTGTTGGCGCCTGCCTGGCCTACCTTGCCGTGCTCGACCTGACCGTGCTGCTGGCGTACGGGGTTGGCCAGACCCTGGTACCCGACCCCGCGCGCGGCACTTTCGGACTGCTGGCCTTAGGTGTGGCCGAGGCGGCGGCACTCGGCGCCGTGCTCCTCATCTGGCGGCTAGTGGATCGTCAGCCTGTCGTCGCGCTCGGGCTAGATGGCTCGAACGCGCCGCGGCGACGGTGGCTTAAAGGCGCGCTCATCGCGACGCTGATGATGGGCTTTGTCGTGCTGGTCGGCTACACGCTGGTTGACGGCGCCACCTGGGACGTCAATTCAGATGCGCTGCGCGCGGTGCTGGCGCTGGTTGGCGGGCTGGTCGGCTTCGCCATTCAGGGGCCTGCGGAGGAGCTACTGTTTCGGGGCTACATCCTCGAAAACGTACGCAAGCAGTGGGGCCTGCCGCATGCGCTGGTCGTCTCCAGCCTGACCTTCGGCCTGCTGCATGTCTCCAACCCGGCCTTTGGCGTGCTGCCGTTCATCAACCTGGTGCTTTTTGGCCTGGGTACCGCGCTCTATCGTGTCTACGTTGATGCCGACCAGCTGTGGGGCGTCTTCGCGCTGCACACGGTCTGGAACTGGCTACAACAGGTCGTCTTCGGGCTACCCAACAGCGGCATCGCCTCGGCGCCCGAGTACGCGTTGTTCAGCGTTTCGCCGAACGCCTCACTGCCAAGTCCATTCTGGGGTGGCGGCTTCGGACCCGAAGGTACGCTCGCGGCGAGCCTGGTATTGGTTGCGCTGATCTTTGCCGCGATCCGCGCCGAGGGTCCGGGCGGCTACGAAGTCGCGGCCAGGCGTGACTGACTCGGGTGAAACTCCTCCGTGCGCAGCCGCGCAGCGATGCGGCGGGCGAAGAGCAAGCCATCGATTGCGCGCTGGTCCGACGACAGCATCTGGTGTGGCGCACAGGTCGAGAGGCGTACGCCCTCCGCGGTGACCACGCAGGAGCAGTTACGGCTCAGCGCCTGCAGGAGTTCCAAGGCTTCAGTCTGGCTGCCGTGCCAGAGCACGCTGGTTGGCATGAGAGGTGTCCCGGTTGTGTTCCGAACTCCAACTGCGAAGTAACCCGTCCGGCCAATTCGGGACGGGTCACTCAGTTGGGAAGACTGAAGGTACAAACGCAGCCTGCGTGCCATCGCGGGGTGCTCGACATAGGCCGAAAATACTCAATTAGCAGTGCACAATCAGTGTGGTATAGTGACGTGCTGTCGCTCCGAAAGGGCGGCGCGTACCAGCTTGTCGCAACCGCCATTCGGCGGCCATAGACGCAATCGAACACCATTTTCTGGGGTTGGCTACACGAGCCCAACCGTCACAAGCTCGGCAACGGGCATGTTGATGGGGCCACCTTGGGGTGGTGTTTTCTGTTGCCCTCTGTCGGGCCCGCGGCCCTTTATATCTCACCCACCGCGTGTCGGGAGGTCTATGCGTTGCACACATCTTCGTCATTGTTTGAAGTGGGACACACCCCCAACGCGGTGTGGGCGTCAGCCGGCGCGGCCGAAGGCGACACCGAACTAAACGCCTTCGATAACGCCCTGCTTGCCGCCCAGGTGGGCAACCTCAATCTCATCCGCGTTAGCAGCGTTTTGCCCCAGGACGCACTGCTCCTGGTCGAACCACCCAACATCACGCCTGGATCACTGGTGCCCACGGTGTACTCAGTCCAGGTTTCCGCTCGGCCCGGCGAGACCGTGGCCGCGGCGGTCGGCATCGGCGTGGGCGATGGCTCCCACGGGATGATTTACGAGTCGCATGGCACCTCGCGCCACGAGGTAGAGGCGACCGTACGCAAGATGATCGACGAGGGCTTCGCCCGCCGCGGGCTGCGCCTGAAAGAGGTCATCGTTCGCTCGATCGAGCACAAGGTCGAACGGATTGGCTGCGCTGTCGCGGCCGTTGTCCTGTGGTGGAGGTGAACCCATGAAAGCAATTGGTCGCCACATCATCCTTGAGATGTGGGGCTGCCAGAACCTGGACTCGGCCGAGACGGCCGAAAGCGCGCTGCGCGACATGGTCCGGGCTCTCGACGTCAACCTGCTGGACCTCAAGGTCTACCCATTCAGCCCCGTGGGTATTACTGGCATGGCAATCGTCTCGGAAAGTCACCTGGTCATTCACACGTGGCCCGAATACGGCTATGCCGCGGTCGACGTGTTCACCTGTGGCGCACCTCGCGATCCGCAGGACGCCATCGGCGTGCTCCGCCATTACTTTCAGCCCGAACGTATTGGCGTCATGGAGATCAACCGCGGCCAGGTCGAGTTGCCCGAGTACGATGCAGCACCCCCTCGACGCGACCACGGCCACTCAAAGTCGAGTTCGACCTCACATCGCGCACCGGCGTTTTCGGCGTAGCCACGCCGCGGTGGCCGACGAATGGTTCGCTGAGCCGCCCTATGGCGGAGTGCAGCAACGCTACCGCGTGCTGGAGCGGCTGTACTCCCAGACGACGCCCTGGCAAACCCTCGAGGTGCTCGACCTCGAAGGGCCCGGCCGGGCGCTGATTCTGGCCGGCACGCTGCAAACGAGCCTCAACGAAGAGTTCACCTACCACGAGCCGCTCGTTCACGTCGCGCTGTTCGCGCATCCGAATCCGCATCGGGTTTTGATCATTGGCGGCGGCGATGGCGGCGCGTTACGCCACGTGCTGCTGCACCCGAGCATCGATCGCGCGCTCGAAGTCGAGATCGATCAGGCAGTGGTGGAGGCGTCGCTCCGGTTCCTACCCGAGATCAGCGGCGGGGCGTACTCGGATCAACGCGCCGAGTTGAAGATCGACGATGGCGCCCGATTTTTGGCCGAGACATCTGAACGCTTCGATGTGATTCTCGTTGATTCAACGGATCCGGTCGGACCGGCGGCTGCGCTGATCTCGCCCGAATTCCTCCAGCACGCCCGTCACGCCCTCGCGCCGGGTGGGTTGATGGCGATGCAGAGTGGCTCACCGGTCTCGCAGCCGCGAGAGTTCCTGGCGACGGTCCGCGCGTTCAAAAACACGTTTCGCATCGTGAAGCCGTACCTGGGTTACGTGCCGATCTATCCGGCCATGCTGTGGAGCTGGGTGATTGGTTCGGAGGAGGTCGACCCCACCAGTTACGACGACGTGAGCGTGCGGAACCGCCTCGAGCAGTTGCGCGAGAGCCTACGCATCTACAGCCCTGCCGTCCATCGCGCCGCTTTCGCGTTGCCGCGCTATGTACAGTCGTTACTTGAACTGACCGACCGTGACCTGGACAAACCTCCAACCGCCGCCGAGCTTCGCGCCGCCGGCCATCCCCTTCCTGGCGTCGTCGCCTGAGCCGGCTGCGGCGTCCCGCGCCGCGGCCGCGGTCTTCGGCGCACCGCTCGACCTGACCGAGAGCTTTCGAGACGGCGCCCGCCATGGACCGGACGCGGTCCGTCAGATGTCCGAAAGCCTGGAGAGTTACAGCCCCATTCTCGACCGCGACCTGGCGGACCTCGCCGTCATCGATCTCGGCAACCTCGAGCTCAACCACTTGAACATCGAGGCAGCGCTCGACACTATCAGCCAGGCCGCGGCGAAGGCGGCGGGGACGGCGAAGCTGGCGATTATGCTCGGCGGCGAGCACACCGCCAGCCTTGGCGGCTTCCGAGGGATGAAGCGCGTGCATCCCGACGGGGTGATCATTCAGGCGGATGCCCACCTCGATATGCGGCCAGACTATGAGGGCCAGCCATTTACGCATGCAACCTGGCTGCATCATGTCGGCGAGGAGTTCGGCTTTGACCGAATCCACCAGGTCGGTCTGAGGTCTGGGGATCGAGCAGAATGGCGGCTTGCGCGCGGCACCACCGCGTGGAGCAGCACCGAGCTGAGCTTGCCAACGTCCGTTCGCGAGCGGATCGAAAAACGCCCGGTCTACGTTTCCGTCGACATCGACGTGCTCGATCCCGCCCATGCGCCAGGCACAGGCTGCCCCGAGCCAGGTGGGATGACCTTCCGTGAGCTGGCGAGCTTCCTCTACAGCCTCGAGGGACTCAACGTCGTAGCGCTCGACGTAATGGAGGTCTCACCCAACGTGGACCCGGCCAACATTACCGCGGCGGCCGCCGCCAAACTCGTGCGGGAGGCGATCCTGCTGTTCGCCGCCGAGTAACCCGGCCTATCTATCCGCCATTCCCGTTAGTGGAGCCGCTGCCGATCTTCTGCACGATTGTCTCCAGCGCTTTGCCGAGCTGCGGATCGCGATCATTCTGGAGATCTTCGTCGGTCATATCCACCTGGACATCAGGCGTCACGCCAACGCCGTCCAGCTGGGCACCAGACGGTGAAACGAAGCGCTGCTCCGTCACCTGAAGAACGGACGAGTCAGGCAACGTGAGCTGGGTGGCCACGCCGACGTTGCCTGCCGTCTTGCTGCCGATAAGCGTGGCGATCTTGGCTTCTTGCAGCGCCGCGGCGAAGATCTCAGCGCCCGAGGCGGTGTCGTGATCAACCAGGACGACCACGGCGGCGCCATTCAGGAGGTTGAGCGATTGCGTCTCGAGTGGCGTCTGGTGGCGTTGGCGATCGACCTGGTAGCCGATCACGGTGTGATCGGTATCCACAAAACCGGCCGCCGAGGCGATGACCGCGTTCAGGGAACCGCCGGGGTTGCCGCGCAGGTCGACGACCCAGCCACGCAGTCCCCGTTGCCCGCCTTGCTGCAGGATGCCGAGCACGTTATCGGCAACCGATGCGTCAGTAAACTGACGGATCTTCAAGTAACCAATCGGCGTGTTGGGCACCTGTCGACCGATCACCTGGTCCACCTGGACCGTTGCGCGCTTCATCGTGAACTCCAGCGGCTGTGCGGAGTTCAAGCGCGTCACCTGGATGCGCACCGAGGTACCGGGCTGGCCTCGAATGAGCGCGGCGACGTCGCCGACCGACTGGCCGCTGACGTCCTGGCTATCCACTGCAACGATGCGATCACCTCGCTTGAGCCCACTTGTGGAGGCCGGACTGTTCGGGAAAATCTCGGCGATGAGCGGCGGCTGATTATCCTGCGGCCGCGACATCAATACGCCGATGCCTGCGAAGCTCGTCTCGTGGCTGCGGGCCGCTTCATCGGGCGTCAGGAACGAGGTGTGGCCATCGTGGAGGCTGTCCGCCATGCTGCGCAGCACCAGCCAGTCGGCATGGTTCTGCTGCGCCCAATCCGACATCTTCGCAACGACCGAGTCGTACGCGTCGCCGAACGACTGCCAGTCGCGATCTGCATTGCCAGAGCTCGCATCGACCAGGTCCAGCGGCATCGTCAGCAGCGGTAGCTGTGGCTGACTGCTCACGCCCTGGCGTAGGGCGTCATTGGCTGCTTTGATCAGTTGGGTATCGTCGACGGGGTCGACGTACGTATCCAGGATCTCGCGATAGGCAACGTACAGTTGACTCGACGACAGTCCGCTGCCGCGGAGTCGGGTGGGCGCCGCTGGGGCCGCAGCGGCCGTGCCTGATGGAGCAACCGCGCCTGGCGTTGCCGCGGGATTGGGGGTGCCTTGCTGACCGCGATCCGGCGGTGGCGTGACGATCCGGTTGCCGCCGGACGCACTGCCACCACTTCCAGGTGTGCACGCGACCAGGACCGAGAGTGACAGAAGCGCGGCGACGCGGGCGAGGCGTTGGTTGGCGTGCACAGAGGTACGAGCAGGCCTGGAAAAGGCGAAGACCTGCGGCTCTGAATGATAACCCCGTTCTGCCTGGCTGGCGCTACCATCTCGGCGGTGAAGATCAGGGCCGTCACACTCGGGCTCGACTTGCCCGCGCCCGAAGTTGATGACGCGCCCTTCGCTGCTGCCGGCCGCTTCCTGGCAGCCGCCCGGGATGCCTTCACGGGCGAAGGACTCGAGGTCCAGACAACGCGTGTGGCGGGCGCCGATCTCGGTCCGAACCTGCCCGATCCCTTTTCCGCATGGGCCGCCCGAACCGAGGCGGTCGCGAAAGCCCATGGGATCGAGTACATATCACTTGGGCGGCTGCGCGCCAGCTCGCATGGGGTTGTGGCCGAGCATGCCGCGCCGATACTGGCCGATAGCACCATCACCTTTCTCTCAGCAGATCTCGTAGAGGGTCGTTTGCCGTCGGTCGCGATGGCGGCTGCCTGCGCAAAAGCGGTGAAGCAGCTCGCGTCCAAGACGCCGCAGGGCTTCGGCAATCTGCGCTTCGCAGCCACCGCACATTGCCCGCCGAACATCCCGTTCTTGCCGGCCGCCTATCACGGCGGTGGTCCGCCCAAGTTCTCGGTTGCGGTCCAGGCCGCCGACGTCGTGGTGGATGCGTTCGATGGTTCCGGCGGCATGTCCGAGATCGAGGATCGTCTCGTGGCCGGACTCGAGGCGGCGTGCACCCCGCTGGAGCGCGTCGCCAATAGCGTGGCGGCGGAACACGGCTACCCATTCGTGGGTATTGACCTGTCGCCCGCACCCTTCCCGGACGATGCGATCTCCATTGGGTCGGCGATCGAACGGGCGGGGGTGGATCGCTTCGGTGCCCCCGGCACGCTGTACCTTTCCGCACTGATTACGCGCGCGATTCGCCGCACGCGAGTACGGCGCTGCGGTTTCTCAGGGCTGATGTTGCCGCTGCTCGAGGACTCCGTACTCGCGCGCCGCGCGGCGGAATGTCCGCCAAGCTTGCATGAGCTGCTGCTGTACTCAGCGGTGTGCGGTACTGGCCTGGACACGATTCCAGTGCCCGGCGACATTGCCGAGGCGGAGCTGGCCGGGATCTATCTCGATGTAGCCGCCCTGTCAGTCGCGCTCGATGGCAAACCACTTACCGTGCGCCTGATGCCCGTGCCCGGTGGCGCGGCGGGTGACCCGACTCGCTTCAGCTTCGACTATTTCGCCAACTCACGCGTTCTGCCCGCTGCAGGTGCAGGAGCGGCTGGCGTTCTGGGGCGTGGCCAGTGAGATGAACAAGCTCCTCAGCCTGTTTTTGTGGGCCAGCCTCGCCGCACTGGGTGTCTATGTAGCCCGGCGCAGGATCATCTTCGCGCTGAAGACGGGCGCGATCGTGTACGTGGTGCTCCTGTTCGGCCGCTTGCTGCTGTCGCTACTGACCGGCGGTGCCCAAAACGAGCCAGTCGGCGATCTCGTGATACCTGTCTTGGTCCTGATTGGACTGTGGTTTGTGCTCTCGAAGGTGAGCACCGCGTATGCCGAACGGCGGGACCGCGAAAAGCGTCTCAGGCGCGAGGCACTTACCCGCGCATCTGGAGCTGGTCGAGCAGCGCGTTGATGTCGGCCAGGGTGTCGAGGAAGAGCGCCTGGCCGTCGCACACCGCCTCGGACTTGTGCCCGCGGTAGCCGTTGGCTAAGAGTTGGCAGGCGCGCGCCGAGCCGACAACCGCATTGTGGACGTCACGATGGATGGCCGCGCACGAGCGCGGCGCCTCGAGCTCCTCCGCTGATCGGGCCAGGCGCATCAACTCCCAGCGGCTAACGGCCGCGGCATTCGCCAGCTCAAAATTGTCCGACTCGATCTCGCGAAGCGACAACCAGTCCTCAAAGATGGTCTGCATTCGACTGGCGATCTGCTGGACTTCAGCACGATACGCGCGCTGGGCGCGCTGCTGTTCGATGCTGGTTGGTCGCAGTAATTGCAGGAACGTCGCGAGAGCCAACGGTGGCCGAACTCCCTATTGGAGGTTTTGATCCAATCCAATACTTATCATAACAACGCGAAAACCCCAGAGATGTATCTAAAAGAACATCTCTGGGGTTCTATGCGGAGTGCAATGATGTGGTTACCGAGCCGGTACCCTCGGGCTCAAATCGGGCCCGTTATCACCGCGCGACTAGGGAAAGCTCGTTTTGAGAGATCTTTCCACCGGGCTGCAAAGCCTCAGGCGCAAGCAGCGGGGGCGCGGCCCGGACTCAATTGGCGCGTCCTGCCCCGCCACATTCGGCGGCAAGACGCGTACTCAATCGATTTGACGTACTCCGAATAGGAGCTGGACCAAGAGTATTGAACCTCCTTCCGCTCCACTTTCTAGCTGTCGCCCCGGGTCCCCGGCGCGTCAACCACCCCAAACCATAGCACTGTCGGGCGCCGTGTCAAGGGCGGATTTGAGCCGCTCCGAGCCGCCCTTCGACAGCCTCGCGAACTGTCGGGTTCTGCGCCGCGTAGGCGCGTAAAAGCCCGAGATTTCCCGCTAGCATCATGTCGCCATGGGGCACCGCCAGGTACGGTTTCAGGCCGCTTTCAACTAGCAGCGCTCGCCGCGGACCGGTCACAGCCAGGAGGTCGGGGGCGGGCGCATCGGCGTCGAATACGAGCGCACCATGGCCCTTGCTGTTGAAGACCTCCTCGTTCGTGATCGAACCTACGCCTAATCTGTTGACGTACTCACCGAGGCTTTGCGGAGACAGCTCACCCGTGTGGTGCTCGAATAGACCCGCCACAACTCCGTCGGCCAGGTGAAAGGCCAGACAGTGGAAATTGCCGACATTCGCGACCACGGGTGCTTGTGCCTTGCGGACCCGCGGATCTTCCAGCGCGCCCAACACTGCGGCGGGGGCAGTGTCCATGACCAGCAGCGGCAGGTCAGACGGCGCCATCGAGGCCACCGCGTGAAGGCGCGTCATCGATTCGGGCACCAGGTCGCGTTCAAAGGCAAAGCCAGCCAGTCCCAGACCGCGGGCAAGTCGGTCGCGCAGATAGTTGAAGCGAAACACGCGATCGCTGAAGCCAGCTGGCGCCGCGCCGTGATCGAACACTGCCACCGCCAGCGCATGCACCTTCACCTGGACGCCGAATGCGGCCAGCGTCTGGAGAATCTGGCCGAGCGCGAGATCGCGCATGAACACCCGCTGTGCGCCTGCGTCGGTGAGCTGGATTGCCTCGTCATCTGAGACGACCTGGATGCCCATTTCGCTAACTGCGTCGAGATCGTCGTCAAAGGTTCGGGCTGCATCCGGCGTGGCGAACGCCTGCAGGCCGGCATGCACATGATCCATGGTCGCCCAGTGACAAGGCCCGCCGCCCATCGTGACGCCCTGCAGCACAAGGCGCTGGCGCGCGGCGGTCGCGCCGCGGATGCGTTGTGCAACGACGGCGGTTGGCGATGGCATGACCAGCTTGAAGCAATTCTCGAGCTCGCGCTCCGAATCGAAAAGCAGCACGTCTTGTGTACCCGTACCGATGTCGACGGTCAGGATTTGCATCTGATTGCTGAGTGTAGAATCGGGCCGGGATGGCCAGCATGGCTGTAGCGGCGTTGACGCTGGCAGCAGCGATCCTGGCCTGGGGCGGACTGGGTTGGCTCGTGCTGACGATCCCGCCCGCGAGACCGATGTCGGTTGTCGCCGCGTATGTGTTCGCGTTCGTGGCGATCACCGCAACTGGTGCCGCGCTGGTCTGGGTGGTGCGCCGACCTCGCACCGAGGAGGGCCAGCTCAAGTCGCCGGCGGGCTATCTTGCGCATTCGATGTTGCTGGCGGTGATCGTGCTCTTTGGGGTGTGGTTGCAGGCGCTGCGGACCCTCACGCCGATCGTGGCCTTGCTGCTGTTAGGGCTCTACGGAGTGCTGGAGCTGGCGGTCCTGTTTGGTACGCGCGGCTCGGTCGAGCTGCGGCGATAGGCACGTGGCCACACAGAAGAACGCGTTCGACCGATTCGCGCGCCTGTACGACTGGGAGCACGATCAGTACCTCGTCGACGTGGACGTGTATCTCGGATTGGCCCGCCGCTTTGGCGGGCCGATATTGGAGCTGGCGTGCGGCAGCGGCCGTCTGCTTGCCCCGCTGGCGGCAGCCGGTTTCGCGGTGACTGGCGTGGATAGCTCTGGTCCGATGCTGGAGCGCGCCCGCTCGCGCTTGGATCACCTGGGCCTTACCGCCACGCTAACGCAGCAGCGACTCGAACGACTGCAGCTTGACGGAACATTCCGCACGATCATTGTCGGCCTGGACAGTTTCGGCCTGCTCATCAAACGTTCCGACCAACTCGACGCCTTGCGCGCTGCGCGTCAGCACGCCACGCACGATGGGCGGCTGGTGCTCGATCTCGCGAACGGCAATCTCCGCGGCGCGGTCGAGCCCGCCGAAGAGCTGGTTCACGATCTCACCCAGCCCGACTCCGACACCGGCAGGCCGATCACCAAGTTCGTGCTGCGCCGCCCGCGGCCCGCCGACCAGCTCGACGACCTCATGTTCTTCTACGACGAGCAGGACGAACGCGGTTACCTCAAGCGCAGCATGGTCGAGTTGAAGCTGCGCTGGTTCACGCGCTTCGAGCTGGAGTTGCTGCTACAAAGTGCTGGCTGGCAGGTCGACGAGGTTTACGGTGACTACGACCTGTCGCCTTTTGGCTCGGAGAGCACCCGCCTCATCGTGGTCGCGCGCTAGCCCTGGGATACCAGGTCACACGTAGGGGTCCACGCTTCCTTCATGTATTTCGTCTGAGGTCCAGATCCTGTCTGGGCTTGAACCTCTGGCCTCATAGGCGCGGCCAGCACGTACGCCGTGGCGTCAGACGAGGCGTGAGCGGATCGCTGCGCTCGCGTAGTCGAGGAGCGTAACCACGATGACGATCATCCAGAGAACGGTGGCCGCCTGGTTGAACTGCAGCAAGTTCATGTACTGGATCAGCAAGAATCCGATCCCGCCGCCGCCCACCAGGCCGAGCACTGTGGACATGCGCACGTTGTGGTCCCACCAGTAAATGGTGACGGACAGGAATGTCGGCACCACCTGCGGCACGACGCCGTACAGCACCGTCGCCAGGCGATTCGCGCCTGTGGCGGCGATCGCCTCGACTGGCCCCGGTTCGATGCCTTCAATCGCCTCCGAGTACAGCTTCCCCAGCGACCCAACCGAGTGAACCACGATCGCCAGCACGCCCGCGTACGAGCCGATACCCACGATCACCACCATGATGACGCCGAGGATCAAGACTTCAATCGACCGGGTAATCGTGAAGATCAACCGTACGATCCAATAGATCGCCTGCCCGACGGCTGAACCGCCCATCAGGTTGCGCGCGCCGAGAAAGCTCAGTGGCGCACTGATCAGCACGCCAAACACGGTGCCCATCAGCGCGAGCAGAATCGTCTCACCGATGCGGCTGAGGCTGTTGACGAAGGTGTCGCTGATGTGGGTTGCCCCAGGTGCATTGATGGTCAGATGGAAGTGGTAGATATCTGGCGGAAAGACGCTGTAATCAGACCAGCCGCTGTCGGCGTGGAAGCTGCCGGTGTCGTCGGTCGTCACGCGCAGCCACAACGCGTCGATGCCGCGTGACGGATTCTGCACGCGAATCTGCCCCGTCGCGTTCGGCGCAAACCCTGTCCCGTCAAAGGCCACCGCACCACCGGGTACTGGCGAACCCGGTTCTACCTTGAAGGTTTGGCCTGTCTGGGCACTGGCCGTCGCCGGACCGTTCGACCCCGCGCCAACTACCACCGGGACGTCGAGCTCGACCTGCACAATGTCGCGCGAAACGACATCAGGCGTCACCAGAGACTTGAGGATCGGCGCGGCATTCGGCGCGTTGGCAAGCTTGCCCAGGTCGATGTCGGTCACCATCCAGCCTTTGACCAGGACGCCGATTGCAATCAGGAGAATCAGCAGACGGACAAGCCGTCGGCGTGGGCTCTCGCGTGCAGCCAGCGCCGCGCGAGCCGAACCGCTGCTGTCGGGTGCGCGCGGCGGCCCGCCGGACGGTTCGCTGGAAGGTTGGCCAACAACCGTCGCCACGGGGTTACTCGATGTCGACCTCGACGGCCTCATCGCCGTAGATTGCCTGAAACCGACGTTCGTCGATGTCGGACGGCAGCCCATCGAACATCAATCGGCCTTGCTTCAACGCGATCACGCGTGTGCCGTAGGTGCGCGCCAGGCTCAGGAAGTGCAGGCTGCAGATCACGGTCATGCCCTCGCGGTTGATCTGCTGGAGATACTTCAGTACCGAATGTGAGGTGGCCGGATCGAGGCTGGCCACGGGCTCGTCGGCGAGCATGATCTTGGGCTCCTGCATGAGCGCCCGGGCGATCGCCACACGCTGCTGTTGACCGCCCGACAGTCGGTCGGCGCGTTGATGGACCCGCTCCCGCAGACCAACGCGTTCCAGGTTCGAGAGCGCCCGACGGTAGTCCTCCTCACCAAAGTGCGCCACCAGTGCCTGCCACTGCGAGACATATCCGAGCCGACCCGTGAGCACGTTGGTAAGCACCGTCGAGCGTTTGACCAGGTTGAACTGCTGAAAGATCATGCCGATGCCACGGCGGATTCGGCGCAGCTCGTCGCCACGCGCCGCGGTGATGTCGTCCTGGTCCAGGGTGATTCGGCCACTGGTTGGCTCGATGAGCCGGTTGATGCAACGTAGCAACGTGCTCTTGCCCGAGCCGCTGAGGCCGATCAAAACCAGGAATTCGCCGTCGCGCACCTCGAGCGAGACGTCCTCCAGCGCGCGCACGCCACCGGCGTAGTCCTTGACGAGGTGCTCGATCCTCAGCACTTTTGACCCGACTCAGCCGGGCTTTGGGGGTGCAATCTGCTGCTCCAGGTCCAGATTGAGCACCTTGGCCGCCTGACGCAGCGTGTTGTAGTCGGCGTCATTGCCCGGCGCCAGCCCATCAATCTGGTAGAGGTCCTTGAGTGCTTTCTGGCCCTCGGGCGTGCTCTGAACGTACAGGAGCCCGTCGGTAATCAGCTTGACCAGTGCCGGATCGAGCCCCGATCGCACCGAGACCGTGTCATTCGGGATCGGATCGGTCGTGGCAATCGGCTTCACCACTTGCATGACGTCGGGCAGCGTGCTGGTCACCAGGGTGCGCGCATCGCCAGGTGGGCCTGTATCGACGCTGTTGCCAAACGTCGCGCCACCGTCGACCTGTTTGTTGTAGACGGCGATGACGACCTTGTCGTGGCCACCCGCGAAGATCGTGTCGGAAAAGAAGGTCTTGTAGTCCAGCCCCATGTTCGCGAGCATTGCGTTCGGGAACAAGAAGCCCGACGCCGAGGCGGGATCGACAAAGGCGAACTTCTTGCCGCGCAGTTGTTCGATGCTGTTGATGCCCGAATCGGCGCGGACGATGATCTGCGAACGATAGCTCTTACTTCCCTGGCGCAAGGACGTCAGGATCACCTGGCTGCCGTTCTGATCGTGCGCGAGCACATAGGCGAACGGCGCCAGCCATCCGACGTCTACCTGTCCTGCGCCCATGGCCTCCACGACGGTGATGTAGGCCGTCGGGACCGACACCTTGAAGTTCAGGTTCGTTGCCGCGGTGAGCATGTCCGCCAATGGTTGGCCAGTCGCCAGCACCTTCTGCGAGTCAGACGATGGGACGAAGGCCATATTGATCGGATTACTCGTCGAGCCCTTCTGATCGCCGGTGGGCATCGGCGGTGCCTGAGGCCTCGGATAAACGGCCGCCACGGGGCTCGCCGCCGCGGCTGGGCTGGCAGCCGGCGACGCAGCGGGTGAGGCGGCCGGCGAGGCCGCGGGCGAAGCTGCTGGTTTGGCCGCCGCGGACGGCGAGGCGGCTGGTGACGGCGCGGCTGAGGCAGCCGGCGCGGTTGTCGGTTTGGCGGGCGCAACAGTGGCTGGCGCAGCCGTCGGCGCGGCGGGCGCCGCACTCTGGCAGGCTGCAATCGCGGGCGCCAGCAGCATGGCCGTGGCGATGGTGAGCACGCGGAGATGCATGAACGTAAACGGCTCCCTGCGAATCGGTCTGGCTATGATACAGGCACGCATACTTCGTCCTTTCGGGAGCGGCTTCATGTCGCGGCGCAGCGCAACAACTCTTGGTTGTGCGTTGGGCTCGATCCCGATCCCGACCTCCTTCCAGACGGTGTCGCCCTCGAGGCGTTTCTGCGCGGGATCGTTGCGGCAACACAGGATCTGGTCTGTTGCTACAAGCCGAACCTGGCGTTCTACGAAGCTCTGGGTTTGTCTGGCCAGACCGCCCTCCGCAATCTGCTTGCGTCGCTTCCACGTGAAGTTCCCGTGCTTGTCGATGCCAAGCGCGGCGATACACCCCAGACGATGCGTGCCTACGCCCGCGCAGTGTTCGACGAACTTGGTGCGGATGCGGTCACCGTCAGCCCGTACCTGGGTGGCGACTCACTCGAACCCTTGTTGAACTACGCGGACCGCGGCGTCTTCGTGCTCTGCAAGACGAGTAATCCTGGCGCAGGCGAAATTCAAGATCTCCTCGTTGACGGCTCAGAGCCCCTCTACCTGCATGTCGCCCGGCGTGCGCTGGCCTGGGACCGCCACGGGACTGTCGGGATGGTCGTTGGTGCGACCTATCCCGCCGACGTCGCCCGGGTGCGCGCGCTCACGTCCGTGGCGCCGATCCTGCTGCCTGGAGTGGGTGCGCAAGCGGGTGACCTGGAGCGCTCCGTGCAAGCGGCCGTGGACCAGGATGATGGTGGTGTCATCGTCAACGTCAGTCGAAGTTTGCTATACGCCAGCCATGGACCGGATTGGCAATCGGCCGCGCGCGCCGAAGCCGAACGCCTGCGCTCGGCCATCAACGCGGCTCGGACGTCGCACGCAACCCCTGCAACCCCGACGCGCTGACGCGCGTCTGAGTCCCTGAACATGAGCACCGCGAGATTCGTCGAAGTCCACGTTGGCGACGTCGTGCGGCTGCGCAAGCCCCACCCGTGCGGCGGCACGGATTGGACCATCGTGCGGCTCGGCGCGGACATCGGTCTGCGGTGCGATCGCTGTCAGCATCGGATTTTGCTCGCTCGGAGCGTTTTCGAGCGGCGGCTGAAGGCGTTTTTGTCTCGCGCCGTGCCCGAGGATCCATCCCTGGGGGGCGACTGAGCACGTTCATGCGGCGCGAGCTCACACCGCACGACGCGCGTAGCGCTCCGCTCGCCGCCGCGATCCACGAACCGGCCCAGGCGGCTACCCGTACCCCGTCCGAAGATGCGTTCGGCAGCGGAGATACCTCAATCTGGCACAACCGCGACTTCTTGCTCCTGTGGCTGGCCCAGGCCATCAGCCAGACCGCCCAGAACGCCATCTGGTACGGCATCGTGGTCCTGGTCCAGCGCATGAGCCACTCAAGCACCCAGCTCAGCCTGGCGGTGCTCACGCTGATCATTCCGTCCGTAGTCTTTGGCGTCCTGGCTGGCGTGTACGTGGATCGATGGGATAAGCGCACGGTCCTGATCGCGACGAACCTGATCCGCGGCGGCATCGCCTTCAGCTATGCCACGTTCGGCCTGGGTTGGGGGTTGCCTCTGGGCGTGCTGTTCCTGATCAACTTCCTGTTTTCGACGGTTGGGCAGTTCTTCGCGCCTGCCGAAACCTCGATGATCCCGACCGTCGTCGCAAGACCGCGCTTGCTGCAGGCAAACAGCCTGTTCCACCTGACCTTCACCGCCTCTCAGCTAGTGGGCCTCGTTGTCCTCGGACCGCTGCTGGCGAAGCTCGGTGGCGTGGATGGCCTGTTCGTGACGATGGCCGCCGCGATTGTGCTTTGCGGCGCGCTGGTCTGGCCGCTGCCGAGCAGCCGTGGCGAGCACGATCCAGCGCAGCCAACATCCGAAGAAGAAGCCATTCGCGGCGTGTGGCACGACGTGCGCGACATCTGGCATTTCGTCTTTCGCGATCGGATCGTCGCGCTGGCGATGGTGCAGTGGACAATCGGCGCGATCCTCGGCCTGGTGGTCGCCACGCTGGTGCCAGGCTTCGGCGAACGTTTGCTGCATGTGCGCGCCGAAGACGCGGTCTTCGTGATGGCGCCGGCTGGCATCGGCATGGTGGCGGGTACCGCGCTACTCAACCGCTGGGGCGACCGGTTTGAAAAACACTGGCTGAGCAATGCTGGCCTGTTCATCGTGGCTGCCTGCCTCGGCCTTACTGGTGGCCTTGCGTACGCGGTTGCGCTGGTGACGTCGGGCAACCCGCCACTGATTGTGCTGCCCACGCTCGGCGAAGTGAGCGTGCTGGTCCTGCCGGTGATGTTGTTGGCCCTGATTGCAGGCTTCGGGTTCGTGGCGATCATGGTCCCTGCCCAGACGTTCCTGCAGGAGCGCGCGCCCGTCGAATTGCGCGGCCGCGTCTTCGCGGTGCAGCTGATGCTCTCGAACTTCGCGAGCATCGTGCCGTTGCTGCTGCTGGGTGGCCTGGCCGACGTGATCGGCGTAGACGAGACGCTGCTGCTGATCGGCATCCTGATCGCAACCGCCGGCGGCATAAGCACGCGCATCGCCCCAGGCATCGCACCCTGGCATCACGCCCGGTCCACGAACTGACTCGACCACCCTGGCGCACGCCCAGTCCGCGGGTTGATTCGCCTCCCGTGTCATCGCGGACTTGCCCCCACGACATCGGTGGTCCGGCGTCGAGTGATGCGTTGCCCTGACCCGCGCAGGGTCCGAGACGCTTGCGCGGTGCGCTGGAGTCTGGCGCAGCCCGAGGGTATACTCGGTGCTTGGCGTCCGCGCGCGCTCGTGCTGGAACCGGTAGACAGGCATGGTTGAGGGCCATGTGCCCGTTAGGGCGTGAGAGTTCGAGTCTCTCCGAGCGCAC
>JAFAZN010000071.1 GCA_019239775.1 Chloroflexota bacterium
CCGGTAAAGGTGGCCGTGTGACCAAGGAAGACGTGGTCGCTGCCGTCGAAGCCAAGAAGAACGCTCCGGCTGCCGCTGCCAAGCCTGCCGCTGCCCTGGCTGCTGCCGCTGCTGTAGTCGCCACTGGCGACCGCCCCGAGAAACGTGTGCCGATGACCCGTCTGCGCGCCAAGATCGCCGAGCGTCTGGTTGAAGCCCAGTCCACCATGGCCATGCTGACCACCTTCAACGAAGTGGACATGACCGCGATCATGGAGATCCGGGCGCGGCGACGCGACACGTTCCTCAAGCGCCATGGCGTGGGGCTGGGGTTCATGTCGTTTTTCACCAAGGCCGTGATCGGGGCGCTGCACGAGTTTCCCAACTTGAACGCCGAGATTCGCGGCGACGAGATCGTGCAGAAGGGCTACTACGACATCGGCATCGCCGTCGGCGCCGAGGGCGGCCTCGTCGTTCCTGTGGTCCGCGACGCGGATGCGAAGTCCTTTGCCGAGATCGAACGCGAGATCGCGGCTCTTGCCGAGAAGGCCCGCGACAACACCTTGACATTGGATGACCTGCGTGGCGGCACCTTCACGATCACCAACGGCGGTGTGTTCGGCTCACTCCTGTCGACGCCGATCCTGTCGCCGCCTCAGGTGGGAATCCTGGGCATGCACAAAATCCAGCAGCGACCTGTGGCGATCGACGGCCAGGTGGTGATCAGACCGATGATGTACCTGGCTTTGACGTACGACCACCGCATCGTGGACGGCCGCGAAGCCGTCCAGTTCCTGGTCCGTGTCAAAGACCTCGTCGAGGACCCTGCGGCCCTTCTCCTTTAGCGCACCACCGTTCGGGGCGACTTCGCGGTTAACTGTTTGGCGGTTTCAGAGGAAGGCAGAAGGCGAAGGTGCTGCCGTGGCCGATGCCACTGCTTTCGGCCCAGATCTTTCCACCGTGCGCGGTGACAATGGCATGGCAGATATACAGGCCGAGGCCCGTGCCCTCGAGCCGCCGGTCCGCGCGGCCGCCACGGTAAAAGCGCTCGAACACGTGCGGCGCATCGTCCGCCGAGATGCCGATGCCCGAATCCGTCACGGTTACCGTTGCTGACAGAGAGTCGGCCGTAAGGCGTACATCAACTCGGCCCCCAACCGGCGAGTACTTGACCGCGTTGTTCAGCAAGTTCTGAACGACTTCCTCGATCCGCCGTTGATCCCAATGGCCAATGACGCCGACCGGTGCGTCGACCTCGATCAGGTGCGAGTCGGTGGTGGACTGCAGCGCCCGCGCCATGCTCATCAAGATCGCGCGCAGGTCCACGGGCGCCAGGTCCAACTCGAGGTGCCCAGACTCAATCCGCGACAGGTCCAGCAGTAGATTCAACAGCTTGCTGAGCCGGTCGGCCTGGTCCGCGATCATCGTCAGGCCTTCTTCGAAGTCATCGCGCGCCGCGGCGCCCGCGCTGAAGCGCCGTTTGAGCCACTGTGCCTGCGCCTTGATGACCGTTGCCGGCGTCTTCAAGTCGTGCGAGGCGATCGAGAACATCTCGTCCTTGAACCGCTCGACTAACCGTTCGGCGGTGACGTCGCGGAACACGATGACGCCACCGTTGTAGACGCCATCGGCGTAATACAGCGGCGTGGCGCGGAAGCTCAGGATGTGCTGCACCGTCCCGGGCAGCTCCACTTCAATCTCTTGTGGCTGATGCGTCGCATGCAGCCGCTCGATGACCGGCCGCAACGCCTGCGCCACCGCGCGCCCAGACGATGGCCACTGCTCCCACTGCGATTCCTCAAAGGCCTGACCGAGCACAATGCTGGACTCGTCCAGGCTCAGTAGCTCTCGCGCCGAGCGATTGAGCCGCACCAAGGCGCCGTCGGGATCGATCATCAGCAGCGCATCGGCCATGCTCGACAGCACGCCTTCCAGCTCGGAAACACGCCGCCGCACCTGAGCGCTGAGGTGCTCGGAATAGTTCAGCCCGGCGATGACGATGGCTGCTTCACTGGCCAATGCCTCGAGTGTGCTCAGGTCGCGCGCGTCGTACGCATCGGGGTTGTACGACTGCACCGAGATCAGCCCGATCGTGTGCTCACCCAGCTTGAGTGGCGCCGCCACCGCGGACTCAGGCAGACCGGGCGTGTCGGTGGCGTACTGCACCTGGATCCGCGGACCTTCGTGCGACCAGTCGCGGATCAACATGGGCTGGCCGCTCAGGACGACCTGGCTGCTCAGGCCGGCGCCGAGCGGAAAGGAGCCGCCCGACAGCTCCTTCCCGTTCTCGACCTGCCACACGACTTCGATGGTTCGCGAAGCCGCGTCGTACAGCCCGAAGAAGAACATGGTCGCGTCCATCTGACGCGCCACCGTCTCATAGATCAGTCGGCACAGTTCGACCGGATCATGCGAGCCAACCAGACCCCATCCGCTCGAGCTCATACCGTTACGCCTGCGCCGCCGTCGGATTGCGCCAGGCGTAGACGGGTCTCGGGTGGGCGGCGTGCCGGTTTCCGCTGCGCGTGCGGGCCGCTGCGTTCGTGTCTGACGCACCACTGCCTACTGGAACCGTAGCCGCCAAGTACAGAGCACGCTCAATCCTGCTCAAGGCTTTGCCCTGTGCGACTACGCGCCGTTACTGCGCCGAGATGCAACAGGTGCAATTTTGGACGACTTCACGTGCACTTCAGCCTCACAACTGCATGCCGATAGTCGTACCAGACCTATGCCACTGACTCCAAAGCGTGATCGGGCGGCGCGTGACGCAGACTCCCACACTCCCGCGGCCAAGGACTCCCCATGGGGCGGCCTGCGCAGCCGTTTCCTCGCTTCCCTGGACCCCGCCGAGCAGGTGCGCATCTTCGACCTGAGCGCTCGCACCTCGCAAACGCTGCACCGTTGGGCCGCGCGCTACCCGCTGATCCGCCGCGTGCGCGTGTGGCCGTTGTCACTGTCGGTTGCCGCGGGTGCGCCCTTCGCATCGGTCGAAGCATTGATCTCCACGGCCCGCCTCAGCCTCTGGGTGTTCACCCTGGACGACCTGTTCGACGAGGAGCGGGTGCCGCAAGTCGAGCTGATGAAGCGAGCCGAGCGCTACCGCGCCCTGGCACATGGCGAGATCCCTTGTCCCAATGGTGACAGCCTGGCCACTGCCCTGTGCGAAATTCGCGATGACCTGGCGAAGTACCCGCTGTTCCAAGCACTGGGCTCGGAGTGGGCCAATTCACTGTGCGGAACGATCGACGGCATGATGAGCGAGTACCACTGGCGGCTGGGCTACCGCAAAGGCGCCGCCGACAGTTGGACGCTGCCGAGCTACGCCGAGTACGTTGCGACCGGGCGCTACAGCATCGGTGGCCCACCGCACATCTGGGCGGCGCTGATCACGTCCAACGACGAGTCAACGCCACAGCACCTGGACCACTTGCGACCGATGGAGGAGCTCGCGTCCACGGGCATCCGCCTCGCGAATGACCTGCAGAGCTACCAGAAGGAAATTCAAGAGGGCAAGATCAACGCGCTGGTCATCCTTTCGCGGGAGCTGCAGGCACATGGGGTCCGCGACGGAGCCGCATACGCACAGGCGGAGAAGCGCGTGCGCAGCGATATCGCCGCAGGTCTCGAACGGCTGACGCGGCTGCGCGACGCGGCCGTCACTCGCACCGTCCACCCCGAAGCCGCGATCGACAACATCGCCCGCTTCGTCTGCGACTTCTATACGCATCACGACTATCACACGTTCCTGGCGCAAGCCGCCTGATGACCGCCGGGGTGCGGCCCGAGCGACGAAACGTCCTGGCGCCGCCGTCCAGGCGACCTGGCATCAACGGCGTGGCGTACGACACCGCGTGGCTCGCCGGACTTCCGCGGCACGATGATCGGCGTTCCAGTCGCTTTCCAACCACGCTGCGCTGGCTCGCGGACAACCAGCTCTCGGATGGCAGCTGGGGCAGCAGCGTGCGCTACGAGCACGATCGCATCCTGTGCACCCTGGCCGCGGTCGCGCCATTGGCCGAGTTCGGCCGCCGCGCTGAAGACCGCGCCGCGGTGGACAAGGGCACGCGCTACCTATGGCAACACGGCCATCTCATCGGCCGCGAGCCGGTCGAGCTGGTCGGCTTCGAACTGCTTTTGCCCACTCTGGTCGAGCGCGCTCGCACTGCAGGCGTTGCCGTCCCGCCGCACCTCGATGTGTACGCCACCCAACGCACGCACAAGCTCGCCCTCCTTCCGAAAGAGATGCTCTATTCGCCCCGTGCGACGGTCGTCCACTCGCTGGAGTTCCTCGGTGACCAGGCCGATCCGGCCGCGCTCAAAACTGCGCAGGGAAGCAATGGCGCAGTAGGCAACTCGCCCGCCGCAACGGCGTTCATGCTGCAGGCCACGCGCGAAGAAAACGCCAGCGCCCTGAGCTATCTCGAAACCGTGCTCGGCCACGCTGGCGGAGCAACCGCCCCGGTGCTTCACCCGTGCGAGACGTTCGAGCTGCTCTGGGCCGCCTACCACCTGTATCTCGGCGGCGCCCCAGGCCACACGCTGCTCCGACCCACCGAACGGCGCCAGCTTCTCAGCGCCCTGCAGACCAGGGGCGGCGTGAGCCTCTCACCGACCTTCCCCATCCCTGACGCGGACGATACCGCCGTCGCCCTCCTGCTCCTGCACGACCTTGGCGAGTCCGTGGAGCCCTCGGTCCTAAAGGCGTTCGAGGCCAAAGACGGGTCGTTCGTGAGCTTTCCGTACGAACGGCATTCGTCGGTTGGTGTGAACGTCCACGTCCTGCATGCCCTGGCCAGGGTGCCGGGGTATCCCGACGCCGACACAGCAATCGAACGTATCTGCGACTACCTCGCCGATCAGCACTCCGGCCTTTATTGGATCGATAAGTGGCATATCTCGCCGCTGTACGCCACCGCTCACGTGCTGTGCGCGGTCGAAGATCTCGCCCCACATCATCGGCGCCGCCTGGCGCACCTGGTGGAGCGTTCCCGCGAGTGGCTACGCCATTCCCAGAACGCCGATGGCTCCTGGGGCTTCTACGGTCAATCCACCCCAGAAGAGACCGCCTACGGCCTCTTGGCGCTGGCAGTCTCTGCCGATGATCGAGACATGCGCCACTGTCAAGCCGCCGCTAACTATTTGCACCAGGCCGCTGCCGATGGCGTGTCGCATCCGCCCCTCTGGATCGACAAATGTCTGTATATCCCACCCCTGGTCGTCACCGCGGCAATCGACGCGGCACTACGCGCCTGGACTTCACGCACCGAAAAGAGGAGTTGAACCCACGCCCATGACGGAGCAACCGCATACCCCAAGGCCGGCCGGGCCAATCCTCGTCATCGACGATGAGCCATACATCCTGCGTTCACTGAGCTACTTGCTGCAGCGCGAGGGCTATGCCGTCGAAACCGCCAGCAACGGGGAGCAGGGCCTGCAGCGCGTTCGCAGCTTGCACCCGCCGCTCATGTTCCTGGACATCATGATGCCGCACATGAACGGCTATGAAGTCTGCGAGCAGGTCAAGCAGGACCCCAGCCTGGAAGGCACGTACGTGATCATGCTCAGCGCCAAAGGCCAGCAGATCGATCGTGAGCGCGGCCTGCTCGGCGGAGCGGATGAGTACATGACCAAGCCGTTCAGCCCGCGCGAGGTCGCCCAACGCGTGCGCACGATCCTGGCCGAGCTCAACGCCACGGCAGCCTGAGCCAAGCCGCAAAGACCGAAGCTCGCTCGTCTTTCTAGATGGCCTTCTTAGACGTTGACTCCCGCGCAGGTCTGGCCCGCTCCCTGGGCCAGGTCTGGAACGGTCCAGCTGAGCTGCCGCGCAGCCTGCGACTGGAATGGCGCCTGGTCGCGGTGCGCTGGATGGGTATCGCGAGTCTGGCGCCGGTGCTGTTGCTCGCACACCTACCGCAGGACCGCCTGATCGCCGCGTACGCGGTACTGGCGATAGCCACGCTCTACAACGCCGGGTTGCGACGCATCATGCCGCGTCATCCGCAATGGCTGGTCAATGGCTACATCTCGACCATTGGCGACGCGATGCTCGACATCGCCATGGTCATAGTCGGCGGCGGCTTCGATTCGCCGTTTTATCTCCTCCTCTTCACGGTCACCTTGGCCGCGGCGATGCGTTACGGCTATGGCCCGTCTCTCGGCGTCGCCTTGCTCTACGTCAGCGCCGATGGCATCGGCTATCTCGCCGCCCATCAACCGGTCGGCGCCGC
The DNA here is from genome assembly GCA_019239775.1 of Chloroflexota bacterium. Lineage (GTDB taxonomy): Bacteria > Chloroflexota > UBA6077 > UBA6077 > CF-72 > CF-72. The sequence goes on from JAFAZN010000071.1 coordinate 6,207, forward strand.
GTTCGTTGTTCGCTCGCTGCTGCTCCCGCTGACGACGATCCTGGCGGGTTATCTGCGCGAGCAAGCGCAGCACGCCGAATCGGCGCTCCAGGAACGGCTGCGCCAGTCCAACGCCCTGAACGAGGTAACCGGCATCCTCGGCGCGAGCCTGGAGCTCGAGGCCGTCTTGCATGCGGCGCTTACGGCCACAGCTCAGCTCTTCGGCAGCCAGACCGCCGTGCTGCGCAGCGACCATCTCGAGGCGCCAATTGCGTTCGCCCTCGATGGCGACGCTCTCAGCCTGCGCCGCCTCACTGGCCTATGCGAGCGCTACGCTCAAACCCGCCCCGCGGCCTCCAATGATGACGAGGACCTGATCACCGTCCACAACCTGCCAAGCGGCGAACAGGTCATTGTGCTCGAGCTCATCTTGCCCGCACGCCAGGCATCACTCGCGACCATCGCGGTAAGCGTGCCGATGGGCACTGGCGTGAGCATCGACTCGGACATTCTGGACTCGTTTGTCGAGCGTGTCACGCTGGCA
>JAFAZN010000251.1 GCA_019239775.1 Chloroflexota bacterium
TCGTCAACACCGGCGGGCGCCTCAGCGGCGGCAACACGGATGCCGAAGGTCTGGCCCGTTGGATGCGCCAGTCAGGCATTGACCCGGGCGGCGAACCCGCCGTGGTCCTCGGCGCCGGAGGCGCTGCGCGATCCGCGGTCTGGGCGCTCGCCGACCTCGGGGCTACGTCTGTCACTGTCCTGAACCGGACCGTTGAACGCGCCGAGCAGGTAGTAACCGGCCTCAGACGCCGACTCCGCCCCGTGGACCTCATGTGGGGCGACCTGGACGAGGCGGCTGAGCCTGCCAGACGGCCGTGGCGCGTCGTCGTAAACGCGACGTCTATGGGCCACCACGGTGCGGCTCCGATCGTTCACCCTAGCTGGTACAGTCCAGGCAGCGTGGCCATCGAGCTGGCCTACAATCCGCCTGAGACCGGGTTCATGGTCGCGGCGCGGGAGGCCGGGGCGCGGGCTGAAAATGGACTGGGCATGTTGTTGCACCAGGCGGCGCTAGCCTTCGAGCGCTGGACGGGGCAGGTACCACCTATGGACATCTATGAAGCAGCGTTAGAGAGTCGCGAACGGACCCCCCAATGAGCCTGGGCCGGTTGCGCGTGGTGACCGCGGGCGAATCCCACGGCCCACAGCTCACGATCTTCGTCGACAACCTGCCTGCGGGGCTGCCAGTCCTGGCCGAAGACATCGACGTCGACCTGGCCAGGCGCCAGAAGGGCTACGGTCGCGGCGGACGCCAGCAGATCGAGCACGACTGCGTCGAAATCGTGGCCGGCGTGCGCCACGGCGTCACCATGGGTGGGCCTATCGCCATGGTCGTGAAGAACCGCGACTGGGCCAACTGGCAAGGCAAAATGGACATCGAGCCGGTGCCCGAGCCGCCACCACCGGTAACGCGACTGCGTCCGGGCCATGCGGACCTCGCCGGGGTGGTGAAGTACGGGCTCGGCGACGTGCGCAACGTGCTCGAGCGCGCCAGCGCACGCGAGACAGCCTCACGCGTAGCCGCGGGTGGCCTTGCGAAGGTCTTTCTGCGCCAGTTTGGCATCACGATCCGGAGTCACGTCCTGTCCATCGGCAGTGCGACGGCCACACACCCAGACGACCTGGTCCTGTCACGAACCGCGGGCGACCATGCGTGGTGGGCCACGGTCGAAGAATCCCCGATCCGGACCGGCGATTTAGCGTTTGAGGCGCAGGCGACCGAGCTGATCAAGACCGCGCGGACGGCAGGTGACACCCTCGGCGGTGTCTTCGAAGTCATCGGCTACGGAATACCCATCGGCCTGGGCACCTATGGGCAGTGGGACGAACGCCTCGACGGCCGACTGGCCGCGGCGGTGATGAGCATTCAGTCCATCAAAGGTGTCGAGATCGGCGATGCGTTTGCGAACGCGGCGCGCCACGGATCGCTCGCGCACGACGTGATCGATTACTCATCCGAAGCTGGCTGGACGCGTCCAACCAACCGGGCTGGCGGCCTGGAAGGCGGCATCACCAACGGCATGCCGCTGATCGTGCACGGCGCGGCCAAACCAATCTCAACCCTGATCAATCCCTTGCCGTCAGTTGATTACGCAACGCGCCAGCGAGATATTGCGCACGTGGAGCGCAGCGACGTGTGCGTGTTGCCCGCCGCGGGAGTCGTGGGCGAAGCCATGGTGGCACTGGTGCTCGCCGACGCGATGCGGATCAAGTTTGGCGGCGACAGCCTCGAGGAGGCCCTGGCGAACTTCCGCTCGTTCTCGGAGAGCGCCCAATGAGCGACAACCTGATCCTGGTTGGCTTCAGCTGCTCGGGCAAAACCACGCTGGGACGAAACGTAGCGCGGCGGCTCAGGCTCACGTTCATCGACACCGACCGCTACGTCGAAGACATGACCGGCCGCACCATTCCAGAAATTTTTCGAGAAGACGGCGAAGTCGCGTTCCGTGCCCTCGAACGCGAAGCTATCGACCAGATCATGAGTCAGCGCGACCAGGTGGTGAGCACCGGCGGCGGCGCGTTCGTCGACCCCGCCAACCGCCAGCGGCTGCGCGATGGCAACCTGGTGATTCATCTCCAGGTGCGGCCCGAAACCGTGGTCGATCGCCTGCGGAACAGTCGCTCAGGCCGGCCACGGCCGCTGCTCGATAGCCCCGATCCACTGGAGCGGGTGATGCAGCTCATGGCCGATCGCAAAGAGGCGTACTCGGCGGCGCACGTCACCATTGGCGTCGACGATCGCACGCGCTATGAGCTGGTGGGCGAGCTGCGCCGGCGGTGGCTGGCGTGGCAACGCGCAAGACTGGCGCGCGCCACCGCTGCCCCTGCGCATCGATGACGCTCGCGACGCGGTCGTTACGAGCCGGCGGCCGCGATGTGCCGCTGCTGGCGGGCCCTGGCGCGCTGCGCGAGCTGCCCGAGGCCTTGCGCGCTTCGCAGTTTGAGGGACGCCTTTTCGTCGTGGCAGACGCCGTTGCCCTGGACGCGCACCGCTCGAGCGTTACAGACATTCTCAGTGACGCACCCGTCCTCCTGGTCAGTGGCGCCGAAGAAGACAAGACGCTCGCGAGTGTGGCCGAGATCTGGGACTGGCTTGTGGCTCAGGGCGCGCAGCGCCGCGACGCGCTGGTTGCCTTCGGCGGTGGCGTCGTCTGCGACCTCGTCGGCTTCGCAGCAGCGTGCTACCTGCGCGGCATTGCCCTGGTCAATGTGCCGACCACCCTGCTTGCGCAGGTCGACGCATCGGTCGGCGGCAAGACGGGCGTCAACCACCCACGTGGCAAAAACCTCATCGGCGCCTTCTACCAGCCACTCTGCGTGGTTGCCGACACGGACTTTCTGGCAACCCTTGCGCCTCGCGCATTTGCCAACGGCATGGCCGAAGTCGCCAAGATGGCGATGATCCTCGACGCCGATCTGTTCGAGCGCCTGGAGCACCTGGCACCAGTGCTGCGGCCGGACTCGGGCGAGGCGCTGGCGCCCATCATCGCGCGCTCCATCGAGCTCAAAGCGGACATCGTCGAACGCGACGAACGTGAATCGGGTGACCGCATGCTGTTGAACTACGGCCACACCGTCGGACACGCTTTGGAAGCTGTTGCTGGCTACGGCACGCTGCTGCACGGTGAGGCGGTCGCTGTCGGCATGCAGGCCGCCGCGTTTATCGCCCGCCGCATGGGCGTGCTGCACCCGGAGGTGGCCGAACGTCAAACGCGATTGCTTGGCGACCTGGAACTTCCCTTGACCTGGGCAGCGGAACCTGACGCGGTCCTTGGCAGACTAAGCGTGGACAAAAAACGCGCCGGCAGCAGCCAGCGCTGGATCCTCGCGGAGCGTGTTGGAGCCGCTCAGGTGAGAGACGATGTCCCGGCGGAAATCGTCCGAGAGGCGGTAAGCTCGGTCACAGCGCGATGAGTATCGGCCGGGCCGGCCCACCGCTGTTCACCATCCTGGTCTTCTGGGCGTTCGTCCTGGGTGGCCTGGTGTTTGGCGCCATCTTTGTCAGTAACTGGCGTGTGCTGGCGATGCGTGTCGAAGCGACGCCACGCGCAGCCGGAGCCCCGCCACCATCGGTTCGACTTGCCGCTGGTCCTGTCAGCGTGACCCTGCCAGTCACGGCGAGTGCGCCTCAAACGACTGCCGCCGCCCCCGCCAAGGCGTCTTCGCAGGTAGCCAGCAGCATCGCATCCGTGGTCAAGACCGTCTTGCCGGACTGGCAAGGCACCGACCGCGTCAACGTTCTGCTGCTGGGCATCGACAAGCGCGACGATGAGCCGATCGAGGGCACGCGCTCCGACACGATGATGCTCGCGAGTATCGATCCTGTCTCGAAATCGGCCGCGCTGGTGTCACTACCGCGTGACATGTGGGTCAACATTCCCGGTTGCGGCGTCCGCGCGGGCTGCAGTGGAGGGCAGCAGCGCATCAACGTCGCGCATGCGGTAGGCGGACCGGAGATGGCCATGCAGACGGTTACTGCCGACTTTGGCATCCCGCTCCAGTACTACGCGCGTGTCGACTTCCGCGGCTTCGAGCAGATGATCAACGCGGTTGGCGGCGTTGCGATCGACGTCGATTGGCCCGTGAAAGACGACGAGTATCCAACTGCTGACTACGGCTACATGCGCATCTATTTCGGGCCCGGGCCGCAGTTGATGGATGGTGCGCAGGCTCTCGAATACGCGCGCTCCCGCCACGGGATGAACGACTTCGCCCGTGCTGGGCGCCAGCAAAAAGTGATCCTGGCCGTGCGCAATCGGGTCTTGCAAATGGACATGCTCTCACGCGCACCTGAGCTCGCCGGCATCGCCCAGCAATCGGTCAGCACCAACCTCTCGCCGGTGCAGATGCTGGCTCTCGCGAAGCTGGTCTCTCAGATCGACCACGAGCGGATAACCAACCTGGTGATCGACGCTTCGTACGTGCGGCCGTTCGTTGGCGATGACGGGGCAGACCTGCTCGATCCAGACATTCCGGCCATCAAACGCGCGATTGCGAATGCCGAACGTACGGCAGCGCACCCTGAGCTGCGGGCGCGTGTGGAAGTGCTCAACGGTAGCGGCACGGCTGGGCTCGGCCAGCGGGCGGCGGACTTCCTCTCAGCGCAGGGCTTCAACGTGGTGCGCATCGCCGCCGCAGAGCGCACTGATTACACCTCCTCGGTCGTGCAGGTGCTCGGCTCGGACACTAGCGCCTCGGCGCGCGCATTGGCCGAGGTCCTGCGCATGCCCGAAAGCGCGATCAGCATGGAGCCGACCGACAACCCCACGGCCGACATACGTATCGTGGTTGGACGCGACTTCCGCGTACCGACTTCTTAGGACCAGCTCGTGAGCTGCACGACGAGGGGGTGGCGCCGGTTCAGGCGGCACAGGGTCACGGGGGTGCCGTCCACGCGGGTGCGGTAGTCCACCAGCAGGACGTGCTCGGCGATCGCCTCCTCGAGGTGCGTCCCACCCGCGCTCGCGATCTTGTCCAGCGTGATGTAGCTCTCCGCACGGTCTTCGAGGGCGTCAACCAGACGGACCAGGTCCTCCACGTCGTTACGTGACAATGCGCACCAGGCCGATCAGGAGCACGAGGTCCACCACGATGGCGACCAGCCACAACAGGCGCGCCAGCACGCGCTCGCGCGCATGGACCATCACGCCAAGCACCCAGTTCAGCGCGAGAACGATCAGTCCCAACAAAGGAAGGCGTAGCAGGTCGGATTTGGCGGTCGTGTAGCTACTTTCGCCGCTGACGTCGAAATGGATCGGCAACTGGTCGGGTAAGTTCGCGTAGCGGATAGCGATGACCGCCAGGAGCAGCAGCAGGACCAGCACGCCAACGGCCGCGCAGACGGGAAGCCAGAGGTCGAGGAGGGCCGTCCAGGGTGCGGTGGTAGGGGGTGCCTCGTGCCAGGTGGCCTCCTCTTCCGGCGATGCCTCGACGTGGTCGATGAGCGAGGTCTGGAAGGCCACGACGTCGCGCGCAGAGAGCACCAATCCGCCGTGCTCCACGGTAATGAGCGTGAGCTGCGACTGATCCGAAGACGTCGCGAAAAAGCGCAGCTTGCCCATACCACGGACCCAGCGCGAGCCGACGTTTACGCCCGGCCAGCGTGGCCCACCGGGCGCGGCGTTGCCGGCGAGCCGCTGGCCGCCGTAGATGCCTTGGACCGCTGCGTACGGAACCACGAGCGTACGCCCGAGCCACTCCACGCGCAGCGCGGTCTGTGTCAGCGCGTAGCTCAGCCGTCGGTAGGCGAGCGCCCACAACCCGAGAAGGCTGCCGGCCGCGACGAGAACGGCGGCCGCGCAGAAGAGCGCGACCATCGTGGGGCCAGGCTCACGCGAGGCGGCCACGACCAGGACAGCGAGTCCCGCGACCAGCAACACCGCGGCGACCAGCACTGCCAAATCGCCGCCGCGCGACCGCCGCGCAGGGAACCGGTCCGACACTTACGCAGCGTACCAAAGGGGGCATTCGCGCACCGGTAGACTCGCCAGGGACCCTTGAAGCTAGCCCTTAACGCCCAGTTGCTGTCGCTCTCCGAGACGTACCGCAGCGGCGGCATCAGTCGGGTCATCTATCACACGTTGCGCGAGCTCAGTCGCGACGCACGAGGCCAGGACATCCACGCCTACGTACCCGAGGCGCCGCCTGGCTGGAACGGTCTGACGTTCCACACCAGCGGCGGTCGCACAGAGAAACCCGCGATGCGGATCGTTTGGGAGCAAACGCTTTTCGCCCGCGAACTACGGAGACTTCAACCCGATCTGGTGCATGGAATGTCCTACGCGCTCCCGGTGGGTTGGAGCGGTCCCACGGTAGTGACGGTCTATGACCTCAGCTTCTTTCGATTTCCGAGGGCGTTCAAGCTTGCGAACCGGGTGTATTTGGCAGCAGCCACACGCGCGAGCGTGAGGCGAGCCAGGCGGGTGCTCACGATTTCAGAGCACGCACGCCGTGATATCGTGCGGCTCTTGAGCGTGCCCGAGGAGTACGTGGACGTCGCGTACCCAGCGGTCGAGGATCGCTATCGCGTGCTTGCCGACGACGAGATTCGCGCGTTCCGGTTGGCCCGCGGTTTGCCTCAGGGCTTCGTGTTTGCCCTCGGGACCCTGGAGCCGCGAAAGAACCTCGCCGGACTCTTGCGCGCGTACGCCCAGCTACCGCGCCCGAGGCCGCCACTGTACGTGGCGGGGGGACACGGCTGGCACGTCAGTCCCATCTTCGACACAGTCCGTCAACTGCACCTTACGGAGGACGTGCATTTTCTAGGCTTCGTCCCGGAAGATGAGTTACCGCTTTGGTACAATGCCGCCCGGCTGTTCGCTTTTCCGAGTTTCTACGAAGGTTTCGGCCTGCCTGTGCTCGAAGCGATGGCTTGTGGCACCCCGGTGATAACGTCGACAGCGGCGTCTCTTCCGGAGGTAGGCGGCAAGGCTGCCGTCCTGGTTCCGCCAGAAGATACGGACCGCATCGCACAAGAAATGCAACGTGTGCTCGACGATTCACAAGTCCGCATGGAGATGCGCGCCGCCGGCCGCATCCAGGCTAGCCGCTTCACCTGGCGCGCTATGACCGACAAGACCGTCGACAGCTATCGGCGAGCGGCGAGGGGCGCCTGAGCGTGGCCACATCCCCGCAAGCCAGCCGGTCCGCGTCGCTCGAACCGATCGCAATCAGCGCGCGCATGCTCGGTCGCGCTGAGGCCCAGCCGATTGCTTCGGCGCAACCACTCACGCCGCCTCGGCTGCTCGAGCGGACCGTGCTCATCGCGCTGGATCTGGCCATGGTGAATCTGGCCTTCTACCTGGCGTGGTATGCGCGGTACCGCCTGGGGCTGTTCGTCGCGCTGGATCCGGGCAACTACGTCGAGCATGACGTCTACATCCCACTGCAGCTCACGCTCTCGTTCGTGTTCGCGGCCATCATCGCCATGCGCGGCCTCTACCGTGTGCCGCGTGCCGCAAGCGCACTGGACGACCTGTCGACCATCTTCACGGTTGCCGGGCTGTCGGTCATGCTGGTGTTCGCCGGCTCGACGTTCGTTCGCTATCCTGCCGAATCGCGCCTGACCCTGATCTTCGCGTGGGTACTGATCACGCTTCTCGTGGTGCTGTGTCGGTCCAACTGGCAGTGGATCCTGGGAGTGCTCCATCAGCGCGGTCTCGGCGTCGAGCGCACCCTGGTCGTGGGCGACAACACCGTCGGCCGCATGATCATGCAGGCGCTGGCCGGCCGTCCCTACCTCGGCTACCGTGTTGCTGGCTTTCTATCCACTGAAAATACAGAAGACTTCGGTCGCTTCCGCAACCTTGGCTCGCCCGACGAGCTCGCGGGCGTGATCAGCCAGGAGCGCATCGCACAGGTGGTCATCGCTCTGCCGAGCGCTTCGCACGAGGCGATCATGCGCATCGTCGATCACTGCCGCCGCGACGGTGTGCAGTTCCGCCTGGTGCCCGACCTGTATGAGGTCAGCCTCGGCCGGCTCGACCTCGACACAGTAAGCGGCATTCCGCTGATCGGCCTCAAGAACCCGGCCATTCGCGGCCTCAACTTCCTGGCCAAACGTGGGATCGACATCGGCCTTGCGGGCATCGTGCTGGTCGCGTTCTCGTGGCTGTTCCTGCTCATCGCACTCTTGATCTGGGCCGAGGATCGTTCGGGCTCACCGTTCTTCGGGCAGCTCCGAGTCGGGCGCGGCGGACGGCAGTTCAAGATGCTCAAGTTCCGCTCGATGCGACCTGACGCCGATCAGCAGCTTGCTGAACTCCTGGCGCGCAACGAGGCCGAGGGGCCCATCTTCAAGATGCGCGCCGATCCCCGACGTACACGGCTGGGCGGCTTCATGCGCCGCTGGAGCATCGACGAGTGGCCGCAGTTGTGGAATGTCCTCTTGGGCGACATGAGCCTGGTCGGGCCGCGGCCAGCCACGCCGCGCGAAGTGGCTCAGTACGAGGAGTGGCAGCTGCACCGCCTCGATGCCTTGCCCGGCATTACGGGTTTGTGGCAGGTGAGCGGCCGAAGCGAGCTTGGCTTCTCCGAGCAGGTGCTCATGGACATCATGTATATCGAAAACTGGTCGCTGAGCCTGGACTTGCGCATTCTGCTGCGCACCATCCCCGCGGTGCTCAGCGGGAAAGGCGCTTTCTAGGTTGGCGACGGTCCAACTCGAACGAGTCGCCAACGGGATCGCGCATTCGCGTCACGCTGGCGGCGAGCTAAAGGTCGCCCTCGTCCACGACTACCTGAACCAGTATGGCGGCGCCGAGCGCGTTCTCGAGGAGCTCCACGCGCTGTTCCCTAACGCGCCGGTCTACACCTCGATGTACTGGCCCGAGAAGATGTCGCCGACCATCCGCGGGCTGGACGTACGCACGTCCTTCATGCAGCGGCTGCCGATGGTTACACGCAACCACCAGCCGTTCCTGTTGCTGTACCCGCTGGCATTCGAGGGTTTCGACCTGTCTGAATTCGACGTCGTCATCTCCAACAGCTCGGCATTCTGCAAGGGCGTAGTGACCCCGCCAGGCACGCTGCATATCTGCTACTGCCTGACACCGATGCGCTGGGTCTGGAACTACCACGCCTACGTCGATCGCGAGCGGCTGGGCTGGATGGCGCGGATGGTGCTGCCAGCGGCGATCAGTCAGCTGCGCGCCTGGGACGTGGCCACGGCGCAGAATGTGGATCGGTTCCTGGCGATTTCACGAACCGTGAGCTCACGCGTGCGCAAGTTCTATCGCCGCGATTCGACGGTTATCTATCCACCTGTGAACTGCGACGCGTTCGCGCTCCCGCCGGCGCGTGTCGAGGATTACTACCTCGTCGTCGCTCGCTTGATGCCATACAAGCGCATCGACCTCGCAGTCGACGCCTTCACCCGCCTGGGCATCCCGCTCAAAGTCGTTGGGCGTGGCCGTGATGAAAGCGAGCTGCGCGCACGCGCTGGTCGCAATGTAGAGTTCGTGGGCAACATCTCGGACACCGAGTTGAAGCAGCTGTATGCCCACTGCCGCGGGTACGTCTTTCCCGGGGAGGAGGACTTCGGCATCGCTCCCCTCGAAGCCAACGCCAGTGGACGCCCGGTGATCGCGTATGCGGGCGGTGGAGCGCTCGACACCGTCGTTGATGGCCAAACCGGCGTGCTGTTCGAACGTCAGCAAGTGGACTGCCTGATCGGCGCCATTCGACGGGCTGAAGACACGGCGTGGGACAGCACGGAGCTCCGCCGACACGCCCGCACGTTCGACCGCCAGGTCTTTCGCGATCAGCTGCTGGCGTTTGTCGGGGAGTCCGTCGCCGCCCATGCGGCTGGTGTCCGCTTCGCCTGAGGTCGCCGCACCGAGGGCAATTCCGCTCGCGCGGCCGCGGTCCGAGGTTCGCGCCGAGTCCCGCCCCGGTCCGATTTCACTGTTCGGTATCGCAACCACGGGGTTGGTCCTGACTACGGTCCTTACGCGCATCCCGTTCATGACGCACACGCTGTACGCCTTCGATTCGGCCAACTACGCCCTGGCGGTACGCGATTTCTACAACGTGGCCTTCCATCAGCCACACCCACCGGGGTATCCGCTCTACGTGTTCGTCGCCCGGGTGATCAACCTGCTCGTGAACGATGCCAACCGCGCATTGATTGTGGAAGGCATCCTCTGGAGCGCCGTCGGCGTTGGCTGCATCACCGTTCTCGCGCGGTCAATGTTCGGCCGAACGGTCGGGCTCCTGAGCGGGCTGCTGCTCGTGGGCACGGTCGGCTTCTGGGGCTACGGTGAAGTGGCCTACCCCTACGTGGCCCTCGCCGGTGAGACCGCCGCGCTTGGGCTGCTGGCCCATGCCGTCCTCCGTGGTAGGCGCAACCTTGTCCTGGCCTTCGCGGTGGTTTGGGCGATCTCGCTCGGCGTGCGCTGGGACGGCGCAATTTTCTGCCTACCTCTGGGGCTGTGGGCGCTCTGGGCCGTGGGTTGGCGCTTGCGCGGCCTGGCAGCATCCAGTGCGATCGCGATTGTGGTGGCTTTTGCGGTGCCGATGATCGTGCTCACCGGTGGCTTGGACGTGTACCGCCAGGCCATCGCCGACTACCTGCGCGTGTGGTCACCCCAATCCGCCTACGTCGTGGGCGACTTCGCCTCCGGCGGCGATACGCAAGCGGGCTACAACCTGAACTTCCTGGTGAACTACCTGCGCCAGATGCTTGGCGTGGGCCTACTGCTGGTCCTGTACCTGTTCGGCCGCCGCTTTGCGCCGGCGGTGCTCGCCGCGGACTATCGCAGCCGCTTCCTGGCGGTCTGGACTGTCCCACCGCTGCTCGTCTACGTGTTCGCGCACCTTGGCGAACCTGGCTATGTGCTGTCGCTGGCGCCGCAGGCCGCAATCCTGATCGCGCTGAGCATTACGGATCTGCGTGACGAGACCATCCATGTCATTCAGGTGGTACACGCTCGAGGTTGGCACCTGGTGCGCTGGATAAGCCCCCGAGTAGCGGGCGTGACGGTGGCTGCTGCACTCACTCTGGGAATCCTTGGCTGGAACGTGCAAGCCTTTGCGCGGGGCGTCGGCCCTGGCCGGCTGCCCGACTTGCGCGCGCATGACGCCACCACCGCGGCTCAGGTCGACTTCATCGAGCACCACGATGTCGAGACCACGTTCGTGCTGGCCCACGACATCTTCCGCCAGCTGCACTATTACGTGCCGCAGTACCAGAGTGACTTGCTCTACAGCGAGTATGTCCCGGACTTCCAGACAACGCTGACGCACACGCAGTTACCGGCTGGCACACAGGATGTGGTGGTGTTGGACTCGCCATTGAGAGTAGTGCCGCCTGATGCCGCCCACGAGGTGGTCCTCCAGGAGCAGCCACGTGTTAGCGTGTGGCTCGTTAACGCCCAGGGTGCGACCGCCGTCGAACATGGGTACCAATTCGTGCGCCTAATACGGTAGAAAGGCCATACCCGAACCATGGAGCTGCGAGAGTACTGGGGCATCATCCGCAGGCGTTGGTGGCTGCCTCTGGCAGTGACCGTGGTGGCGTTGGTGGCCTCGACCGTGCTTGGGGTGCACGGCGCCACTGCGTTCAAGACGGACATGCGGCTGGCGGTGAGCACGATCCCAACCCCGGACCCGAATAGCGTCCTGTATTACGACCCGACGTACTACTCGAATCTCGACTCCGAATATCTGGCCGACGATATGAGCGAGTTCATGACCAGTCGTGCCTTTGCCGACGAGGTGCACCGCGAGCTTGCGTCGAGCGCCACGCCGATGGACGTCGACATCGATTCGATCATGACCGCGACGCGGACCAAAAAGACCCATCGCTTCATCGACATCACCCTCACCACACCGACCTTCGAACAAGGTGATGCGATCGCGGGTTCGATCAGCCGTATTCTGAGCGATCCGAACCACGTCTCTCAGTACCTGACCGCACTGACCGCGTATCACACGCAGATGGAGATCGTCACGCCACCGGTCACGCATCGGGCCAATACGCTGTTCGGGCTGATCAGCGAGATCGGCTTGCGGACGCTCATCGGCCTGTTGGTGGGTCTCGGATTGGCGTTCCTGGTGGACTACCTGGACCCCAGTGTTCGCACGCGCGAAGAAGCAGAACGCCTGCTGGCCTTGCCCGTCCTCGGCGAGATACCGCGCTCCTCTACGCGGCGTGGAGCAGCAGCCTGACAGAGTCTGACACTCCCGTGAGGGTTTCGCCTCGCGTGTTTCAGCGCTGCCGCATGGACTGTGCGCGATGACGGCGCGTGAGGCCTATGTGGCGCTGCGCGAGCGGTGGTGGATCCTGCTGGCCGCCGGCATTGTCGCCGCGGTCGCTGCGTATGCCTACGTCAAGGCACCCTGGGTCGAGCCGCGCTGGCGCTCGTCGGTGCTCATGCAAGCCACTGGCCGGCTGGATTATGGCAATTTCCTCGCCCTCGAAAAGGAGCTGCGGCCACTCGCGGAGCAGGTGCTGCAGCTCGACATCATGCACGACGTCGATCAGACGCTCCACACGGATCTGCCGGTCGAGCGGATGCTCGAACGCACCCGCGCCGAGCCGGTCGTCGATAGCGACCAGATCCGCATCGACTTTGAGGATTCCGATCCCACCCGCGCCGAACAGGTCAGCCTGGCAATCGCCGACGTCTACACGCTGCAGCACAACGCCGCCGAGCAGGGCAAACTGCGCGAAGAGCGCGTGATCCTGTCAACGCTGAATCGACCCAACCAGGCCGTGCTGATCTGGCCTCAGACGCACATCATCGTGCCGGCCGCGGGCCTTCTCGGAGTGCTGGTCGCCGGTCTGGTTGTGCTGGCCCTGGTGTACTTCGACGACACAATCCGCTCGGCTGCCGACGTGCAGCGCTATCTCGAGCTGCCACTGGTCGCCAGTATCCCCCGTTTCCGCATCGCCGCACTCAATGCGCCGCATGAACCCCAACGCAGGAGTCAGACCGAAATGGAAGTCCCAACCACCGCCGCGAGCACCCGCCCGTGAATCGACTTGCCACGGCCTCTCCGAACGGGCGCGCCCTCGCCACAGTAGGCGGTGGTCCGCCGCTGGCCGTGCTGGCCGATCCACATTCCCCATCAGCTGAGGCGTACCGCAGCCTTGCTGCCAACCTGCAGTTTGCCTATGCCGATCGTCAATTGCAGACGATTGGCATCACCAGCGCCGCCGAAGGTGAGGGCAAGTCCACCACCGTGGCGAACCTGGCGGTGGCGCTGGCGCAAAGCGGTCGGCGAGTCATCGTCGTGGATGCCGACCTCCGCCGCCCCGGTCAACATACGCTGTTTGGGCTTCAACGCGACCAGGGGCTCACCAACCTCCTTGTCGGGGACGAGCCCGAGCTTCCGCTGCAGGACTCAGGCGCACCAGGCGTGCGCATTCTGGCGAGCGGGCCGGCGCCATCGAACCCTCTGGAGGCGCTCGCCTCGCGGCGGTTCGATCAGGCGCTCGCTCTTGCGCGGGCGCAGGCCGACTTCGTGTTGGTGGACACACCACCCGCGGGTGCTTTGGCCGACGTGGCGGTGATCGCGCCGAGATTGGACGCGGTCTTGCTGGTTGTCTCGGCCGGACGCACCAAACGCGACCTCGCGCGCCGCGCACGCGAGCAACTGGAACGAGTCAACGCTAACCTCCTCGGCGTCGTGCTCACTGACGTCCGGGTCGATAACAAGCTATACAGGTACTGACCATGAAAGGTGTCATTCTGGCGGGCGGCACGGGCTCGCGCCTGCACCCGCTCACGCGCATTACCAACAAGCACCTGCTGCCCGTCTACGACAAGCCGATGATCTTCTACCCGATCGAGACGCTGGTCTCAGCCGGCATCGACGAGATCATGGTGGTCACCGGCGGCAACCACGCAGGCGAGTTCCTGCCGCTACTTGGAAACGGCGCCGAATTTGGTCTGCGCCGCCTGCAATTCTCGTATCAGGCGCACGCCGGCGGCATTGCCGAAGCCCTGGGCCTGTGCGAAAGCTTCGTCGACGGTGACAAGGTCGTCGTCATGCTCGGAGACAACATCGTCGGCCACGGCATCGCGCCGTATGTCAAGCACTTCATGGATCAACGGCAAGGCGGCCGCCTATTGCTCAAGGAGATGGAGGATCCGAGCCATCTACGACACCTGGGTGTGCCGATCTTCGGCAAAGACGATCGCCTCACCTACATCCGTGAAAAACCCGAAACGCCGCCCAGCCCGTATGCCGTGATTGGCATCTACATGTACGACCCCAGCGTGTTCGAGGTCGTGCGCACCTTGAAGCCATCCGGCCGGGGCGAGCTGGAGATCACCGACGTTAACAACGCGTACGTAGACCGAGGCCTCATGGAGTACGACATCATCGACGGCTTCTGGGGCGACGCCGGCGAATCCATCGACGTGTACTACTCGGTGATCGACTACGTCCGGCAGTTCGGAGCCAACAAACTCGCGCTTGCAGCCCTGACCGTCTGATGCGGCTGCTCGTTACCGGCGGCGCCGGGTTCATTGGCTCGGAGTTCGTCCGATCCACGCTCTCGGAGCATGCTGCTGACCAGGTCACGGTGCTGGACAAACTTACATACGCCGGCAACCTGGCGAACCTGGAGTCCGTCGCGGGCGACACCCGGTTCCAGTTCATTCAGGGCGATATCGCCGACCCTGCCGTCGTGGAGCGTGCGCTTCGAGGGTGCGACGCGGTCGTCAATTTTGCGGCTGAAACCCACGTGGACCGCTCGATTCTCGAGCCGGACGCCTTCGTGAAAACGGACGTCGTCGGCACCTGGACCCTGGCCGAAGCAGCGCGCGCCGCTCGTGTTCAGCGATTCGTCCAGGTAAGTACGGATGAAGTCTATGGCGCCGTCCTATCCGGTGCCTCCGTCGAAACGGACCGGCTGGACCCCACGAGTCCGTATTCGGCCTCGAAGGCGGGCGGCGAGCTCCTGGTGATGGCAGCGGTCAAAACGTACGGCTTGCCTGCGCTCGTAGTGAGAGGCGCGAATGCATATGGCCCGTACCAGTACCCGGAAAAACTGATTCCGCTGCATATCACCAACGCCATCGACGACCAGCCGCTACCGGTGTACGGCGACGGTCAGCAACGTCGCCAATGGACCCATGTGGCCGACTTCGCAACAGGGATCGACGCCGTCCTGCGCAATGGCGTGATCGGCGAGATCTACAACGTGGGCAACCCGGAGCCGGAAGACTCACTGCTGGTGAACCTGGACGTTTCGCGGCGCATCCTCTCTCTTCTGGGCAAGTCCGAAACTCTGCTGCAACACGTGGTGGACCGTCCAGCGCATGACCGCCGCTATCGCGTGGACGCGTCGAAGCTGGTGGCACTTGGTTGGAAGCCGCGCTGGACCTTCGCTGATGGGCTCGAACAAACGGTGCGCTGGTACGCGGAACACCAAGAATGGTGGCGTTCGATTAAAAGCGGCGAAACGCACCAGACCTACTACGCGCGCAACTACGCCGACCGATCCGCCTTCGCCAGATAGATCGGGTAGCCTTAGCGCGTGCCTGTCACAGCAGTTGTCGGCGGCCACTGGGGCGACGAGGGCAAGGGCAAAGTCATCAACTTGCTCTCGCGTGAAGCGGACCTGGTGATTCGCGGCCACGGTGGAGCCAACGCCGGGCACACCGTGGTCAACGAGCAGGGCCGCTTCGCCGTCCACCTGATTCCCGCGGGTATTTTCAATCCGCGAGCGCTGGCCATCATCGGGCCAGGCGTGGCCGTGCATCCCGGACTGCTGGTTGCGGAGCTGGATGAGCTGGGCGCGCGTGAGATCGATACCGCCGGGCTGCGCGTGAGCACTGCCGCGCACCTGGTGATGCCGTATCACCAGACCCTGGATCGCGCCGAAGACGAAGCGCGCGAAGAAAAACGCCTCGGCACGACCGGTCGTGGCATCGGCCCGACGTACGTCGACAAGGCGCGACGCGTTGGCCTGCGCGTGGGCGATCTGCTCAACCCGGTGACCTTCCGCGAGAAGCTGCATTTCGTCCTCGACCGTAAGTACCACGAGCTGGCCGCCGTCGGCGTGGCACGGCCCGATGCGGACGCCATCGCGGACGAATACCTCGCATATACCGAGCGGCTGAAGCCGTACATCGCGGAGACACAACCACTGGTTGATGAGGCAGTCGCCAGAGGCAGGCAAGTAGTCCTGGAGGGCGCGCACGCGACGTTGTTGGATCTCGACCATGGAACCTATCCGTATGTGACGAGCTCCAACTGCACGGTTGCGGGCCTACTGCAGGGCTCGGGCATCGGGCCACGGCGGCTCACTCGCGCAATCGGGGTGTACAAGGCATACTGCTCGCGCGTGGGCGAAGGACCATTCCCCACAGAGCTGTCCGATGCCACATCGGACCGCATCCGCGAAATTGGGCATGAATACGGCACGACCACCGGTCGCCCACGCCGTGTTGGGTGGTTCGATGCGGTCGCGAGCCGCCACTCGTCGCGCATTAATGCCTTCGACGGAATTGCGCTCACCCGCATGGACCTTCTCACCGGTTTTTCTGAGCTGAAGGTCTGCACCGCCTACGAGCTTGACGGCGAACGCATCGAGTACTTCCCAAGTCAGGTGGACAGCCTGGACCGCTGCATCCCGGTGTATGAGACCTTCGCCGGGTGGGAAGAACCACTGACCGATGCGCGCGGCTGGGCGGATCTGCCGCCCAATGCGCAGGCCTATGTGCGGCGCCTCGAGGTGCTGCTCGAGGCACCCGTGCAGCTCATCGGTGTCGGCGAGGGCCGCGAGGAGATCATCCAACTCTAGCTGTTAGCTTTTAGCTGACTGCTCATGGCTTCGACCCAGTTTGGCTCGGTCACCGAGCGGACCGTGCTCAAAGAAGGCCAGTTGTTCGTCGTCGCCGATCGCGACGGAGACATCAAGGCGCTCAATCTCGAAGGCCAGGGGCTGTACTACCGCGACCGTCGCCACCTCAGCCTGTTCGAGATGGCCGTAAACGGCACACGCCTGACGCTACTTTCCTCGGCCGGCGAGCTGAACTTCCTGAGCAACCTGCAGTTCACCAACGACCTGCTGCTTGGCCCAGACGGCCGGGTGCTGGCCGAGCCGCGCACCATCAGCATCAATCGGCAGCGCTTCGTCTCCAGCAGCGTGCATGAACGGGTGCATCTGCTCAACTACAACCCGCATCCAATCACGCTGATCGTCCGTTTCACGTGCGGCTCGGATTTCCGCGACATGTTCGACGTGCGCGGCTTCTCGCTCGACGGTGACGCCGGAACGGACGAGATTGAGCCGATCCAGGTCAAAACCGACAGGATTGTCCTCGGCTACCGAAGTCGCACCGGCGCCCGCCGTCGAACGCACGTGGTGTTCGATCCGCCGCCCGAGCACATCGAGATCGTCAATCCCAGGCTGAAGCGACGCAGCCGCGCCGAAGCACCTGGACTGAGCCTCGACCAGCGCGACGAGGGCACGGTTGTGCCGCCAATTGCGGCGGCACAGTTCGCGATCGAACTGCCCCCGAATGTGCCGTGCTCGATCGACGTGAACGTGACGCCCGAAACGGATGAAGACGCGGGACCGACCCCCGCGACTGGCGTGAGAGTCCTCACCCAGGAGACGCTGGACGCCGCATCCGAGGCCGTCCGCGCCAGCTACGACGAGTGGCAATCGAAGTCGACGCGCATCGAGACCGACAACGAGTTGTTCGACCAGATACTGCATCGCGCAGTGCTGGACGTGCGGCTGCTGGTTGAGTCATTCGATGGCGACCTGGTTCCGGCTGCAGGAATCCCATGGTTCGCGGTGCCGTTCGGTCGCGACAGTCTGATCGTCTCGATGCAAACGCTGTCGCTCCAGCCCCACATCGCGCGCGGGACGCTGCGATTCCTGGCCCGCTTCCAGGGGAAGCACGTCAACGCACAGCGGGGCGAAGCGCCCGGCAAGATCCTCCACGAAGTGCGGCCAGGCGTGACCGGCTCGATGCAGGACAGCATCTTCTACGGCAGCATCGACTCGACGCCGTTGTTCCTGGTCGCCTTAGGGGAGTACCTGAGCTGGACTGGCGACCTCGCGCTTGCGCGTGAGCTGTTGCCAAACGCCGAGGCCGCACTCGAATGGATGGCGGCTTACGGCGACCCCGATGGCAGTGGGTTTCTCACGTGCAACCGCTATCCCAACTATGGGCTGGGAGATCAAGGGTGGAAGGACTCGCCCGACTCGATGAACCACGCAGATGGTTCACCTGCCGAGCAGCCAGTTGCTCTGGCGGAGGTCCAGGCGTATGCCTTCGCCGCACACCGAGCCATGGCGCGCATCTATAGGTGCTTCGGCGACTCCGAAAACGAGCGTGCACAACGCGCCGCGGGGGAACGCCTGCGCGCACAGTTTCTCGAGCGCTTCCGCATCGAAGACTCCGCTGGCCCGTACTGGGCAATGGGCATCGACGCGCGCGGACGCCCTATTGAGACCGTCACCACGAACCCGGGCCACGCCCTGTGGGCCGGCCTCCTGCCGGACAGCGCGGCGGCGGTCACGGCGCGTCGCCTCGTGGCAGACGACCTCCTGTGCGGTTGGGGGATCCGTACGCTCTCAGCCCGCGCACCAACCTACAACCCGATGAGCTACCACAACGGGTCGGTGTGGCCGCACGACAACGCACTCGTCGCATTGGGCATGAAGCGTTCTGGCGCCGACGAACCCGCTGGGCGTGTCGCAACCCAGATCTTCGAGGCAGGCCTGCTCTTCCCTGGCGCACGCTTTCCCGAGCTGTGGTGCGGCTTCCCGCGCGATCCGCGGCATTCCTCGGCACCCGCCCAATATCCGGTGGGCTGCAGCCCACAAGGCTGGGCTGCAGGCAGCGCATTCATGTTGCTGCAGGCGCTGCTGGGTCTTGAAGCGGACGCCCTGACTGGCGTAGTTCGCCTGCGCCCCACCCTTCCGGAGTGGCTCAGCCAGGTGAGCTATCGAGGTTTGCGCGTGGGCGCCACCGAGGTCGACTTTGACGTCTTTCGCGAGGGCCATCGACTCCGCGTGGAGATGCTGGAAGCCGGCGCCCTGAAAGTGGAAGTGCGCGAAGCCGTCGAAGTCGACTAAACCGCGACGGCGGCCGCTTTAGTCGCGGCTTCTTCCACTCGGCCGATGTACAGGAACGCGGACTCCGGCAAGTGATCCCACTGGCCATCGAGGATCTCGCGCGCGCCACGTACCGTCTCAGCCACCGGCACATACTGGCCAGCCAACCCGGTGAAAACCTCGGCGACGAACATCGGCTGACTGAGAAAGCGCTCGAGCCGCCGCGCGCGGCTCACGACCTGTCGGTCGTCTTCCGAGAGCTCGTCGAAACCGAGGATCGCGATGATTTCCTGAAGCTCCTTGTTGCGCTGCAGCACGCGCTGCACTTCGCGTGCGACTCTGTAATGCTCGGCGCCCACCACGCGCGCATCGAGGATGTGGCTCGTCGACGCAAGCGGATCAACGGCAGGAAACAGGCCGCGCTCCATGATCGAGCGTTCCAGGCTGATGGTCGCATCGAGATGCGCAAACGTCGTGGCCGGCGCTGGGTCGGTGTAGTCGTCCGCGGGAACGAACACGGCCTGCAAGGACGTGATAGACCCGGTGCGGGTGGAGGTGATGCGCTCCTGCAGCTGGCCCATTTCGTTGGCAAGCGTGGGTTGGTAGCCCACGGCTGAAGGCAAACGGCCGAGTAGCGCGGAGACCTCCGCACCAGCCTGGGTGAAGCGGAAGATGTTGTCGATGAAGAGAAGAACGTCCCGGCCCTGGTCACGGAAGTATTCGGCCAGCGTGACGCCCGTGAGTGCGACGCGCTGACGCGCGCCTGGCGGCTCGTTCATCTGGCCGAAGACCAGAGCCACCTTGTCCAGTACCTGGCGTTCCTGCAGGTCGTGGTACAGGTCGTTGCCTTCGCGCGTACGCTCGCCAACCCCAGCGAACACGGAATAGCCACCGTGCTCGTGCGCGACGTTACGGATCAGCTCCTGAATGATGATGGTCTTGCCAACACCCGCGCCGCCGAGGATGCCGACCTTGCCGCCGCGTGGAAATGGCGCGATCAGATCGATGACCTTGAGACCGGTCTCGAACATCTCGGGGTCGACGGTCTGCTCGACCAGCGCCGGGGCAGGCCGATGGATCGCCATCTGTGTCTCCGCCTGGATTGGCCCGCCCTCGTCGATGGGATGTCCCAGCACGTCGAGAACACGCCCGAGTGTGGCCGCGCCCACCGGCACGGTAATTGGCGCCCCCGTGTTGTGCGCGAGCATGCCGCGCCGCAAGCCGTCGGTGGCACCCATCGCAACCGTGCGCACCAGGTTGTTGCCAAGCAGCTGCTGGACCTCCAGCACCAGTGTTCCGCCATCGTCAGTGTCGATTTCGAGGGCGTGATGGATCTCGGGCAGGCGGTTGGGCTGAAACTGCACATCTAAGACTGGACCGACAATACGCACCACTCTTCCCGTTTGCGCATCGCTTGGTGTCTCGAGGTCTGCGGGTAGGGGCTGCTGCAGAAGGAAATCCGATTCGTAGGCGCGCGCCAGCAGTGACGGGTCGCCCAGGCGCGAGAGCACCACGGCCAATGGCGTCCCCGAACGGCGTGCGTCCGCGATATGCGCCTCGATTTCGCGAACAGCGTCCTCGCGCTCGGCGTCTGGCAGACGCGCCAGCTGCCTAGTGAGCTCGTCGAGGTAGCGCTGGCTGGCGTTGGGATCCTGATCCATCGGGGACCTCCTCGTCCGCGTGGTTGGCTTTATCAACGTTTCGCAGGTTTGCGACCGCCTGGGTCAGCTCCTCCCATTCCGCGCCCTGTGCCTGGAGCAGGCGTCTGCCAGCGGCCGAGAGGTGGTAGTACTTGCGCGGCGGCCCGTCGCGCGATTCCTGCCAGGTGGCCTCGACGACACCTTCTCGCTGCAGCCTGCGCAACAACGGATACAGCGTGCCTTCGGTGGCCGCCAGCGGTTTTCCGAGTTGGGCAAGCGCGGTAGAGAGTTCGTAACCGTAACGGGCTTGCTGGGCGATGAGCTGCAGTACGCAGAGCTCAATGACGCCACGTCGCGCCTGAGCCAACCAGTCGCGCCCGTCCACGTCCACACCAGCAGTGTACCACAAGGTACCTTGTACCGCACAGTAGTTTACCCTTAGATCGTGCGCGTTGGCGTCTTGTTCGGTGGCCGCTCCGGCGAGCACCAGGTTTCGCTCCACTCCGCGCGCGCGGTCATACACGCGCTCCAACAGGCCGGACACGAGGTCGTCCCGATTGGCATCACCTCCGAGGGCCGCTGGCTCGTCGGCGGCGATCCGCTGCACGCGCTCTCGTCGGGCGAGCACACCTCCGAACGTGCGGTCGCGATGCTCCCCCAACCTGGCGCGTACGGCTTGGTCGCCGTTCAGCCAACGAACGGCGAAGCACCGCCGATCGAAGATCTGGCCGGCCAGGCCGGCCAGGCCGGCCTGGCCGGCCTAGATGTGCTGTTTCCTGTGCTGCACGGGACCTATGGTGAGGACGGCACGGTGCAGGGCCTCTTCGAGCTGGCTGCGGTGCCGTACGCGGGTGCCGGTGTGCTCGGCTCCGCACTGGGTATGGACAAGGTGGTGCAGAAGACGCTGTGGCGCGGCATGGGTCTGCCGGTGGCCGATTACCTCAGCGTGACCCGGCGCGACCTGGAGCGTTCACCCCAGGTTGTGATGGACCTCATCGAACAGTCGCTGGGCTATCCATGCTTCACCAAACCGGCGAACCTCGGCTCCAGTGTGGGCGTCTCGAAGGCATCGAACCGCACCGAGCTCGATCAGGGCCTAAAGGTCGCCGCGCAGTACGACGCGAAGTTGATCGTGGAACGCGGCGTTGATGCTCGAGAACTGGAGGTTGGCGTCCTCGGGAATGAAGAGCCGACGGCTTCGGTGGTGGGCGAGATTCTGCCTGGCGCGGAGTTCTACGACTACCGCGCGAAGTACATCGACAACGGCTCGCAAGCGATCATTCCAGCGGACGTGCCAGCGCACATCAGCGACGAGGTTCGTCGACTGGCCGTCGCCGCGTTCAAGGCGGTCACCGCGAGTGGGCTCGCCCGCGTCGACTTCTTCCTCGAGCGCGGCACCGAACGACTGTACGTGAACGAGATCAACACGATGCCCGGCTTCACCGAGATCAGCATGTATCCGAAGCTGTGGGAGGCCAGCGGCGTTCCGTTTCCAGAGCTGGTCACGCGGATCGCCGAGCTGGCGTTGGAGCGCTACCAGGAGCGCTCGCGCAATCGCACCACCTACGCAGTCGAGGAGTGACAGCGCGTGTCTTGCTCGCCGGTGGCGGCTCAGGCGGGTCGGCAACGCCTGTGCTGGCGGTCGCACAAGCGCTGCGCAGGCACTTGCCCGACGTCGAGCTGCTGTACGTCGGCACCCGTGACGGCCCCGAGGCGCAGCTCGCTGCCGCCCATCAGATCCCGTTCGTAAGCGTCCAGAGTGGCAAGCTCCGCAGGTACTGGGACCTTCAAAACCTGACTGATCCATTTCGGGTGATAGCGGGTATCGGTCAGGCATATGCCGTTGCGCGGCGGTTCAGGCCACAAGTAGCGATGGCGGCTGGCGGCTTCGCGGCGGTGCCGCCGATGGTTGCAGCGCGGCTGGTCGGCGCACGAACGCTGATTCACCAGCAAGACGTCCAACCTGGCCTCGCCAACCGCCTGCTGGTTCCCGTGGCCGATCGGATCACCGTGTCGCTCGCATCCTCCCTGGGACACTTCCCGCGCAACCGCACAACCGTGACCGGTAACCCGGTTCGCGAGGAAATCCTCCACGCCGACGCCACCCTGGCGTACTCGCTTCTCCGCCTTGAACCCGAGGTCCCGCTGGTCGTCGTCACGGGTGGCGGCACTGGCGCACTTGGCCTGAACCGTATCGTGGCGACGGCCGCGCCGCAGCTCGTAGCCCATGCGCAGGTAGTGCACCTCACGGGTAAGGGACGCGGCGTACCCCGTGAAACGGACTCGAGAAAGTACACCCAGGTGGAGTTCCTCGTGGACGAGATGCCTCACCTGCTTGCGGCAGCCACGGTGGTGGTGAGCCGCGCTGGGATGGGCACGCTCACCGAGCTGGCGGCACTTGCGAAAGCGACAATCGTGGTACCGATGCCAGGCAGCCACCAGTGGGCCAACGCGGCGGCCTTTGCGCGCATGGGCGCAGTCGAAGTCGCCGATCAGTCCGCGCTTACGCCCGAGCGACTTGCCGAACGTGTGGTTGGCCTGTTGAACGACAAAGCGAGGCGCGGGCAGCTCGGCCGTGCATTGGCCGCGAGCATGCCGCGGGACGCCGCCGATCGCATCGCTTTGGAGCTTCTGTCGAGGAAAACACAGTAGAATTTGCCACGGCTCGAGCGGTGATTTAGTTGTTGTTGCCCCTGCGAGCCTCTATTCTTTCGGCCCTACTCACGTGGCGATCGCGCGCAAGGTAAATGGACGAACGGGGGAGCATGCGCAAGGGACTGGTTCGGGGCATTCGCTACTTCGTGGTGCATCCTGCCGCGCTGGTGGCCGTGTTGGCGGCGATCGTCGTGGTAGTGGCGGCGATTATCGCCGCGCCGATGCTCCTTGGTTCGATCCCCGGGCTGGCCAGCCTTCGTTCGCAATCAGCACCAACGGCGACCGAGGACTACCTGCGGGGCAACCGCGACTACAACGCCGACCTGGTGTGGAACAGCCTGGACGGCGACGCCCAGTCCCGCATCAGCTCGCAGGGCGGTTCACGCGATGGGCTGCAGCAGCAGATGGATGCTGCCAAACAACGCGGGGTGCAAATCGCCGAAATGTCGTACATCGGTGGCAAATCTTTGCCCGATGGAACGAGCATGCAGTTTTATCTGGTTGGCGTTCGCCAACAGTCTGGCGCGAATATTGACTATCAGCCCTACATGTTCACCCTGGATCACGATGGCAAGATCGCAAAGGTCCAGTAAGGTGAGAAGCAACGCGTCCTAATGCCCGAAGGGAGTAGCGGAT
This sequence comes from Chloroflexota bacterium, assembly GCA_019239775.1. GTDB lineage: Bacteria > Chloroflexota > UBA6077 > UBA6077 > CF-72 > CF-72. Next base: position 23,943 of record JAFAZN010000251.1, read on the forward strand.
GAGCTCAGACCGCACGCTCGATATGAACCTCGGAGTGGACGAGCACGACGAGCTCGACCGCAAGATTGACCGCGCCCTCGGCCGCGTCGGAACGCTGATCCGAACACTGTTCGTGATCGGCCTGCTGGTGTTCCTGGGTGCGTTCGTTGTCTACCCGCAGTGGGACACGCTGGGACCGTTCATCACGACGGGCCTGTATCTCGTTTTCCAGCTGTTCTACGTGGCCTTGCTGATGATCTTCCAGTTCATTGTCTTGTTCTGGTTCATCGGGCGGCCGCGCATTTACTGGCTGATGCCGGGTGAGACGGGCGTTGGCTTCAAGGACTACAAGGGCAACCCCGAGGTTCTGGAATCAGCCCGTCAGGTAGTGACGCTGCTCAAGGGCGTCAAGCGCTTCAAGCAGATGGGCGGCACACCAATCCGCGGTCTGCTGCTCGAAGGGCCGCCAGGCACAGGCAAGAGCTACCTCGGCCAGGCCATCGCCACCGAGTCGGGTCTGCCGTTCGGGTATATGTCGGCGCCGAGCATCCAGGGCATGTTCTGGGGCATGGACACGCTGCGCGTGCTCAGCCTCTACAACAAGGCTCGCAAGCTCGCGCGCAAACACGGCGCGTGCATCCTGTTCATCGACGAAATCGACGCGATTGGTAAGTCGCGTTCAGGTGTCGGCAACGCGGGCGGCTTCGGCGGCATGATGTTCGGCGGTGGCGGCGGTGCGCTCAACGAGCTGCTGAACCAGATGGACCCGCTGCCTAAGGATGGCTTCAAGGACAAGATCCTGCGCATGTTCGGCATGCGCAAGGGCAAGGCCGAACAGCCGCCGGTACTGACCATCGCCGCGACCAACCTCGTGTCGGTGCTGGACGCAGCTTTGCTGCGGCCAGGCCGTTTCGATCGCCAGCTGCGGGTCGGCTTCCCGTCGTATGACGGTCGCCGCGAGATCTTCGACTACTACCTGGCCAAGGTCAAGCACCTCGACCTGCCGATCGATCAGATGGTCGCCGAGACGGTCAACTACTCGCCGGCCCAGATCAAGCACGTGGTGAACGAGTCGGTGGTGCACGCCGTGTGGAACGGGCGCGACGCGATCACGTACGAAGATTTCCGCTGGGCGCTCGAGACCTACGAGTGGGGCCTGCGCATGCCGGTCATCGGCATGACCTACGCCGACAAGCGTCGCCTGGCATACCACGAGGCTGGCCATGCCGTGGCGGCGGTCAAACTGCTCAAGCGGCATCGCGTGGCGCGCGCCACCATCGAGGCACGCCACGACATTGGCGCCGCCGCGCTGGTTGCGTGGAAGCCACTGGAGGAAATCCATACCCTCACCAAAGAAGAGCTGGTCGCCTCCATTCAGATTTCACTGGCCAGCCGTGCCTCGGAGCAGATCTTCCTCGGCACGAACGAAGAGATGGCCGGCGCCTCCGGCGACCTGGCGCACGCGACGCAGACGGCCGAAGCCATGGTCAAGCTGTACGGCATGAACGGATCCTTGATGTCATACGGCGGCATGCTCGGCGCGGGTGGCCCCTTTGGCGGTGGCGGCGGCGGGCCGAGTCGTGAGGTCGATCGGATGCTCGATCAGAACTTCAAGCGCGTGAAGATGATGCTCGAAGAGCACCGTTCCGCGGTCATCGCCGTAGCCGAGGCTCTGATCGAGAAGCACGCACTTATGGGCGACGAGATCTACGACCTGGTGGCCAAGGCCGAGGGTTTGACCAATGGCCACACCAACGGCCACGTGCCGCCCGCGGATGCGCCCGCGTTCGAGATCGCTTCAGGCGGCCAGGTCCGCAGGGACCCAACGCAAAATTAACCGTCCGGGGGGTCAAAGGTTGAGTAAACCGATGGCCCCCTTTGAAATCCCCCGTTTGAGCGCGGCTGCA
>JAFAZN010000297.1 GCA_019239775.1 Chloroflexota bacterium
ACCAGCGTTCGCGGCAACGTTCGGGTTCGCCGTCGCGGTACCAGTTGCCTGGCCACCAGCGCCACCGGTTGCACCGGAGCCACCGCCGTTGGCGCCAGCCGCGCCGCCAGCAGCACCCGCGCCACCAGCGCCACCAGTCCCGATGCCGCTGCCCGCAGTGTTGCTAGCCCCATCGGAGGTAGCCGAGCCGCTTCTCGCGGTGGTGTCATCGCCGTCATCCGAAAGAGCCGCTGCGATCGAGGCTGCCAGGCTGGCCGCGGTGGCACGATTGCCGTTGCCGCCAGTATCTGCGTTACCACCATCGCCGCCGCTGCCGCCGGACCCGCCGGTTGCCATGCCGCCGTCGGCCGAGGAGGTGGCATCGCCACCATCGCCGCCGATGGATCGGTTGCGGGCGCTTCCGTTGCCGCTATTCACGTTGGCCGCGAGGCTGGCGGCCAGCGAGTTGCCGTTGGCGTCGCCACCACTGTTCCTGGCGTTCTGGCTGCCGTTGCCACCATTGGCGCTGATTGCGCCACTGGCAGAAGCGTCACCACCCGACTGGCCCGTGCTCGAGGTGACGGTCGGGTTGCCCGTGGTGTTCGCAGTGGTGTCCTGCGAAATATCGAACGTGACGTTGGCCGTGTGGCCAGTTGCCGTCGTATCGCCACCGATGGCGAAGTTCTTCGCCTCGGAGTCGTTCGACTGCCGCAGTGACTGGTCATTGCTCTGGTCGCCGCCACTCAGCGTGGGGGTATCCACCTGAGCCAGTGCATTCACCTGCAAGGCGCTGTTGCGATTGCTCGCGTCCTGGTCAGAGGAGCTGCGAGCTGACGATCTGCTCGACGGATCGAGGGTCGCTGACTGTGTTGCAGTCTGAGAAGCGGTATCGGTGGAGGTCAGCGCGTCCGCAAGACATGCGGGCGAGGCACCGTCGAAACTCAATGCCGCCGAGCAGCTGCGTCGGATCGTTACAGACTGACCGAGCGCAGTACCTGGAAGAGCGGCACCGATGACGAGAGCAAGGGCGGAGACAGCGGCTGCTGTCCGTTGCACACCCTTGCGCTGGATAACTGACATTTAGGAGAATCCCTCCTGTTCAGGGCAAAGCAGTGGCCCGACATCGCGAAAACCGGTGCCGATGCCAAATCTGTGTGGCGCCCCGTTGGCACCACGTTCTGGACGTATCACTTCGGCGGGGGGCGCCGGTGAGGCCAGTTGCCCCCTGTCGTTGTCTGGCCGTTGTCCGTCGCAAGCTCAGGACAAACGGCGTGCGTAGCTAGAGCTGACGCACGATCGCTGGGGCGGACCGCGAATCCTGAGCCACCAGGCGTCCGCGACCGCGGAGCATTCAGTTGCGCCGTTGCGGAATTGGACCGTCGTCGTCCTCAACTCCTCCCTCTCGCCTCCTGGTGGTTGATAGACACCAGAGCCCAGGTCCCGGGCGCCTCCAGGCCTAGACTACCGCTGCCCCGCCGCCAAACAAGCCCTTATAGGTTGAGGTCGGGTTGCAGATCGTCCGGGAGGGGTCGCCGGACGATTCCGGACCCTGACAACCGCACGCTGCCTCGGTATAGTCGTTCCGGGCTATTGGGAGATTGCTGCCCAGCGGCTGGCTAAAATGGCGGAGCTCAGCGGTTCACTTACCAGTGTTGAAATAGGCTCTCTGGTCCGATTCCTGTGCGGTCTCGGCAAGAGCGGTGACGTGCTGGTCTCCGACAGCCACTGGATCGGTCAGCTGTCGCTCAGCGATGGCCGCCTGACCGCCGCCACCTTTAATGAGGAAAGCGGCGCGGCCGCGCTGGAGTTCATTGTCCTGGCGCTCGGCAGTGCTGATTTCGAGTTCTCCGAGGGCGCGCCGACACAGGCGCCCAATCTCGACGGACCCGATGCGCTGGCGTACCTGGATCGGCTCGTCAGCAATCGCCGCGAGCGACGGATTCAGCTGCCTCGGCCAGGCGGCGTTCCCTACGTGCTGCAGCCAACTGCAGGTGCAGCACTGGACGAAGAGCTCAAGTTCGATCGGCTGACGCTGTACCTGCTGCTCGACATCGACGGCGTCCACACCGTGCGCGATCTGGCGGATCGGCACGGCATTTTGCGCACGCTCCGCTCCTTGCTGAAACTCGCCGAGCTCGGACTCATCGGGTTCACAGAACGGCCAACGCCAAACGCGCCGCCTCCCCCTTCTCCTTCACCTGATTCCAGTGACCAAGCGGCGCGGCGGCGTGCGGCACCTGGTGGCACCCAACGCGGCACCGAACCTCCGGAAGTTCTCAGACGAATCAAGCTGTGGCGGAGCGAGTCCAATCAGCTCACACACCGGCTGCTTGGAAATGAACTGCTGAAATCGATCGCGCTGACCGGTGCGCTAATGCTCACTCTCAGAACGGTCGTCGAGAATTTCCGAGTTGACGGCATCAGCATGGAGCCAACATTCGCCACCGGACAAGCGCTCGTGATCAACCGAGCTGCCTATTTCCACGTCGGCGAACAGTTTCTCTTCGGTGGTCCGCAGCGCGGAGATATCGTCGTGTTTCGAGCTCCACCAGAGCCCGACCTGGATTACATCAAACGCGTTATCGGTCTTCCCGGAGACACAATTCTCATTCGCGATGGGACCGTTTTCATCAATGGCGAGCCGCTAACGGAGCCCTACATTCAATTTCGAGCCGACTATGTCTATCCGGCCGATGGAACTCCACTCCAGGTACCGTCCGACAACTATTTCGTGCTGGGCGATAATCGGCCCGACAGCTTCGACTCGCATACCGGTTGGATGGTGCCGTTGGACAACCTGATCGGCCGGGCGTTGGTTCGCTACTGGCCGCCCTCGGAGGCCCAGGTGGTACGCCCTGGCAGCACCGATACGGTGCACGCGTCCGCTTCGAGCCCTTCGGCCGCCCGCTAACCAGCTGCCTCGGGCCGGATTGTTACGATTGCGGCAGCATGGCGGGACTGTTGGTTTCGGTCGAGGAGCTGCGTCGGGTAGGGGCTGGGGATGCGCGCGTGGTGGATGTGCGCTGGAAGCTGGGGGATCCGTCGGCTGGGCGAGCGCTGTTCGAGGCGGGCCACATCCCGGGCGCGGTGTATGTCGACATGGACCAGGACCTCGCGGCTGAGCCGGGGCCTGGTGGGCGACATCCGCTGCCTGAGGCGCGGCAGTTTGAACAAGCGATGGGCCGCGTGGGAATTGGCAATGCTACCCGGGTCATCGCCTACGACGACGGCGGGGCGGGCGCGCCGCGACTGTGGTGGTTGTTGCGGCACTTTGGACACGACAACGTGTCGATCCTTGACGGCGGCTACCCCGCGTGGCTGGCGGCTGGCGGGCCGACCGAAGCAGGAAACGGTTCCCAACCGCCAGTGGCTGAGTTCCACGCGAAGCCACGCGAGGGTGATTTCGTCGAAGTCGACCAGTTGCAAGCCGCACTACATGAAGGCGCCGTGCATTTGCTGGATGCACGTGCGCCCGAACGCTGGCGCGGCGACGTGGAGCCTGTCGACAAGGTCGCCGGACGCATTCCTGGGTCCCTCAACGCACCCTCGGCCGACAATCTCAAGGATGGGCACTTCCGATCCGCCGAGGAACTGCGCCAGCAGTACGCGCGACTCGGCGTGCTGGACGGCAAGCCGATCGTCGTCTCCTGTGGCTCCGGTGTCAGCGCCTGTGTCGACCTGGTCGGGCTCGAACTCGCCGGGATCAAAGGCGCGCAGCTCTATCCCGGCTCGTTCTCGGGCTGGATTGCCCGCGGCCTGCCGGTGGCCCGCGGATCAGCCAGCGACTGACGCCAGCGCGCGCTCCACGCTCTCCTCAGGTGTCACCTGCACCTGTACGTCCGCCAACTTCCCGTTCTCATCGATCACGAAGTGGCTACGCACGTTGCGCTGCTGCTCGCCCCAGACGCTGTACGCCTCAGCCACTTTGTGGCCTTCATCCACAAGCAGTGGAAACGGCAGGTTGAACTTTTCTTTGAACGCCTGGTGGGAGGCCTGGTCATCCGGGCTCACGCCGAAGACGACCGCATTGCCCGACTCGATCCGCGCATAGTTGTCACGCAGGCCGCAGGCCTGACGGGTACAGCCAGGGGTGTCGTCCTTCGGATAGAAGTACAGGACCACGCGCTTGCCGCGCTGTTCGCTGAGTTTCACGCGTGCGCCCTGGTCGGAGAGCATGTCGAAGTCCGGAGCTGGGTCGCCTACCTTGAGTTGGGCCATGTAGCCATCCTTCTATGTTCAGGCTGTGACGTGCTGCGCCTGCAGCTTTACCTTACGTTCGCGCTTGAATTCCCAGACATACGGCTGCTGAAGCAGCCATCTGGTGTGCTCCCACAGGGTGTCCGCCTCCTCGCCGCTGGGAATGGGCTCGATGACAGGGCCAAAGATCGCGATGTCTGAGCCCTCCAGCGCGAGGGTCGGGACGCCGAAAGCGCCGAGGCGCTCGCGCGCCTTGGTGTGCTCTTCGGTGAGAGCTGACTCGGTATTCGGGTCGTTGAGCGCGTCCTTATAGAGCGATTCGGGGAGGCCCGCTTTGGTCAGGCACTCCACCACGCCCGCTTCGGCGCGAAGGTCTTCGCGTCGCTGCTCGCCGTGGATGACTTCGCCAAGGCTCATATAAAGGCGCTCCAAGGCTTCGTTGCCGCCGTGGTTGCGGGCGGCGACCAACACCCTGCCGAGCTCGAACCATTTCAGAAACTGATCGCTGCCGTAGTCTTCGGGGTGGTTCACCAACGTCAGGCTGAATAGCTTCCAGTTGATGCTGACCGGCTGGCGACGAGCGACGTCACGCAGCCAGAGGGCGGTGCGCCAGCACCAGGGGCAGAGGGGGTCGAAGTAGAGGTCGACGCGGGTTGGGTCCGTTGGCATCTGATTACAGTGTTCCAGAAATGGGTGAGTCTCTGGCACGTTGTTTGATATGAATGAACTTGAACTGAGCGAAACGACCATGACAATGGAGAACAAGACCGAGATTCACCATAACCAGGTGTATCGGTTGGAGCGGCGGCGCGGCAGGTGGTGGAAGCTGCCGCGGCTCGTGCGGCGACTGCTGCAACGCGCACATTCGATGGGCTGAGCCGCGCCACGGCGCGCATCCCGGGGGTAACCTAGCTACGCGATGGTAGAGGCGAGCCAGCCGCGGCAGCTCGTCGTCATCGGCTCTTCAGCCGGCGGAATAGACGCGCTGTCAACGCTGGTCAGCACGCTCTCGCCTGATTTTCCGGCGCCGATTATTGCCGCCCAGCACCTCGACCCGTCACGCCTCAGCCATCTGCAGGAAATTCTCTCGCGCAAGTCGGTCTTGCCCGTCCGGACTGCACAGGACCAGGAGCAGTTGCAGAACGGGGTCGTGTACGTCGTCGCGTCCGATCGGCACGTCGAGATAACCGACCACACGGTCAACGTGATGTCCGAGACGGCGCGCGGCCGGCCCGCGCCATCGATCGATTTGCTGCTTGGCAGCGCGGCCGAAGTCTTCGGCGAACAGCTCATTGCCGTGATCCTCACCGGGCTCGGTTCGGACGGGGCAGACGGTGCCCGTCGCGTGAAAGAGCTTGGCGGGACGGTGGTGATCCAGAACCCGAAAACCGCGAGCCATCCAGAGATGCCGTTGTCCCTGGCCCCCACAACGGTCGACATCGTGGCGGAGCTCGAAGCGATCGGGCCGCTGCTGTCGGACCTGTTGGCGGGTACCTATACCACCGTTGAACCAGAGGACGATCGCCGTCTGCGGGCGCTGCTCGAACAGGTGCGCACGCGCAGCGGGATCGACTTTTCGAGCTACCGTGAGCCAACGATTCGTCGACGCCTGCAGCGGCGAATGATGGACACCAACTCCGCCACGCTCGAAGAGTACGGGCGGTACCTGCGTCGGCACCCCGAGGAATACGATCGGCTGGCCAACAGCTTCCTGATCAAAGTCACGGATTTTTTCCGCGACACGGATCTCTATACCTACTTGCGCGAGCATGTCCTGCCTGGGCTGATCGACGAAGCCGGCGCACGCGGGAACGAGCTACGCATCTGGTCGGCAGGCTGCGCCACCGGCGAGGAAGCCTACTCACTGGCAATCCTCGCCTCTGAGTTGCTCGGTCAAGAGCGCGAGCAGTTTGCAGTGCGTGTTTTCGCCACAGATGTGGATGCCGATGCGGTGGCCTTCGCACGTCGCGGCGTGTATCCCGCCTCCGCGTTGCGTGAGGTGCCAGAAGACCTGCGCGAGCGGTACTTCATGCAACTGGAATCGGCCTGGGAAGTGCGCAAACAACTGCGGGGCATGGTGATCTTCGGCCAGCACGACCTCGGGCAACGGGCACCCTTCCCGCGCATCGACCTGGTGCTGTGCCGCAACGTGTTGATCTACTTCACACCGGAGCTTCAGCGGCGGTCGTTGCAGCTGTTCGCGTTCGCCTTGCGCGAAGGTGGCTTCCTGGTACTCGGTAAAGCTGAAACAACTTCGCCGCTGCCCGAACATTTCGCCCTGGTTCATCCGCGACTGAAGCTGTTCAGGCGGCACGGCGAGCGAGTCCTGATCCCGCCATCCCGCATTCGAGCCAGCACGACCGGATCGCATTCGACGCCACCGTCAGTCCGCCAGGTTTCCGGCGCGCTCGACCGCGAGCTGGCGCGCGCACATGCACGCCAAATCGGGACAGCGCCGACCGGTGAGCGTGCCGAAGACGTGCTCCTGGACTTACCTATCGGCGTGATTGTTGTGGATCGCGACTACGACATTCAGATCATCAACGCCACCGCCCGCCGCCTGCTGGCTATCCACAGTCCAGCGCTGGGCGAGGACGTGATTCATCTGGCGCACCGCGGGATGCGCGAGCCGTTGCGTGACGCACTTGACCGCGCTCTGAGCGGCGGTGAGAACTCGCCCTCGGTCCACGAGATCAGCACCCTGCCGGATGCGCCCGGCGCGCCGCGCTACGTTGAGGTGTCGTCATTTATCACCCGGTCGCGGGCCGAACGCACCGACACCTCGGAAATGCTGGTCGTCATGCTTGTCGACGTCACGGCGCGTGAAAGCCAGCTTCGCGAGCAACGCTCGGGGATTGTGGACTCGGATCGACGACTCGCGCGAACACAGGAGCTACTCGACGAGTCGACGCGCACAGTGCGCGAGCTGCTCGACGCGAACCAGGAGCTGTCGAGCGCAAACGTCGCCTTGCGAAGCGCGAACGAAGAGCTGCTGGTGGGCAACGAAGAATCGCAGGCGGCCATGGAGGAGATCGAAACGCTCAACGAAGAGCAGCAGGCGACTAACGAGGAGCTCGAGACGCTGAACGAGGAGCTGCAAGCAACGGTCGAGGAGCTGAACGCCACGAACGAGGATCTGCAGTCGCGCACGCTCGAGCTACAGGAACGCACCACGAATCAAGAGTCGCTGATGCTCAGCCTGCGCGACGAACGGTTGCAGCTCGAAACGATTCTCCACAGCATGTCGGACGCGGTGATAATGGTCGACGGCGAGGGCGAGCTCGCGCTGACGAACCCAGCGTTCACGCAACTGTTCGGAGACAGCCTGCCGCAACTCGAAGACGCGGCCGGGCACCGCCTGTCGCAACGCGCACACCCGGTGAGTATGGCTGCGCGCGGTGAGACTTTCACGCTGGCGTTCACGCTCCCGAGTGCAGATGGGTCGCGACGCTGGTTCGAGGCGATTGGGCAGCCGCTCAAGTTCGGCAGCCTGAACGGCGGTGTTGTGGTGATTCGTGACGTCACCGAGCGCAGCCTGCGACAACTCCAGGAGCAGTTCGTGGCGCTGGCAGGTCATGAGCTGCGGACGCCGCTGGCAGCTTTGCGCGCCTCCTTGCAGCTCCTCCAGCGACAGATGGATCAGCCCGCGGAAGAACGCCTCGGCCGATACGCTCAGGTCGCGCTTACCCAGGCCGGGTTCCTGGGCGACCTCGTTCAGGACCTGGCGGACGTGATTCGGTTGCAGGCAGGACACCTGCGAGTCGAGCGCGAACCGATCGACCTGCGCCAGCTCATCGAGGAAGCGGTGGAGCTAATTCGCCCAGCAGATGGCGCGTACAGCCTGCGGCTCGAGCTTGGGGATGAGGAACTGCCAGTCAGCGGAGATCGACGCCGCTTGCAGCAGGTCATTTTGAACCTGGTTTCGAACGCGCAGCAACACGGCGCCAGTCCGCGCGGGATTGACATTCGCGCCCGACGCGCCGTCGGCTCAGCAGTTCTGGAGGTCATCGACTACGGTCCGGGCATCCCGGCGGATGACCGCGAGCGGATCTTCGAGCGTTTCTATCAGCTCGGCGCCGACGGTGGGCGCGGGCTTGGAGTAGGCTTGTACCTGGTACACGCAATCGTCTCGGCTCACGAAGGGACCGTCGAGGCCCACCAGACGGATCCGCAGGGCGCCACGTTCGTGGTGCACTTACCGCTGCTCCAGTGACTATGTGACCTTCAGCGCAAACGGGCACGATATCGTTGTCATCGGCGCATCGGCCGGTGGCGTCGAGGCCCTGACACATGTTGCGGCGGGATTGCCGCAAGGGTTCGCCGCGGCCGTGTTCATCGTCCTGCACCTGCCGCCGGACGCGCCAAGTGCGTTAGCGGCCATTTTGGCCCGCGCTGGGCGCGTCCCCGCGATGGAAGCCAAGCATCAGCTGGCAATTGAGCCAGGGACGATCTACGTTGCGCCCCCGAATCGACATCTCGCCGTGCACCGTGGACACATGGTGTTGCAGGCAGGTCCACGTGAGAACAGCGCGCGACCCGCGGTGGATGTGCTGTTTCGGAGCGCGGCGCGGGCATACGGGCGGCGCGTTGTGGGTATCGTGCTTTCGGGCACGCTGCGCGACGGCGCGCTCGGCCTCGCGGCGATCAAACTGCGTGGAGGGGTAACCATCGTTCAGGATCCACAGGAGGCGCTGTTTTCGGGTATGCCGCAAAGCGCGCTGCGCGCGACCACCATCGATTTCCGCCTCCGCGCGGCGGACATTGCATCTCAGCTCGTCAAGCTGACCTCGCATTCCTTCGAGCACGAGCCTATGCAGTCGAGTGAATCAGAACGATTTGACGTGACTATGCACGCCGCCGATGAGCCAGAGAGTGAGGCCAGTCCAAAGCTGCCGAACGCAGCGTCGGGCCTGACCTGCCCCGAGTGCCACGGTTCGCTCTGGGAGTTGAACGACAGTGGCAGCTATCGATTCGAGTGTCGTACCGGGCACGCCTACAGCCTGGACGCGTTGCTTGCGGAACAAGGCGAAGCCGTCGAAGCGGCACTCTGGGCCGCCGTGAACTCGTTGCAGGAGCGCTCGGCCACGTTTCGGCGCCTGTCCGAGACGCCTTCGACTCTGGTCAACAACCCGGACTATTTGGAGCGCGCCGAGCAGGTGGAGCGCCAGGCCGAGGCGCTTCTCAGCCTGCTGCGCGGCCTGATATCAGACGGTCAGGTTGGCTAAGGCTCGGTGGTAGATTGATGGCGTGCACGACGGGCACACACCGTATGAGGAGGCCCAGCGGAACTGGGCAACTGCCATACAGACCTACCGTTTTGCGCTCGCCGTGTATCGACGGGTCCTGAAGACACAACACAATCGCGCATTGCTGCCGAGCGGGCAGGTCCAGCCGCAAGAGCCACCCAAACCGACCGCGCCAGTTCTGTGTGGCCTGGCCGGGCTAACGCCACGCGAGCGCGAGGTCGCGGAATTGATCGCACGTGGTTACACGAACCAGCAGATTGCGCAGGCGCTCGTGCTCACGCGGGGCACAGTAGCGAACCACGTCGCCCACATTCTGGGGAAACTGGCCCTGACAAATCGGACGCAGATCGCTGCGCGTGTCCTCGAATCGGTCGGGCAGCCGACGCACTTCGCGCCGGCTCGTGAAGCTCAGGCTTCGGCCGGTGTGCCGATCCGCAGCTGGGCAAGGCGCCGCTCACGGGCCGTATCGGGAATGCTTAGCGTTAACGGCACGACGATGAGCATGGCGATCGACAGCGAGCCGAAGATGACCGACAGTCCCTGACCCCGGTCGGGAAAAAACGTCAGAGCCAGGCTGATACCCGTGACGCTGAGCACACCGCCGGTCAGGCGGAACATGCTCCGTACGCCAGTAAGTGCGGCTGCGCGCTCGGGAGCGAGGTCCAGCGATGCGTTGTTGGAGGCTGGGTTCGCGAGGCCAAGTCCGGCGCCGCCGATGAACAGCATCGTGGCCAGAAGCGGAAAGCCGCTGATCGTGAGGCTGCCAAGCTGCAGCGAGGTCCAGCCGGTGCCGAGCAACAGCAACATGACGGTCACCAGGGCACTGCCGATCAGCATTGGCTTGCGATAGCCCATCCGAATCAGCCACAGGCTTGCAAACAGCGACGTCACGATGATGGCGATCGAGCGCGGCGTTAGCACCGCGCCGCTCAGCAGCGGGCTCATCCCGAAGTGCGAGACCGCGTAGGTGGGAATAAACGAGGAGACGCCGAACACCGCAGCCCCAAAGAACAGGTTGTAAAGGTTCGCCGCGAGGAAGGGCTGCCGCGCAACGAGCTGGTAGTCCATGACCGGGTCGCGAGCACGCCGAATGTAGTAGATAAACAGCACGATCAACGTCAGACTGATCAGGATCGCGAGGAGTGCACGCGGGTCGTGCCACAACGCGGGGTCATCGCCAGCGACTGACAAGGTCACCAGCAGCAAGATCAGCGCGGATGCGTACATCGCGATGCCAGGAATGTCGAAGTGCCGCTGCGCAGTCGGTTGATCCGCGCGCAACAACAGCATGGCGCCGACAAACACGAGTACCCCAATTGGCACGTTGATGAAAAACATGTCGCGCCAGGTCCAGTGCTCGAGGATGAAGCCGCCCACGTTCGGCCCGAGGATGCCGCCGATTGGCAACACGCTCGAGAACAGGCCGCGGGCCTGAGCGCGATGCTCGCGATAGTGATCGGAGATCACCCCAACGGCTGACGGCATAAGCCCGCCACCACCTGTTGCCTGCAACGCTCGGGCGGCGATCAAGAACCAGATCGACGGCGCCAGCCCGCACAACAGTGAGCCAAGCGTGAACATGCCGACGCAAAACAGGAACACCTTGCGACGACCGAGCGAGTCGCTCAGCTTGCCGGCGATCGGCAGCATGATGATCTGAGTTAGCTGATAGGCGGTAATAGTCCACGCGACCCAGATCAGCGGTGCATCGAGCGCCGACGTCAGCTGCGGCACGGCCACCGCGACGATGGTGGAATCGATCGAATTCATCAGGACCGCGCTTACCGCGAGGACGAAGAAGACATGCCTGAACCGCGGTGCGCTTTCCACCGTTTCGAGCGTAGCCGAAGTGGTTATGCACCTGGACATCGAGTCGAATGGATACGATCAGGTCGACCCGACTGGGGACGAGCACGGCTTCGGAGGTCTTCGAGGTAGGTGGCAGCAGCAATCGGCAAGCGCATTCGGCGTGTGGAAGACCCGCGATTCCTCACGGGCAGGGGCAACTACGTCGAAGACGTCCAGCCCAAGGACCCCTTGTACCTGGCATTCGTGCGCTCGCCCTACGCCGCGGCGCGTATTACCCGACTTGACGTCGCGGCCGCGAAGTCGGCGCCCGGTGTGGTGCTGGTCGCAACGGGCGACGACACCGCCAACCTGGCAGATGTGCCCGTCATTCCGCTGCCTTTTGCCAAAGTCCCGCCGCATCCGCCACTGGCGCGTGGGCGCGTGGCCTGCGTGGGCTACCCGATCGTCGCGGTGATTGCGGAAACCGCGGCAGCCGCACAGGACGCGGCGGACCTGGTCGAAGTGGACTACGAGCCTGAAGCGTCGGTCGCTTCGGCTGAGGCGGCCCTGGCGGCAGACGCCCCAAAGGTGCACCCATCGCTGGATAGCAACCTGTGTTATGTGCTGAAGAAGGACGGCGGTGACGTCGATCGGGCGTTTGCCGAGGCCGAGGTCACCGCAAGCGTGCGAGTGGACAGCCCGCGCGTGGCGCCGATCGCGCTGGAGCCACGCGGCGTGGTTGCCGTGCCAGGCGATGGCGCGCACAAGCTGACCGTGTGGGTCTCGAGTCAGGCGCCGCACGGCGTACGTTTCGACCTCTCGCGCGTGTTGGGACTGAACCCACCTGAGATCCGCGTCATTGCCCCGGACGTCGGCGGCGGCTTCGGGGCCAAGAGCGGTGTCACACCCGAGTACATCCTGGCCAGCCATTACGCGCTGGAGTTGAACCGGCCAGTCAAGTGGGCCGCCAGCCGCAGCGAGGACGTCCAGGTCACCACCCAGGGCCGCGACATGCTGATTTATGTCGACCTGGCTGCCAAGCGGGATGGCACCGTGACCGGCTTGAAGCTGCGCTGTATTTCGAACATGGGTGCCCAGCTCCATTCCGCATCGGCGATTCCACCAACCTTCATTCTGAACATGGGCCTCGGCTGCTACCGGATACCGAATGTGCGGGTAGAAACCATGGCGGTCTTTACCAATACGCCATCAACTGGCCCCTATCGCGGTGCGGGCCGGCCCGAGTCGGTCTTGGCGCTCGAGCGCGGCATTGACCGGCTTGCGGACGAACTGGGGATGGATCCGCTCGAAGTGCGGCGCAAGAACTTCATCCAGCCGGATCAGTTCCCGTTCACCACCGCGCTCAGTGCCGAGTATGACTCCGGCGACTACGCCAGGGCGCTCGATAAAGCCCTGGATTTGCTCGACTACTCCAGGCTGGTGCAAGAACGCGACGCCGCGCGGGCTCGCGGGGAACTGGTGGGTATCGGCGTCTCCACTTTCGTCGAACCAGCGGGCAGCATTGGCGGTGAGACGGGGCTGGTACGTGTCGAGCGCGACGGCCGCGTCACGCTGGTCACGGGAGCGCACAGCCACGGCCAGGGCCACGAAACGTCCTTCGCTCAGGTCGTGGCGGACCGCATGAACGTGGCGGTCGACCAGGTGCGCGTGATCCACGGCGACACGGCCGCGATCGACATGGGGACCGGGACGTTCGCCAGCCGAAGCATGATGCTGGGCGGCGGCGCGGCGGTTGCTGCTGCAGAACAGGTAGTAGAGAAAGCTCGCCGGATAGCCGCTTCCCAGTTAGAAGCGACGGTGGACGACGTGGTGCCAGTTGAGGGCGGATTTGCCGTGGCGGGCGCGGCGTCGCGGCGGGTGAGCTGGCAACAGGTTGCGGACGTGGCCTACGGCGGAAATGGTGCTGACGCCATTTCGCTGGAAGCCAGCGAGATGTTCGACCCGAAGCGCGAGATGTGGCCGTTCGGCACACATCTGGCTGTAGTGCGCATTGATCGCGAGACCGGGCGGGTCCTGGTCGAACGGATCGTGGCCGTGGATGACTGTGGCAACGTCGTGAACCCGCTCATCGTCGAAGGGCAGGTGCACGGGGGGATCGCTCAGGCCGTAGGCCAGGCGCTCTTCGAGGAGGTGGTCTACGACGCCGCGGGGCAGTTGCTGAGTGGCTCGCTCGGGGACTATGCCGTGCCGCGGGCTGCGGACATGCCTCCGCTCGTGCTGGATCACACGGTCACGCCGACGCCATTCAATCCGCTTGGCGCCAAGGGTGTGGGTGAGGCAGGAACCAATGGGTGCCCACCGGCGATTGCCAACGCGGTCATCGACGCGCTCTCGCCGCTCGGCGTTACGCACCTGGACTTGCCGTTCACGCCCCAGCGCGTGTGGGAGGCCATCCAGAGCGCGGGTACTTAGGCGAGTTCGCCCAGAGCGGCTACCTCGGCGGCGGTGAGCGTGCGCACGCGGGAGGCGGCGATCCAGGCGGCGGCCAGCACCATGCCGCTGGCGGCGACGGCTATGGTCGGCTGTAAGCCAATCGCTTGGCCGAGCAATCCGCCGAGCAGCGAGCCGATCGGCATCGTGCCCCACACCAGACAACGATTGGTCGCGTTCACGCGTCCGCGCACGCCGGCGCGAGTGATCGACTGCCGCAGGCTGAGCTGGTTGATGTTGTAGATCGGCACGCCGAGCATCATCAGCAGCTGCGCGAGTACGAGTGCCACCAGCATGACATCGCCGGGCCGGACGAACGCGATGCTGAGTCCAGCCAGGCCGCTGACAACGGTCGAGAGCATGAGGGTTGTTCCCGTACCGATGCGCGAGGCAAGTCGGGATGCGAGCACCGCGCCGGCGACTCCGGCGAGGCTGCCGATGCCGAAGACGATGCCGATCAGGGCAGGCGCGAGCTGCAACTGGGTGGTCACGTACAGGATGTAGACCGCCGCAAGCATCTGATAGAAGAGGTTCATCGTCGCCGAACAGGCGGCGATCGGTCGCAACAGTGGGTGCCGCAGCACCAGACGGATGCCGACCGCTACCTCGGAGAGCATGCCCGCGCGCACCGTGCCCGTTTTCGGCGGAACGCTCGTACGAATCGAACGCAAGAACAAACCTGAGAGCAGGAACGAAAGGGCGTCGATGCCGATTGCGAACGGCGCAGCGGCGATTTGCAGGAGGCCACTTCCCAACATCGGTCCGGCCATCTCAGCCAGCGACTTGCTGGCTTCGAGCCTGCCGTTGGCTTCGGTGAGACGGGAACGATCGACCAGATCCGGCAGAAATGACTGGTAGCCAACGTCGAAGAACACCGTCAGTACGCCAGCCAGAAACGCCACGACGAACAACTGCTCGATGCGGAGCAGGCCAAACGCGGCGGCACACGGGATTGAGGCCAGAAGCAGAGCTCGACCGATGTCGGCGGTGACCAGCACTGAACGGCAACGCAGCCGATCCACCCAGACGCCGGCGAACAAGCCAACCAGCATGAAAGGGAGCTTCTCGACAGCCGCCAACAGGCCCATCTGGGCCGGACTAGCGCCGAGGACGAGAACCGCCGTCAGCGGCAGTGCAATCAGGCTGATTTCCGAGCCGAAGAGCGAAACACTCTGTGCGGCGAACAGTCGCAAGAAATCGCCACTCGCCCACAGGCCGTTTGAAACGAGCCAGCGCCGTTGAGTCCCGGCCGTGGGGAACACACTCATTGATGGAAGGCGGCTTGTACTGGGAATTGGTGCCGCACACAAGCTGAAGCCTTCGGCGTCGGTGCCGATGGTCGACGCCACCAGTACGGTCGGACCGAATTCGGTTGCGATTCGCGTATTTCTCTTGGTTTTTGCAGGGCGAGTGCGCAGACTCAGCGGACGGAACCCAGATGAAGAGACTGTCCACCCTGCTTGCTCGACCGCTTGTGCGCGTGTTTTGCCTTTCCGCGCTGATCCTCACGGCCGTGGCCCTGATCGTCTTGGGCAACATTGCTAGCTGGACGGCACATGCTGCCGCGCAGCCAATCGCCGCCAGCCAGGCAGCCGCCATCGTCAAGAGCGGCCAGGCGCGTTCGATTGACGTGCAGGTCGACCGAGCCTATCTCGACACCGACGACGCCGAGTACGTGTTCGTCAAAGATCGCGAGGCGTCGGTCCCGCAGATGCTCGAGACTCTGGGCGTCACCAGCAATGAGTTGAGCGCGGTTTCGTACAGCGTCGAGGAGCCGTCGCCGATTGCCTGGGGTGAAATCCTGCCGGCGATCGTGCTGGCCGGCGCCGTACTGGGTGTGCTGATGCTCTCGATGCGGCGTGCGGGCCACAACACCGCCTTCGGCCGCAGCCGGGCACGGCGGTTCGTGGGCCAGGCTCAGCGCGTGACGTTCGACGACGTCGCCGGCGCGACCGAAGCGAAAGAGGAGCTCCGAGAGATCGTCGAATTCCTCAAATCGCCGGAGCGCTTCGCCGCCATGGGCGCGCGGATCCCCAAAGGTGTGCTGCTGGTTGGACCGCCAGGCACGGGTAAGACCCTGATCAGCCGTGCAGTTGCCGGCGAAGCCGGGGTGCCGTTCTTCAGTATCTCAGGCTCGGAATTCGTGGAAATGTTCGTGGGCGTCGGCGCGAGCCGTGTGCGCGACCTGTTCGAACAGGCCAAACGCCAGGCGCCGGCCATCATCTTCATCGACGAGATCGACGCCGTCGGTCGGAAGCGCACCAGCGGCCAGGCCGGCGGAGCGCACGACGAGCGCGAGCAAACGCTCAATCAGATCCTGGTCGAAATGGATGGCTTCGAAGGCAACAGCCACGTCATAGTCATCGCTGCCACCAACCGACCCGACGTGCTCGACCCCGCGCTGTTGCGGCCAGGTCGCTTCGACCGCCAGGTCACGCTGGGCAACCCCGACGTGAAAGAGCGCACCGCGATTTTGCAGGTGCACGCCAAGGGCAAGCCGATCGACGGCGTGGTCAAGCTCGAAACGTTGGCGCGATCGACGCCCGGGTTCTCAGGTGCGGACCTGGGCAATCTTGTCAACGAGGCCGCCATCCTGGCGGTGCGACGCAGCCATGCGCGCATCTCGATGGACGACATGCAGGAAGCCATCGATCGAGTCATCGGTGGACCACAGAAGAAGGCGCGGGTCATGTCGGAGCTGGAACAGCGACGAACGGCGTATCACGAGGGTGGTCACGCGGTCGTAGGTCGTTTCAGCGAGAACCACGACCCCGTCCACAAGGTGACCATCATCTCGCGCGGACGAATGGGCGGCTACACGCGCTTTCTGCCTGAAGAAGATCGCCACTACATGACGCGGGCTGGTTTCGAGGCAATGATCGCCTCAGCACTCGGCGGCTGGATGGCCGAACGGCTGATCTTCGGTGATGTGAGCACTGGCGCCTCGAACGACATCGAAAAGGCCACCAATATCGCCCGGAGCATGGTGACCACCTACGGCATGAGCGACACGCTGGGGCCGCTGGCACTCGGTCAGACCGACGGAGCAACTGGCGAGCGCGTGTACTCAGAACGCGTGGCTGAGGCGATCGACGAGGAAGTCAGGCTGCTGATCGATGCAGGCATGCGCCAGGCGGAAGAGATCCTGACGCGGCAACATGAGGTGCTCGACGCCTTGGCTCTGCATCTACTCGACGAGGAGACCGTTGAAGGCGATGAGCTCGAGGCGATCTTCGCTGGTGGTGCCGCAGCTGACGCGGAGCAGGACAGTGTGGTGCGGCCGCTGCCGCGCTACCGCCTGCGCCCTGGTGCGGCGAACCTGGTGCCACTGCCGAGGCTCGCTACGGGGCTCGCCAGTACCGTGACTGACGCGAGCCCCGAGTAGCTAGCTACGCGAGTTCGCGATCCAAAGAAGTCCAGGACTCCTCTTCCCCGGGTCGGAGAAACTGCTCTTCCCCGGGGAAAAGAACTTGTCTTCTCTGGATTGAAGGGCAGCGGCTAAGCGCTAAACCGTTCGGCCGCGCGAAACGACCAGGTTGTAAATCGCCACGATGATGGCGAGGACCAATAACAGATGGATCAGGCTGCCCGCCACATTCAGGGCGAACCCGCCGATCCAGAGCAGCAGAAGCAAAACAACAATTGCCCACAGCATTGGGTGCGTGAACCTCCTGTTCAATCCAGCATAGACGCACCCTCTGTGCCACAGCGGTTGGTACGCTGGCCGGCGTGGTTCGACTTGTGGGCAAGCGCGCGCTCATGGAGCAGCTCATCGCCGACGGTGTGCGGCACATCTTCGGTAACCCTGGCACCACCGAACAGGGCTTCATGGATGTCCTCCAGGACTACCCACGGGTGGAGTTCATGCTGGCGCTGCACGAGGGCGTGGCCATGTCGATGGCCGATACCTACGCACGGATCACGCGCAAGCCTGCGTTCGTAGAGGTGCACATCGCCCCGGGTCTGGGTAACGCGTTGGGCATGATGCACAACGCGCGCATCGGCAAAACGCCGATGGTGATCTATGCCGGGCAGTCGCCGAGCAACGTGCTGCTCCAGGAGCCGCATCTTTCAGGGCCGCTCGTGGATATGGCCAAGCCTATCGCAAAGTGGGCCGCCCAGGTTGAACACGCGCATGACATCCCACGCGCGCTCCGGCGCGCATTCAAGATTGCGGCCGAACCACCGCAAGGACCCGTTTTTCTGGCGCTGCCAATGGACGTGCTCGATGCCGAAGCGGAGGTTGACATTGCGCCGACCACCTTCACGAACTGGCGTACGCGGCCCAACGCCGAAGGGCTGAAACAGCTCGCAGACGTCCTGGTGCACGCGGAGAGGCCAATGTTGATGGTGGGGGATTCCGTCAACCTGGCGGAAGCGCAGGCGGAGGTCGCCAGGGTCGCCGAGTTGCTCGGCGCGCCAATGTTCGAGTGCTATGCGTCGGAGTTCAACGTTTCGGCGTGCCATCCCCTGTATATGGGCAGCGTCGATTTCGTCTCGCCCCGAACGATTCGCTCCACCGTTGCCGATTGCGACGTGCTCTTCGTGGTCGGCGCGCCGGTGTTCCAGTTGATCTTCCCTGAACCCGAAGCGCCAGTCCTGGGTCCAGACACGAAGTTGGTCCAACTCGACTGTTTCACCCACGAACTCGGTAAGAACGTACGGCCCGAGATTTCACTTCTCGGAGACCCCAAATCTGGACTGGCGGAGCTGGCAGAGCTGATCGAGGAACGACAGACCGGCTCGCGCAAGGATGCTGCCCAGGAACGGAAGGTAAAAGCCGAGGCACGTGTCGCGCAGGTCAACGAACGCTACTGGGCCAGCACGCGCAAGAACTGGGACGCCAGCCCAATCTCCGGCCCGCGGCTGATGCACGAAATCAAGCGGGCGCTGCCCGAAAACGGACTGGTGTTCTCTGAGTCGGTGACCAACGGCAAACATATCGAGATGGCCATCGCCCCACAAGCGCCGGGCGAACTGGTGAAGGTCCGCGGCGGCGGCATTGGTCCGGGGTTACCAGGTGCGCTCGGCGCTGCGCTGGCGCGACCCGATCGCAAGGTGGTCGGCGTGTGCTCGGACGGCGCCTCGATGTACAGCATCACCGCGCTCTGGACCGCGGCTCATCACCGCATCCCTGTGACCTACGTGATGCTGAGCAACCGCGCGTACCGCATTCTCAAGCTGAATATGCTCGAGTACCTGGGCGAGGCCGCCACTGGGCGCGAGTTCGTTGCGATGGATCTGACCGAGCCGGAGCTGCGGTTCGATCGGATGGCCGAGGCCATGGGCGTCCCCGCCCGTCGCGTCGACGACCCGGACAAGCTGCCGGCAGTGCTCGAAGAAGCTATCGGGCACCGCGGCGGGCCATTCCTGGTTGACGTCGCACTCGAGAGTCCGCTTCCTGGACGCTGACACACTCGCGGTCGTCGAACGCTATCGCGCGCTTCAGGCAGCCGGACTGAGCGCGCACGAGGCTGAGGCGCATGCGTTTGGCGAACTCGCGGCAGTACCGAACAGCGCCTCACCAGCGGACTTATACGAACGGTTCCTGCGCGCGTGTAGGCCAGCGGAGCGCAGACAACACGGGGTGTACTTCACGCCGCCGGCGGTCGTCCACGCGCAAGTCCAACTGGTGCATGCTTTGCTGCAGGAGCGGTTGGGGTGCCCAGACGGGTTTGGCAATTCGCGCCTCGCGGTCATTGATCCCGCGACGGGTAGCGGTGCCTACCCGATGGCGATTCGCCAGTTAGCGGGCGCCGACGTAACGCAGCGCATGTGGCTGTTCGAAACGCAACCTGGCGCAGCGGCGCTGGCGAGAGCGCACGGTCTCTCCGTGCACGAGTCGGACGCGCTCGCCAGGAAGCTCGAGCTGGACGCACCCGTCGTCGTGTGCATTGGCAATCCGCCCTACCGGCGCCGAACCGCCACTCGTGCTGCGAAAGAACTGGTCTCCGACTTCGCCGAGGCGATGGATGGTGTCCATCGCAAGAACCTCTACAACGACTATGTCTACTTCTGGCGTTGGGCGCTCCGCACGGTTTGCGAAGTGCGCGGCGGCGCCGGGATCGTGTGCTTCGTAAGCGCGGCGTCGTATCTGCGCGGGCCCGCCTTTGGGGGGATGCGGCGCAAGCTGCGGGAGCTTCTGGATGAGCTGTGGCTGATCGACCTCGAAGGTGACCACCTCGCAGCGCGCGCGACGCACAGCGTCTTTCCCATACGAACCCCGGTCGCGATCGCCCTCGGGGTGCGTTATGGCCAGACGGTCATGCGCGCTCCCGCAAGCGTGCACTTCACACGTCTTGGGGGCAGCAGCGCTCAGAAGCTTGAACGTTTGGAGGCACTCCGCGTGCTGACCGACGTGGAGTGGCAGCCCGCACCTTTGGGTTGGTCTGACGTGCTGTCCTCGGTGAGACGCACGCGTTACAGCGAGTGGCCCGCGCTGACTGAGATTTTCCCGCTACAGCTGTCGGGCGCACAGCTGAAGCGCACCTGGCCGATCGGCGTCACGCCCGAGGTGCTGCGCCAGCGCTGGCGGCAGCTGGTGGCGTTTGCGCCATACGATCGCCGAGCCGCGTTTGGGCCCACGCGCGATCGTGACGTCACCTCGTCACCACATGACCTGATTGATGCGACGCGTCGGTTGACGCCACTCCGCGAGGTCGAAGCAGACGCGCCCTGTCCGGAGCCCGTGCGCTACGCCTACCGAGCCTTTGACCGCCAGTGGTTGTTGCCCGATGCGCGCCTCGGCGATTTCCTGCGCCCAGCACTCTGGCACCGCAGCGGGCCGCGCCAGGTGTTTCTCACCACGATGCTCACCAACGTGCTCGGCCCGGGCCCGGCGGCGGTCGCGACGGCATTGGTCCCCGACCTGGACCACTTCCGTGGCTCCTTCGGCGCGAGAGGTGTGATCCCACTCTGGTGCGACGCCGGTGCTCTGCGGCCCAACGTCACTCCGCACCTTCAGCGACATCTCGCCGAACACTACGGACATGCGGTCGCGCCTCGGGCGCTGATGGCGTATTGCTACGCGCTGCTGTCTGCGCCGAGCTACACCCAACGATTCGAGGAAGAGCTGCGCGTCCCGGGGCCACGCATTCCTCTGACCTTAGACCCAAGGGTTTTTGCGCACGGCGCGGCGCTGGGTGAGTGGCTTCTCGCGCTCCATACCTATAAACGCGTGGTCGCTGGAGATACGGGCGTTGTTCAGCCGGTGGGCGAGACGTTTCCAACCTCGTGGAGGTACGAGGCCAGCACCCAGGTGATACACGTCGGCGACGGCGAAATCGGGGCCGTGCCTCAAACCGTATGGGACTTCAGCGTCTCGGGCTACCGTGTCCTGAACGGCTGGCTGCGGCACCGGATCATGCCCAGGCGCAAATCGCCGCTGGATGCCATCCGTCCGACGACGTGGTCGGCCGTGCTTACGCTGGAACTACTGCAACTGATCTGGCTGCTTGAAGCGACGCTGGCTCAGCGAGGCGCGCTCGATGACCTGCTTGACGAGACCGCTTCAGGCAGCTGCGTCCAGCTCCCGGCTGCGGAGCAAGTCCAGGAGCGCCTCGGGTCGCAGCGGCCGAGAGAAGATGAAGCCCTGGCCGGATTCGCACCCGAGCTGCTCGAGGCGGTCCCACTGTGACCGCTCCTCGATGCCTTCGGCCGTGGTGCGCAGGCCCAGTGCGCGAGCCAGGCCAACCACGGTCTGCACGATCGCCGAGTCCTGGCCCGTACTGCCCAGTCCGCTGACGAACGCACGGTCGATCTTGAGCACGTCGATCGGGAAGCGTTTGAGATAGGCGAGGGAAGAATAGCCCGTGCCGAAGTCGTCGACGGCCAGCTTGATGCCAAGACCCTTCAGCGCGTTGAGCTTGGCGACCATTGCCTCTGGATCTTGCATGACCACGCTCTCGGTGATCGCGGGCTGATGCGCCTGCGCATCGATCCCGGAGCCGAGGACGATGCGGTGAACGT
>JAFAZN010000174.1 GCA_019239775.1 Chloroflexota bacterium
GTGGCGGTGTCGGTGAGTGCCACGCCGAGTGTGGTGCGAGTTCTGGGCAAGCCCCGCAGCACGTTGGTCGCGGCCACGACGCCGACCACGCGCAAGCCCGCGGACACAAGCACCTGGCGGAATCGACTGTTCATGCAGCCTTCGTGACCTCCGCATTGCGGTCCCGTAGCGGCAGCCGCAAACCAGGTCGCCACAGCCCTGTCGCCAACACGACACGGGCGCAGTCCCAGCTCGGCCTGGCCTGAGGCAAGTGCCCATTTTAGGGCTACCCGCACATTACCATGCTCCCGTTCGAGGCGGTGAGCGTGTGCGCCATTCCTTCACACCAGAACGGATGCACAACATGCAGCAGCTCGTGGATCAGATCCTCCGTCGTCAGCCGACGAGTGTGATAGATGGTGGCGTGCCAGGCATCGAACTGATGCCAGTTTGAACGCCGGAAGCGGCCGGCCTCTCGACCGAATGGCGCTGCACACGCTCAGGTCGTCTCGGGTACTTTCATCGACTTGAATGTCTCTTCATTGACGAACTTGAACATCCGGACGCCCTCGTGCTCGGCCGTCAGAGGATGGCGGCGCTCCACGTGCACGCTCCCTTTCTTCCCCTCTGCTGAGACGAGCTGTCTCGACACGCGCTGCAAGTGGCGTGCCCGGTCGACGCCACGAAGATCGCGCTCAACAGCAGGGCGATGATGGCGGCGGGCGCCACGCGCAGGTAGTAGCCTGCGTACAGCCCCGCGCCGCCTGCCAACCACGCGAACAACGTGGCTAGCGCCATGATGCGCGGCATCCGCGACACCAATCAGGCCGATGAAACGATCGTCGATGCCGACGTTGAGCACCGTTTCACCATGCCGGCGCATGGTGTAGGTGGAGTCCAGCACCTGCGGCGGAATTGCGATGCCAAAGTCCTCCAGCAAGCGGCGGCTGCCCACGAGCAACCTGTTTCCACGCAAGTCCGCGCGCATGCCACGTCCGACTAGCCTCAGTACCTCCGGTGGTGTTTGCGGATCGAGCGCGATAACGCGTGCGACACGTGGCCGACCGGGTGGTCAGCGTGCCAGTCTTAACCTGCCAGAAGGAACGAGACGGGCGCGATTCGGCGTGAAAAGCGCGCACCGATCGTCTCGATCGGAGCTTTCAATTCGCGCGCCGCCTCGACGCGCTGGATCACTCGGCCGACGGCCGTGGCGTCGCCAACGTGTTCGGCGCGCACGTGGGCCCATCCCGCCTCCATGATCGTGCCGGCGTAGGCGCGATCGCCGGGATTGCGAAAGACTGGCATCGATTTCACCGGTAATTGGCGCTTCGTTGACCGTGGACTGACCGCATTCGACCACACCGTCGACTGGAATCTTTTCACCCGCGTAGACAGCCACCACGTCGTTCGGGCGTACCTGTTCGATGCGCACGCGCACCTCGGTACCACCGGGGAGATCACCCACACTTCGCGCTCACCAACCGAAAGCAAGTCGCGGATGACACCGACACGCAGGAATGGGTAGCCGGCGACGATCGTTACACAGATACCAATGCCGGTGGCCAGTCCTGGCGGCAAGACGGGCGGCGCAAACAGGTGATTCTGTGCAGAAGCATCGCGCCGAGTGCGAGGCCGTCGGCGACGAGGCGCACCACATATCCGCCCAAGCCACGTTCATGGTCATGCTTGCGGTGCTGGCTATTGCCCCACTTGAAGGGCTCCGTCTGTCGACGGGATCGCCAGGTCTCGATATGGGAGCGCGATGACCGTCTGGATAATCTGCTCCAGACCTCCAGGTTGGCTCGTACCTGGATCGAACTCCACCAGCAAACGACCCGTGAGCGGATTGGCTATGACGTGCGTGACGCCAACGGCTCTCTGGAGGGCCGTCGCCAATGCCGCCGCCCGTCGCGGCGCGCCTTTCAGTCCGTCGACGTCCCAGCGGATCCGGCCCGCAACTTCCGAGCGGACGGAAATGAAGTTAGTTCGATTCGGTTCCGACGCGCGCACGTGCTTCGTTGCGAGCTTCGGCGGTGAGATCCTCGATGTCTTCGCGTGCGCTCGCCGCGATGCGCTGGACTTCGCGGGACAACAGCAGCGACTCGCGAATTGTGGCGGGGGGGCTGGTCGCGCAACACGGCCAACGGGTTTCGCCGCGGCTCCCAACAGCTCCCTGCCGCGCGCACCGAGCACCACGCCAACCACCAACGTCACGGCTGCTGGTACAAGCGGTCCTGCGCTACTTCGCTCCTTGTCGGGATGTGATCGCTTGTGAAACGATGACTGGACGCGAACCAGCACGGTCCGCACGCGCCATCCGCATCGGGCCAAGCTGGCGGATGACCACATAGCTCAGGAACGCCAGGGTCGTAATGAAAAAGCTGGGTGGATACGGTAGGTAGAAGCCGATCACCAGACCCAGCCAGGCGCAACCGATCGCTACCAGGATCGCATACGCGATTGCGCGCGCGGGTCGCGGCGTGAATTGCTGCGCGCTTGCCGCCGGCAGGATCAACAAGGCAAAGATCAGCAGCACGCCAA
>JAFAZN010000040.1 GCA_019239775.1 Chloroflexota bacterium
GGAGTGGAACCAGCAGCACCAGACGCCAGCCGAGCTGGAGCAATGGGTGTATCCAGCAGATGCGCGTTCCTAGGCGCTATTTGTCACAGAAGTTTTATCCAGGCCACTGCGACTCGTGCTGCAAACCAGCTTGTCGGACCGAACTTCTAACAGGCTGATGAAGAATCGTTCGGCGGTCGATTCAGGATTGCGGTAATCGCATGTGGTCGGTGTTTGATACGGGTTTGCGGGAGCCTCAGAGCGGTGTCGCCGATGTTTGACCTGCAGCACCGATCATGCGGCCGTAGGCTGGAGCGTCATCAACCGCGCCATGCGCACGAGGTTGTAGGCCGCGGCCACGAGGTAGCCCGCCAATTGGGTGCGCGCGAGCCCACGGTAGCGCGTCCGACGGAAGCCACCGACGGATTTGAGCCAGCCGAATATCTCCTCCACGCGTTTTCGCAAACGTTGGCTGGTGGCGTATCCAGAGTGGCGTGTGGTGCGACCATCAATAGCGCTTCGCCTTCCACTGGTGTTTTGAGCCACATGCGGCGTGACGCCGTACTCGCGCATCGTCGCCACACAAGCGCGTGTGTCATAGGCCTTGTCAGCGCCGAGCGTGCGTGGATGAAAACCGCGCAGCTCTGCGTCGTACAGCAGCTGCGGCACGATGTCCCGCTCAGACGAGCCCATGGCGTGCGTCAATTGGAAGTCGACCAGGAGACCGTGGCGGTTCTCCATCAGCGCGTGGCCCATGTAGGCCAGCTTCGACTCGAAGCCGCGACCCTTCTTGGCCAGTCGCGCTTCTGGATCGGTCGTACTCTGGTGCGTGACGTTCGAACGCTTCTCACCTCGGAAGTTGACCGTCGGATTGCCAGGATCATCAGGTGGAGTGGTCGACGGCGGCTGGTCCTTTGGGCGGAAGCTTTTCAGGCCGGCGGCGGCCTCGATCAACGTGCCATCGACGGTAAAGTGCTCATCCGACAGCAGGCCCAGGGCATCTGCCTGACGCACGATGTCATCGAAAAACTGCTGCGCTACTACGTGCTTCAGCAGCCGGCCCCGGTTCTTGCTGAAGGTGGACTGGTCGAAACTCGGTTCCATCAGACTCATATCCAGAAACCAGCGCCACAGCAGGTCGTAGTTCAGCTGCTCGCAGAACGCACGCTCACTGCGGACCGAATACAAGCTGATCAGCAGCGAGGCCTTCAACAACCGTTCGGGCGGAATCGACGGACGTCCAGCCGTGCCGTACATGACGTCGAACGTCGGCGACAGCGTGGCCAATGCGCGATCGGCGAAACGCTTCATGGTCCGCAACGGATGATGCGGCGGCACTCGCTCTTCCAAATCGACGAACGCCAACATGCTTGCTTGCGGATTCCGCCGACCACGCATTCCCAACGCACCTCGCCTGATGGATGCTTCCACGGTAACCGCCACACCCATTTGACCGGAAGACCCACGACTACCCGAAATGGGCCTTTTTCATCACCCTGTTAGGACGCTTCGGGGGTGTCATCTGTCATCCTGAGAGGGCGCGGCGCCTGGCGTTTCAGCTTTGCCAGCACGTCCTCTGCTGTCAAAGCCCGCAATAGCAGGGCAGCGTTTTGTGAGATCAGCCGCTGTCGATCGGCGCGGCATGCGGCCAGAAGTTCCTCGACGCGAGATCGATGCGCGTGGTTCTCCGCTTGAGGCGTAGCGAGTTGTTGTTTGGCAATGGCGGATCTGATCTCAGCAAGAAGCTCCGGGTGTCCGTCGTACAGGGCGTTTCGGCTGCGCCCCGCCTCGAGGCATAGCGCGCTGATGGAGAGTTGCCATCTCTTCCCAACGAGATCAGGGTGAGTTGGTGCGCCGATCCGGAGGCGCTCCCAAGCCTGACGCAGTGCTCGTTCAGTGGCAGCATGCCGCTTCTTACCGCGTTCGGCCGAGCCGGCTGCACGCGCGTTCATGGTTGAGCAACTCCGGCCTGGATGCGGGCAAAAACCGTGTCGGCCTGGGTGATCATGTCGCGAATGGCGGCCGCCGCGGGTTCGCGTCCTGGCAATGATTCGAGTTCGACGAGCAACTCCCTTCCATCGTGCCGTCTACGCTCCCAGAAGGGCGCGTGCGCGGGTCCCACGGCGAAGTTGGAGCAACCAATGCATGTTGAGAGTCCAACACGCGCCCAGATGCCTCCGCAACGGGCGACCTCGTTCCGGTAGACGCAGTAACCGTACTCGTGGGGAAGCACCACGAGGTCCGTTTCCTCTAGCACCATATTGACGTAGTCATTGCGCACTTGCTCTCCAGCGCGCCCCCGGAAGCGATGGTTTCGAGCAACGATCTGCTCACCGAGCTTGCCGGCGAGGCAGTCCGCGCCAAGGAGCTCGTCGAGCGCCTGTCGGATCCCGTGTTGTTTCTCAGCATCGACCAGTTCCAGCAGCTCCAGGTCCCGTCCAACGTAGCGGTCTGTCATGGCGATGCTGACGTGCTTGAAGTGCTGCTTCAGCGCCAGCAAGCCGGTCTTGTCTCCGACCGCGACGAACCGAGCGAAGGTCTTGCGGAACTGGTGGCATGAAAACCTCCACGGACGGGCCACACCCACAGTTCTCGCAAACGCGTTGACGCGCCAGTTGATGGTGTGGCCTCCGGGTGTGTCCGGTGGGCGCTTACCTTCGCGAAGCGCGATCGCTAGGAACAACCGCTTTGCATTTGAGCGCTTGCGGACTCCAGCGGTAAGGCGACGAACCAATTCGACGGCGGCGCGTACGTGGTTGTCAGGTCCATCGATGCCCGCAACCCAACGCACTCGATCGCCGTGCGGGGTGCCCGCGGTCTTCAGCAGAATGCCTCTCAGGTAGAGCAAGTTGTTGCCGCTTCCGTCCTCGAGGGGTACTTGCTCGAGGCAGTCCTCCTCCAATCGGAGCAGCTCGCTCAGTCGCATACCAGTCAGCGCAGCTAGAACGATGAAGCTTGCAGTGGTGGCGAGTCTTACCAAAAGGCGGAGTTGCAGAAGGCCGGTGAGGAACTCGGACGCTGGCTCACCCTGGAGCACTGGGGGCCGGTCGAACCTGAACTCTCGAAGTGCACGCGCGGCGGCGATTTCACACGCGCTCCGGCCTCGACCCTGATCGGCCGCTGCGCCATAGGCGTCTTCGGCTCGCTCCAATGCCGCAGCAATTTCGGGACCGTGCTCGCGAACCCAGCGCACAGCCACCATAACGAATGGGACGGCCAAGTCCATGGGAATGTGCGGGATCTCGCCAGTCGGTGCGAGCGAGCCGAGAAGCTCTTGCAATTCCAGGCCATGAAACGGGTGCTCGGCAAGCCCGTCCGAGAGCCGCTCGCGGAACCGATGCAGGTCGAGAAGTACAATGAAGTAACCCGCCAGCGTGTTGGGTTGCAACGGACGACCCTTGCGCGTACGACGCGCGAGAAGCGAACGCTGGTAGCCAGAGGTCGCATCTGCATCCACGTCGGCTATACGCGTGTACCCGTTCGCGCTCAGCCAACGGTAAAACGCGAAGAGATGTTGCGAAGCGCTGATGGCAGAAGTCGAGCGGTGTCGTCGACGACCGGCCGGCGGCGCAGTCATCAGCATGTAAATCAGCTCGCGGCCGGTCTTCAGCAGAGTGGCGAAACGGGCATCGGTCAGAGCGGCACCACCACCAAGTGGCTGGCTCCAGTTGATTCGGAAGAACGACGGGGGCCGGCCAGGGTTCACGCGGTCGAAGGTCCAGAGCTGATCAAGGAACCGGCTATGCCTGCTGACCCATGGGTTGAACTGGGGCTCGTCTATCACTGCATTTGGCGCTGCAGTGAGCAGTGCGTGCGTCAAGCAGTCACCAGATCTGGAAGCGGTGCAAGCACATCAACCAGCGCTTCAGCGTCCTCAACGACGTCCGCATCGGTGAATCGCGGCACAATTTCCTCGTCGATCAGTTCCAGTAGCGGGAGATAAACGAGATTGAACCTGTCGGCGCGCATTTCATGACGTGCGGCTCGCAGATGACGTTGAAGTTGAAGCAGCCGCGCCAGGAATCGCGCGTCGTTTGGAATGACCAGTCCGGGGTCTGTTAGCGGCCACAACCATTCGGGGCAAAGCTCACCAGGCCGTGCTCGGGGCGAGCGTCCCTCCATTGGCTCTGCACATGCAAATCCCACGCCTTGCGCCGGTTGTTCCGGGGTGGCCGGCCGCTCAACGTCGCCGCCTGTCCGCTTGCCGTTTATTCGCGGCAGTTCACTTTGCCGGCGCGCGATGAACAGATCGTTGTCGCGTTCCGTCTCCGGGTCCAGTACGTAGCGCACCGTTACTGCAAGGCTGCTGTGACCCGCGGCGCGGCTAACGCCAATCAGATCACGCCGTTGTCGGTAGAGCAGAGTCAGTCCCGATGGCCGGAGCATTGCCAGATTGAATTGGAGGAGTCGGCCGTTCGCATCACGGATGTCCCATCGACGCATCAATTTACGAAGCGTCTCCTTCAGAACGGTGTTTTCGACGAGCGAGGCACGATGACGTTTCTTGCGAACACGGCAGAGAAAGAGGCGATCCTGCTCATCGGGATGGGCGTGCGGGACCAGGCGTTGAGTAAGAGCAAGCAAGCGCTCAACTAGCCGTGGCACGGACGACGGCGCTGCCCCGCTCAGCTGTCGCTGCTGCTGCCCACTACTGCGGCCCTTGTCCCAGCGGACTAGATATGACCCTTCAAACAGCGGGTACGGCCGCACGCAATCTCGGCGGAAGGCTCGCAACGCGTCTGAATTCGCGAAGGTGTCAGCGCCGATCAAGATCAGGAACGGAGCCAGCGTTTCGGGTGTGGTGTACAAGCACCGGGCAATCACAAGCGTGCCACCATGACGTTTGACCAGTTCGATTAGACGCTGATCGTGTCCACGGTGAAAGCGTGGTAGCACGCCGCCAAACTCGCGCTCGACGTACACGAGGAACTCGCCCAGATCTCGTAGGTTCGGTGGCCGCTGCTCTGCATCGAGCCGCTTGCGCGCTTCGGCGAGAAGCATCTGGCCGCGGCTGAAGTCAGACCAGATCGCCTGCACCTCCCTCCAGGCGGCGTGGCGCAACGCCTCGAGCCTTTGTCGGTCCAGCTTGCGGGTGGACCGGGTTGCGCGCGCAAGCCCAACGCCGGGAAACTGCCGGCGCGGCACGACGAGGTGATCGAAAAGGCTTGGGCGGAATCGGCGGAGCTCCCCCAGGACGCGAATCGTCGCCCCGTAGTAACCCGCCTGTGTATGAATCGTCAGCGTGGGTCGTTGCAGCCATGCCGCATAGGCCTGCAACGTTTCGGTCCGCAACTCACCCGGCATATCCACGCGTGCTCCCGATGAGCGCTGCTCACGAAGGAACGCAAAGAACTGGTGGATGCCCCGGAAGTGGCCGTTACGGGTTGTGCGCTTCAAGGCTCCGCAATGCCGGTTGAAAGCTGCGGCGACGTTGCGATAGAGATTCGGGAAGTCAGCGAACTCGCCAAAGTCGAAGACCTGCGGCGGGCGTCCGGGCCGATCGTCGAACCGCACCACGACCGGATCCACATCCGGGTCGGAGCCGACCACCGTCTCGGCAACGGAATAGCTCTTTCTACGAGGGCTCACCGCAGCGTCTGATAGAGATCGTTGATTGAGCCGCTCAGCAGTTGTGGGTCAGGACGAACAGCGTTCAAGTACGTGCTCGTCGTGTGCAGGCTGACGTGTCCGAGGAGCAGCTGTAACGTCTTCACGGCGTTGACGTGGCCATCATCCTCGTGCCGCAGCCGTCGGGTCAGCGTAGCGAGCATGAAGATCGCGTACGTGTGTCGCAGGCTGTGAAACGTGGCGCGTACTCCTGCCTTGTCGCATGCGGGGGCGAATCGCTTCGTCAGTGTCTTGGCCGTGACGGGTCTGCCCTCCGCGCCAATCCACAAGTCGGAAGCGGCATTCGGATCGACGCCGTGTCGCCGGAGGAAGGTCCGTCTGTCCTCCGCAATGTAGCGATTGGTGCGATCGATGATGGGCAGCGGGACCTGGAGTGCGCGCCGTCGCCCACCCTTACCGGTAATCGGAATGGGGACGAACGGCGTGTTCTCCAGCGCGTGGCTGTCTGGGATGTCGCTGACCGCCAGGCTGAGCACCTCTGCGCGACGGGCACCGGTGGAAACAGCCCAGTCAGCCATCAGCGCGTCACGTGAGCCAAGATGACCGCGCACGCGACGGAGGTCCTCAACTGAGAGCGCCGTCGGGATTGTCCGGTATTCACGGACGGTCAAATCGAGGGCTGGCAAGGTGTCGCCCGCGCGCAAATGAGCGAGCAGTTGCGCGTCGGCGCTGACCGGTGCGCGCGCGGTGTCGTACTCAAACGGGACTCGTCCAACCAGGCCACGGCGGAAGGCCCAGTTGTAGAACATGGCCACGCGGCGTAGGCGTCCGTTCACAGTTCGCGTCGAATACGCGCGGCCCGTCACCGAACTCGGGTGGTACAGCATCTGATTGCGGTACGCGCGCAGGTGTCCTTCCTCAACGTCATCCCACTCCCACCCGTTGGCCTGGCATGTCTGCAGCCAGTCGTAGAGCGCCTCCGCATAGCTTCTCCAGGTAGCGGGGCTGCGGGTCCGACCTCGATCGAGCGCGATGTAGAACAACCATCGCTGAGGGCCTTCCGCAATCCGCAAGTCGTCGCCAATGAGGACGGGCACACCGGGCATTGCCACACCGTGCTGCCTGAAGGCGGCAGTGGTGAAGACGAGCCTCATAGCGCGGGATGTTGAGCGATGAGCAATACGCTGCCAGGATGCGCCATGCTAGATCATATGTTCTAGAGCCGTCGCAAGGCAAGCCCTTAACCCTCTGCTCGTTCGCCTTACTACTTTAAGTTAGCCTCGCGACGAGCCGGCTTTTCTATTGACGCTGTTGCCGAGCTTTCCCTCCAATTTCGCTAGACAGGTCGTTTGCCGGCGCGCCCGCGCGAGCACTTGCATGCGCGGCGCCCTGTCCATACATTGCCCGACAGCGGAGACGACGACGGGGGAACAGGACAATGCCCAGCAGGGTTTCACGGCGAGGGTTGTTCCATCTGGCGGCCGGCTCAGCGGCCGGCTTGGCCTTGGGTGCGCCGCCCACATATGCGCAGGCACCTAATCAGCTACAGCAGTCGGGCATCGAGCCGAACACCATCAAACGTCGCGGAACGGGATTCCGCGGATACGATCCTCAACAGGCTTTCCCAGGATCCACACTCTTCGCACCGATGGCTGGGAGCATGGTCTATCTGATCGACCTGCAGGGGAACGTGCAGCACACCTGGCAGATGCCGTATCCCTCCCAATACGGTTATCTGACTGAGCAAGGGACCCTGTTCTTCATCGGCACCATCGCGAGTGGAAGGTTCGCCGGCCAACCGACCGTACCCGCGGGTGGAGTCGTTCTGGAAGCGGACTGGAGTGGAAAGGTGTTGTGGGAACTCCGCAACCCGGATCAACATCACGACGCGCGACTGCTTAGCAACGGCAACGCGTTACTGATGTGTGCAACGGAGCTGCCGGACGAGATCGGGAGTCAGGTGGTGGGTGGCATACCGGGTACGGAAGTCAACGGCAAGATCCTTGCTGATTACCTTGTCGAAATGACACCCGACGGACAAACCGTCTGGGAATGGCGGACCTGGGAACACTTGGACCCCGCCACACATCCGTACACGATGCCAAGCAACAATCGCGCGGATTGGACGTGGGCCAACGCCGTCCACGAGCTTCCTGACGGAAACATCCTGCTCAGCTTGCGCCATCTGTCCACGATCGTACGCATTAACCGACAGACGGACGAGATCGACTGGGAGTTAGGTGCGCCACCATTGTCGGGCGCGCACGGTGTCAATCCGCTCGCGAACGGAAACTACCTCATCTTCGACAATGGTCCGTACCGTTTCGATCAGGGGCTGATCGCGCCTGTTAACTTCGGACCTTTTTCTCGCGTGCTCGAAGTAGACCCCAGCACGAACGACATCGTGTGGTCATATGTGGACCCCTCGCGCGCGAGCTTCTGGAGTCCTCTCATCAGTAACCCCCAACGGCTACCTAATGGCAACACTATGATCAACGAGGGCCTGTTCGGCCGGTTCTTTGAGGTCACGCCTGATGGCAATACGGTCTGGGAGTACGTCAACCCGTATTTCGGTCCCGCGAGCGCCCCTCCTGCAGCCCAGATCAATTCCGTCTTCCGTGCCTACCGCTACACGCCGGATGAGATCAACCGCGCTCGGTCGGCTTGATGCTACGGTCGACCGGCATCATCGTTGGTGAGGATGAACATTACAGGTGACACTGGGGGACCTAACAACCTCTCGGAGTCATGCAACCTCACGGAGTCATGCAACCTCACGGCGCGATGCAAACCTCACGGCGCGATGCAAACCTCACGGAGTGATGCGATCTCACGGAGTGGCCGCAACCTCACCGAGTGATGCAACCTCTCGGCGTGATGCAAACCTCTCGGAGTGATGCGACCTCTCAATGGGTGCGGGCGAAGCGGGCGCCCATGGCGGTGGCTGTCTCTTCGCTCCACTCGCCGTCTTTCAGAGTTTGCTCGTAGGGGTCCAATTCCTCCAGGATCTCGATCTCCCACCAGTTGGTGTCTCGGTCTTGCATGTAGAACGAGTAGCTGCCGTGCTGATAAGTCGCGGGGAGCACTTTCATGAGGCCAAAGTCGCCCGCGTGCGCTTCGACGCTTTGCCGGAGGTCGTTGATCATCTCTTCGCGACCGGTGTAGAGCGTGATCCCGTGGTGATTGAGCAGGGGCTGCGGGTAGTGCATCGTCGGCACTTGTATGCCGATCACATTCACTCCACCATTGCCTCGACTGAAGAAATAGTGGCCGTCACCCTGGGGCTCGGCATCCAGCCCGAGAAAATCGCGGAAAAAGCGGACCGTCTGTGGCACGTCGATGCTTTCGAGCGTGACATAGCTGATTGGTCCAGCCGGTACAACGGAGTCGCGCGGCTCGGCGTTCGCGGGAATCTCGACCGGTCCGAAGGGGCCGTTATTGTCCTCCACTCGCCACCAGTTGCCATCCAGATCCAGCAGATAGAAGCCATAGGTGGCCACACCAAATTGGTTGGGGTCTTCGACGGCCGGCGCGCTGATCTCGCGGATTCCGTAGTCGTCCGCCACCTCCAGCATTCGCGTGTGCACGCGATCGACCTCGGCACGGTCGCACACAGGCCGCGCGTAGAAATTGTGGAGTGGTTGCGGGGCGAGTCGGGGCACCTGCACTGAGGCGGCGATCACGCCGTTGCTGGCGCGGAACACCGCCGCCATTTTGAGGCGACGCAACGTGGGCAAGCCTATGACCTCGCGGTAGAAGCGGATGCTCGCGACCACGTCGTGGCACTCGAGGGTGGTGTGCGTGGCTTTGGTCGGTTCGAACAGGACTGGCACGGGACTCCCTCCTTCGCGCGGCTGTATGGCTCGATACTAGCGGCCGTCGGGGCTGGGCGAAACTCTTGGTCTTCCGCGGGGAGAGCGACGCGCGCCTGTCCGTACGTAGGGTGGAGCTCGGACTAGCAATCAGGTACGGGTGCGGAGCCCGACTGGATTACTGTAGGTGAGCACCAAAACTTTGACTGAATCTGCACGGAACTGTTGCAAACATTCGCGGGCGCGGCCGGTATCCTCGTGGTGCGGTGCGGATCCTGGTGCCTCACCTGCCGGCTTGGATGAGTCGCTGTGCGTTGGCGCTTGCCGCGGCAACCATCGCGTTCCTCGCAGGTGCTGGTCAGTCCGACCGCCACTTCCACGTTCGGTAGTTGGCAGTGGGAGAATCCACTGCCGCAAGGCAACGACCTGGCTGGTATCAGTTGCTTGAGTCCAAGCGCCTGCATTGCGGTCGGACGGAGCGGGTCGATTATCGCGACGATGGACGGTGGCGCGACGTGGACTCTGCAAAACTCGGGGACCAGCGCGGATCTCGCAGCAGTCAGCTGCATGAATTCGCAAACTTGCATGGTCGGCGGAGCCAACGGAACTCTCCTGGTGACAGCAACGGCGGTTCCACATGGACGTCGCATGCAAGCGGAACCACGGCATATCTCGCCGGCATGAGCTGCAGCGGGACGAACGCCTGCACCGCGGTTGGCGAAGGCGGCACGATTCTGACGACCACCGACATGGGAAGCTCCCGGACGCGTCAAACGTCGCCAACGCTCCAGACGCTGCGCTCTGTAAGTTGCCCGAGCCAAACGACGTGCTACGCGGCCGGTGGCAACGCGGCCTGGTATTTTCTTGGTCCACCGTCCTCGTCCACGACACCACAGGCTCTGGTACTAGGCACCGCTGACGGCGGCAGAACGTGGCTGATCCTGAACGCGGGCGATAACGCTTCGTTTTTCGAATCGATCAGCTGTGCCAATCAGTCCGTATGCGTAGCCGTAGGCGAGACGAATGTGTCTCCGAATATCGAGGCACTCGTCGCAGTTACGGCGAACGGTGGCACCAGCTGGACAAATCACGTCAACCAGTCGATTCCCGCCACGCACACTGTGAGCTGCCCGACCGCCACCGACTGTTATGCGGTGGGTGAACACGGGGCCATCGAACGAAGCTCTGACGGCGGCGCCACGTGGGCCGGCAGACCGTGAACCTGACTGGACGGCTCATGGGGATCTCCTGCGGCAGCGCCACCAGTTGCCTGGCGGCGGGGCTTGGCGGCTATGTTGTGGGGACGACCAACGCCGGTGCCAGTTGGGCTGCACGCGTAACCGGATTCCGCGGCTCGCTGTCTGCGATCAGTTGCCCGACCGGTGGCACATGCGCGGCGGTCGGAGACAGCGACACGGTTATCGGGACCACTGACGATGGACATACCTGGACTGTGCTGACCAGTGGCGGGAGCAGCTCAATGTCG
>JAFAZN010000042.1 GCA_019239775.1 Chloroflexota bacterium
AGCGGCGAACAGGTCATTGTGCTCGAGCTCATCTTGCCCGCACGCCAGGCATCACTCGCGACCATCGCGGTAAGCGTGCCGATGGGCACTGGCGTGAGCATCGACTCGGACATTCTGGACTCGTTTGTCGAGCGTGTCACGCTGGCAGTCGAGAACGCCACGCTCTATCGCACGCTGGCCGATCGAAGTCAGGATCTGCAGCGCGCCTATTCGGACCTGGCCACCGCCCACCAGGACCTGCTCAGCGTGGACGAGATGAAGACCAATTTCCTGGCTAACGTCTCCCACGAGCTGCGTACGCCGCTGACGTCTATCCGCTCGTTCTCCGAGCTGCTGCTCGAATACGAAGAGGACTCACACACCCAGCGAGAATTCCTGCGCATCATCAGCGCTGAGGCCGAACGCCTCACGCGGCTGGTCAATGACGTGCTGGATATCAGTCGCATCGAAGCCGGCCACATGAACTGGAAGATGGCCAGCGTGGACATTTTCGAACTGCTGAACGACCTCGCCCGCGCATTCGCTCCACTTATTGGCCTCGCCCACCTCGACTTCCAGGTCCGTCTCGATGAGCCCCTGCCTCACGTGTGTGGCGACCGAGATCGCCTCAGCCAGGTCGCGGCCAACCTGCTGAACAACGCCATGAAATTCACGCCACGCGGCGGGACCATCACGTTGAAGGCGGTCGCCGCTGGCGAAAACGTCCAGGTCTCGGTGACCGACACCGGCGTCGGCATTGCGCCGCGGGAACACGTGCGCATCTTCGAAAAGTTCCAGCAGCTCGGCGATACGCTCACCGACAAGCCGCGCGGCACAGGCCTTGGCCTGCCGATCTGCCGCGACATTGTCGAGTATCACCAGGGCCGCATCTGGGTCGAATCCACGCCCGGTCAGGGCAGCACCTTTACGGTGTCGCTGCCGATCGAGACTCAACTGCTGGCGGAGGCGGCGTGAGCCAGCAGGACGAGATCAACAGCCTCGCCGCCGAAATCGTCCACGCCTACGAGGAGCTGCACCTGTTGTACGAGCTGGGTGACGTGCTCACCTCGGACCTCAGCGTTTCCGACGTCACCCACCTCATCGTCGACAAGATTCTTCACGCTCTCAGCGCGGGTCACGCCGAACTCACCCTGGCCAGCAGCGAGCAAACGGTTCGGGTCGGCCAGGCCTCTGAAACCCCAGTCGCATCGGACCACTGGCTCCAAACAGGGTTGCGCAGCGCGGGCGGCGTCGTCGGCACGCTCAAGGTTGAGCGCGCGCCCGAGGACGAGCCGTTCTCCTCGCCCGATGCCAAGCTCCTGGACGCTGTCGGCACGCTGGCCGGCAACGCGATTCGCAACGCGCAACTGGTCCAGGAGCTTCGTTCAAACGAAGCCCACCTGCGCGCGGTGCTCGACAACGTCGCCGAAGGCATCATCACCGTCAACGACGCGCAGTGCATCGCCTCGTTCAATCCAGCCGCCGAGCGCATCTTCGGCTACGCCACGAGGGATGTCCTCGGACAGGACCTCCGCGTGCTCCTGGATCATTTCGGGGCGGGTGAAACGCGTGGGCACAGCGCCGACGGCCACACGTTCCCGGTTGACCTCAAGGTCAGCGACATGTGGCTCGACGACCAGCACCTGCTGATCTACTCGGTGCGTGACATCACTGCACGCAAGGAGGCCGAGGCGGCCCTGGAGCACCAGGCGCTGCACGATGCGCTGACTGACCTGCCAAACCGCGTCTTGCTGCACGATCGGCTGCAGCAGGCCATCCGCGCCGCCCAACGCGACGGCGCCTCAGTCGCGTTGCTGGTCATGGACCTGGACCGCTTCAAAGAGGTCAACGACACGTTCGGGCATCACATCGGTGACCTGCTCCTCGAGCAGCTCGGCGAACGCCTGGGCAGCGTGTTGCGTAGCTCGGACACGATCGCCCGCCTGGGCGGCGATGAGTTTGCCATGCTGTTGCCGACGGCCACGTTCGAGGATGCCCGCGTGATTGCCCAGCGCTTGCTGGACCTGCTCGAACAGCCGTTTACGCTGGGCGGGCTTCAGCTCGAGATCGACGCCAGCATCGGCTTGGCGCTGTCACCTGAGCACGGCACCGACGCGGACACGCTGCTCCGCCGCGCCGACGTCGCGATGTACGTCGCCAAGCGCAACAAGGCCGGCTACGCGCTGTATGTCGCCGACCAGGATCAGCACAGCCCGATGCGGCTGGCGCTCGTCGCCGAGCTGCGGCGCGCCATCGAGCAGGACGAGCTGTCGCTGTACTTCCAGCCCAAGTTCTGCTTCGCCAGCGGCAAAGTCACCTGCGCGGAAGCGCTCGTCCGCTGGGAGCACCCACAACATGGCCTCCTGAGCCCGGACCTGTTTGTGCCGATCGCCGAGCAAACCGGCCTCATTCGGCCTCTGTCGCGATGGGTGCTCAACGCGGCGTTGCGTCAGGTCAATCGTTGGCGGCGGGACGGTTTGGACCTCGCCGTCGCGGTCAACCTGTCGATGCGCAACCTGCACGATCCTGAGATCGCCGACATGATCCGCAAGCTGCTCACGCGCTGGGGCGTACCTGCCGCCTGCCTGACCATCGAGATCACCGAAAGCAGCCTCATGGCCGACGCGGCGCAAGCACTCGAAGTCCTCGAACGCCTCCAGGCCATGGGCGTGGGCGTCTCTATTGACGATTTTGGAACGGGCTATTCATCGCTGGCTTATCTCAAGCGACTGCCCGTCAACGAGCTGAAGATCGACAAATCCTTTGTGGCTCACATGGCGAGTGACGAAAACGACCTTGCCATCGTTCGTTCGACGGTGGGGCTGGCTCACGATCTGGGGCTCAGCGTCGTCGCCGAAGGCGTCGAGGATCAGGACACCTGGGACCTGCTCGTCGAGGTGGGCTGCGATATCGCCCAGGGTTATTTCATCAGCCGGCCACTGCCGCCGCTCGTCTTAGGCGAGTGGTTGGTCTCGACCGACTGGGAGCCGAGGTATGCACGTGTCGCCTGAAATTTCCTTCACGCCGGACGGTACACCGGCTCTCAAGCCGGCTGACCGACCGGCCGATACTCAAGGCGCGATGCACCTGTTGCAGAAGGACCGCCCCTCCACCTCGGTGAGCATGCGACGGCTGGCATTCACGACGACCGAAGCGATCCAACTCGTCGACGTGACCGACGATATTGCAAAGGCAGTCCGCAGCACGGGCGTGCACGATGGCATCGTCACGATCGTCTCCCGCCACACCACCATGGCGATTCGCATCCAGGAAGCCGAGCCGCTGCTGATCGAGGACCTGCTGAACTTCCTGCGTCGCCTGGCGCCCTCGAACGTCCACTACCAGCACAACGACTTCCGCATCCGCACTCACCACATGCACGACGACGAGAGCCCCAACGGCCACTCGCACTGCCTGCAGTTCCTGCTGGGCACCAGCGAGACGGTCCCCGTCGTCGACGGCGAGCTTGCGCTCGGCGACTGGCAGCGCATCTTCCTGGTAGAGCTGGACGGCCCGCGACCCAAGCGCGAGGTGCTGATCCAGACCGTCGGCGTGCCCGCCGACGAAGCCGCGTAGGCACGCGGCCGAACTTCTAGCAGTACTGCAACTGCTGGAGCCACTCGCGTGTGGTGCCCGTCACAACACGCGGTTTGTTGCGCAGCTCTGCGATATCTCCTGAGCCAGTGAGGAACAGCACCGTCCGCAGCTCCTCCAGAAACTGCTCAATCCAGACGTCAACCGCCGCGTCCCCCTCGAGCGCCGCCTGCAAGAGCGGCCGCGCCACCCCAACCAGCGTGGACCCGAGCGCCAGCGCCTTGGCCGCGTCCACGCCGGTGCGGATGCCGCCAGTGGCAACCAGCGGCAACCCGCTTTCGATCGCGCCGATCACCGAAACGGGCGTCGGCACACCCCAGTCGCGCAGCAGCACGCCAAGCCGCTCGTAGCGCGCTTCTCCCTGCGCCTCAGCCCGCAAGCCTTCGATGGCCGCGAAGCTCGTCCCGCCCACGCCACCGACGTCCAACGCCTTCACGCCAAGAGCCTTCAGCCGCACCGCCGTCTCGCGTGAGAGCCCCGCGCCGGTCTCCTTGGCAATCACCG
Source organism: Chloroflexota bacterium (assembly GCA_019239775.1). Lineage (GTDB taxonomy): Bacteria > Chloroflexota > UBA6077 > UBA6077 > CF-72 > CF-72. The sequence continues at coordinate 4,078 of JAFAZN010000042.1, forward strand.
GCACCTGCACCTCACGCACAACCCGCGCAATCGCCTCCGCGCAGCCGCGCGCTTTCCGCTCGCCCTCTGGCTGCACGCTCTCCTGCAAAAAGTTGAGGTGCACCGCCAGTGCGTTGGCGTTGACCATCTGAACCGCGTGCGCCACCTCATCAGGGCTCAGGGGCGGGTTGGCAGGCCCCTGCGCGATCAGCTGCGGCGCACCGATGTTGGCCACGATGAACGCCGTCGGCGCCTGCTCGCGCACCACCGTGTAGGTGTAGGCCAGCTCACCTTTGCGCAGCGCGGCCCGCTGCGAGCCGACACCCATGGCCAGCCCATGCCGCTGCGCGGCCCGCGCCAGCACCGCGTTCACGTCATGCGCGGTGCGGTGGCCACCGGTCATGCCTGCGATGAACAGCGGCGCCTGGAGGGGCGTACCGAGGAACTCCGTGGCCAGCGCGATGTCACAGCGGTCGACCTCAGGCAACGCCTCATGGACCAGCCGAATGTCGTCCCACCCAGCCCCGCCGAGCGCATCCACATCGCCCCCCGCCGACAGCCGCAAATGGTCGGCCTTGCGCTGCTCGATGAGCTCGTCCACCAGCCAGAACCATAGCGCCTCCGCGCCCCACCGAGGCGTACTCGAACCCGCCGCGACGAGCGACTGGCACCCAGGGGCGCAGCGCCCCTGCCCCGAAAACCGGCACGAAAACCGGGGATATTTCCCTTCTACTGAGGTTAACGGTTACAATGCACTCCAACGGATTAGAATCCAATGGAGTCGAACCAACTCACACCCAACGCGGTGGTTGCCGTCGACGTCGTCGTCTTCACCCTGCGCCCGGCGCAAGACATCGAAGACCGCTGGCAGGTGCTGCTGGTGCGCCGCGACGAGCCTGCGTTCGGCAACAAGCTCGCGCTGCCGGGCGTTTTGGTCCGCGGCGATGAAACCTTCGACAAAGCCGCGCGACGAGCGCTGCAGACCAAGACCGGCCTTGACGCCCGCGACTGGTACCTAGAGCAGCTCGGCACCTTCGGCGATCCAGGCCGCGACACCCGCGGCCGAGTCGTGTCGGTCGCGCACGTGGCGCTGGTTGCCTCGGATGACGTCGAGCTGGCCGCGGGCAGCGGCATCCAATCCATCGACTGGGTCCCCGTGCGCGGACTGCCCGCCGAAACGCTCGCGTTCGATCACGCCGACATGCTGCGCGTGGCGATCAACCGTATTCAGGCCAAGCTGCGCTACTCGTGGGTCGCGTTCCAGCTGCTACCCGACGAGTTCACCCTCTCGGCGCTCCGAAGCGTGTACTCGGCCATCCTTGACCCCTCGCTTGAGCGGCTGAACACCAGCAACTTCCGCAAGGCGTTTTCAACCCTGTTTGCCAGCAAGACCCTGGTATCCGTCGGCCAGCGCGCAAGTGTCGGCAAAGTCGGCCGACCGGGCGAGCTGTATCGGTTCGTCGGCCCGATCACCGGGACGAGAACCCGAGAGCTGCGCTGGGACTCCGTCCGCTTCGGAGCGGTCGGTGCCTGAAGCGAGCTCGCTGCGTCGCGCTGGAGCCGTCCGTGGTTGAACCTGCCTCCTTCGATCTGATCGTCGTCGGCTCTGGTGCGGCTGGTCTCTCGGCCGCGCTGCGGGCCGCCGACCTCGGCGCAAGCGTTGGAGTCTTCACGGCCGGTGCGCTGCTGGCTGGCTCCAGCCCCCGCGCCCAGGGTGGCGTGGCCGCGGCCGTTGGGGCGGACGACACCGCCTCGCAGCATGCCCAGGACACGCTCCAGGTTGGCGCAGGCCTGAACGACGTCCGCGCCGTGTCCGTCCTGACCTCCGAAGCGAGTCGCAGCGTTGGCGCGCTCCGAGACGTGTTCGCCCGAGACCTCGGCCTCGAAGCCGGCCACGCGCGCCGGCGCATCCTGCACGCCGGCGGCGGCGCCACTGGCCAGGTGCTCAGCAGCGCTCTGCTCGAGCGCGCGCTGGCACATCCGCACATCGCGCTCTTCGATCACACGCCCGTCACTGACGTTCTTCTCGCACAGGGTCGCGCTACGGGAGTTTTCGCGGAGCACCACGCGTACGGAGGAAACGCGATAGTCCTTGCCACCGGCGGCTACGCAGCGCTGTGGGCGCGCTCCACGAATGCGCCCGAAACTCGGGGCAATGGCCTGTGGCTCGCCTGGCGCGCCGGCGCCGGCCTGGCCGACCTCGAATTCGTCCAGTTCCACCCCACCGCTCTGTCGATCCCGGGCAAGCCCTCGCTGCTCCTTTCCGAAGCCCTCCGCGGCGAAGGCGCGCTGCTGCTCGACGAGCGCAACCAGGCATTCGTCGACCCACTCCTGCCGCGCGATGTCCTGGCCCGAGCGCTCCACCGCCACCTGAGCGCAGGCCACAAGGCGTACCTGTCGCTGCAGCATCTGCCGCCCGAGACCGTCGAGCACCACTTCGCGAATCTCGCCGGCGCCGTGCGCGATGCCTCAGGCCTCGACCTCGCGCGCGACCCTCTGCCAGTCGCGCCCGCGGCGCACTACTGCATGGGTGGTATTCGCACCGACATCTGGGGCCGCACCGACGTTCCGGGCCTGTACGCCGCGGGCGAAACGGCGTGCAGCGGCGCCCAGGGCGCCAATCGCCTGGCGTCCAACTCGCTGCTCGAATGCCTGGTCTTCGGCGCACGCACCGCCGAGGCCGCCCTCCGCGACGCCCCCGATGCCGCCGCCACCTGGACAACCCATTCGTTACCCGAGGTGGCCCCAAACCTCGCGGCCGAAACCGTCATCGCCGCCATGGACCCGGTTGCGCTTGGCCAGCAACTCGACGCCGATCTCGGCGTGGAGCGCAACGCTGCCGGCTTGCAACGGCTGGCAGCCCGCCTGCCCGACCCCAACTCGGCGCCTTCGGCTGATCTGCTCATCGCCAGTGTCGCGGCGCGCGCGGCATTGCTGCGGCGCGAAAGCCGCGGCGCCCATTTCCGCACCGATTTCCCGAACCCAACTTCAACCTGGCGCGGCCGCATCCACTGGCGCCGCGGCCCCACGCTTCGACCCGTTTTCGAGGAGGTCTCGCCTTGACCGCGCTAGTCGCCGCACCATCGATGACCCTTCCGGCCAGCGCCGACGTGCAGGCGATCATCCGCCTCGCCTTGGCCGAGGACATCGGCCGTGGCGACCTCACCACCGAAGCCACGGTGCCCGCTGGCGCAACGGCGACGGCCGAGGTCCTCCAGAAAGCACCTGGCGTCCTGTGCGGCCTGCCGGTTGTTGAAGCCGTCTTCGCGGCCATCGACCCACGCGTGCAGATTGAACGCTGCATGGACGAAGGTACCTACTCCAACACTCGCCGCGCGACGGTCGCGCGCATCGAGGGGCCCGCCGCCGCGATCCTCAGCGGCGAACGCACCGCGCTGAATTTTCTCCAGCGCCTCTCAGGCGTCGCAACCATTAGCCATAAGGCGCGTCAGCTCGTAGAAGGCACCCGAGCGACGGTGATCGACACCCGCAAAACCACGCCCGGGCTGCGGGTGCTCGAGAAGTACGCGGTCCGTATCGGCGGCGCGACCAACCACCGCGCTGGTCTCGACGATGGTTTTCTGATCAAGGAAAACCACATTCGCGCGGCTGGCGGCATCACCAACGCGGTGCGCGCCGCCCAGATGCGCGCTGCGCCCGGCCAGCTGGTGGAGGTCGAAGTCACCTCACTCGACGAGCTGGACGAAGCCCTGGGCGCCGGCGCCCCACTCATCCTGCTGGACAACTTCTCCACCGATCTGATGCGCTCGGCGGTCGCGCAGACCAATGGGCGCGCACGCCTCGAGGCCAGCGGTGGCATCACCCTCGACAACCTCGCCGAGGTTGCGCGCACTGGAGTCGACTTCATTTCCCTGGGCGCCCTCACGCACTCCGCCGGCGTCCTCGATTTCTCCCTGGAGGTACTCGTGTAATGGCCGAGTTCACCGCTTTGCAGCGCGCTGTGCGTCACCTGGCGCAGGAACGCAACGCCGTGATCCTGGCGCACAACTACCAGGTGCCTGAGATCCAGGATGTTGCCGATTTCGTGGGCGATTCACTCGGGCTCGCCATCGAAGCGCGCAAGACCGACGCGCCGGTCATCGTCATGTGCGGCGTGTACTTCATGGCGGAGACAGCCAAGATCCTCAATCCGTCGCGCACCGTGCTCATCCCCGACCCTACGGCGGGCTGCTCGCTGGCTGATTCCATCACTCTGCGTGACCTGCGCCGCTGGAAGGCCGACCATCCTGGCGCAGTGGTGGTCTCCTACGTAAACACCACGGCCGAAATCAAAGCCGAATCGGACTACTGCGTAACGTCGGGCAATGCCGAATCGGTGGTGCGCTCCATCCCAGTGGATCAAGAGATCCTGTTCTTGCCCGACCAGTTCCTCGGCTCCTGGCTCAAGGAGCGCACGGGTCGCGAGAACATGCACGTCTGGATGGGCGAATGTCACGTCCACGCCGGGATCCGCCCCGAGGAGGTGCGCGCACGGCAGGAAGCTCTCCCGTCCGCGGACCTGCTGATTCACCCCGAGTGCGGCTGCGCGTCGGCGTGTGTCTGGGCCAACGGCCGCGGGGTGATGAACCCGCGCACGTACGTGCTGTCCACCGAAGGCATGGTGAAACACGCCTCGAGTTCTGGCGCCTCAACGTTCATCGTCGCCACGGAGACCGGCATCCTGCACCGCCTGCGCAAAGAGATCCCAGGCCGCAACTTCATCGCCGCCGACGAGGGCGCCGTCTGCGGCTACATGAAACAGATCACCCTAGAAAAGCTCCGCGCCACCTTGCGCGACATGGCCCCCACCGTAGAGGTCCCACAAGAGGTCGCAGCCAAAGCGCGCATCGCAATCGACCGCATGCTCGCCGTCCACGCCTAGCGCTGTGGGGCAGCGCGCGCTCCTGATCTAAGGGACTTGCGTACAATCGGCCACCGCCGCATGAAGCTGTGCCTGAGCATCGAAATCCAGGAAGGCCTCTCCTATGCCGACACGCTGGCGATGACTCGCGCGGGCGAGTCACTGGGCTTCGACTCAGCTCTGCTCGCCGAGCACTACTACCCCTCTGGCCCGCTTGACCAGTACCCCGGCGGCCCCGGCAGCCGCGTCTCGGCCGATGCCTGGATCTACCTCGCCGGCCTCGCAAGAGAGACGACAACCATCCGGCTCGGCACGCTCGTCAGCCCGGTCACGTTCCGCCACCCGGTGGTGCTGGCCAAGATGGCCGCCTCCCTCGATCACCTCAGCCACGGCCGTGCCGAGCTCGGTATCGGCGCCGGCTGGCTCGAGGCGGAGCACCAGGCCTTTGGCTTCCCCTATCCAGAAGGCGCCAGGCGCGTAGACCTGGTGGAGGAGCAGCTCCAGGTCATCAACGGACTTTTCGCCAACAGTGACGGATTCACGCACAGCGGCCAGAACTACACCCTCCACGAGGCCCACTTCACCCCGAAGCCAGTGCAGCAGCCCAGGCCGACCATCATTGTCGGCGGCCGCACCACCTCGCGGCGCCTGCTGCGACTGGCCGCCCGCTATGCCGACGAATTCGTCATCGGCCAGCCAACGCCGGATGAGGCTCGCCAAACGCGCGAGCGACTCGACGACGCTGCGGAACGCGCCGGCCGGTCACCCACGGACATCGGTCTTTCCGCGTTCGTGCCAGTCGCGGTCGGCGAATCGGCCGAAGACGTTGACCGCCACATGCAGACCTATCGCGAGACCAATCCGCAGTACGTGCGCATGATGGACGATCTCAACACCTGGCTGTTCGGGACGCCCGACCAGGTGGCCGACCAACTGGCGGCATTGGCCGCCGCTCGAATCGACCGGGTGATGGTCAGCGTGAACTGCGATTTGCATCGCGAGATGCTGCCGCTAGTGGCCAAAGCCCAGCGCGATTAGCCGATCGACTCCCGCGAAGTCGCCACTCCGCGCTCGCCGCCAAATAGCAGCGCGTTGCACCGACCGCACCGCGGCCGGCCCTGCTCCAGTCGAATCCCGCCCGGATACACCGGCCGCACCACGCGTCCGTCCTCGATGTAGCCGGCCACCTCACCACACGGTAAACACGTCAACTCGAGCCACGCGATGCGAACTTTCTGGCGTGGCTCCTCCAACGCTTGCGTCAGCGATGCGCTCATCGTCATCACCTTGATAAACGCGCACCAACGCGGGATTGGCAGGCCTCGCGCACGCAAACACTGGGCGAGCTAAACGAAGCGTTATCCGCGGTTCGCCAGCACTGCGAGCAGCGTGTTGAACGCGGAGATCGCCACGATCGTCCGTCCCGATTTCGGAAAGTTCCCGCTGAGCGCGGCCAAAAACGCCGCCAGCGTGTCCGAGGCGTGGATGAGCACCGCCTTGCGCACGGCCTCGTCGCGCCGCTCGCCGGCCGGCCGCAGCAGCTCCGCTCCAACCAGCACGGTGCGGATGCCAAACATGCGCAAGACGTACTGGATGCCAGGGTTCGCGTCGGGGTCGACGCCAATCTGACGCGCCAGAAAGCCAGGCACGAGCAGCGCCAGGCCGCCATTCAGCAGTCGAATGCACGCCAGCAAAACGCGCGCAACCTCAGCGATTCGCACCCGCCGCAGTCTACCGCCGCCGCACTCGACGACAGAGATCCCTCTCCGGTTCTCGAGCCCCAGGAGACGCCCCCGCGGCCCAGCAGCGATACCGAGGCCGCAAGGCCAGATGGGCTGGTAGCATGCGATCCCCGTATGGCCGTCACCCTGCAGGACCTGACGACAATGGCCCAGGCGGACCTTGACGACCTCTTCAGGCGCTCGCCCATCGGCGAGATTCCGAACGGTGACGCGCAAGGCACCGCCATCGTCGCGCCTGGCACCGACCTGGAGCTTCCAATTCTGGTGTTCGCCCGCTGGCTCGCCTGGCAGGGCAAAGTCTTCTATCGCGCCCAGGGTTATTTGCTGAACAAGGTGGGTCCACTCGGCGTCCACCTGATCAAAGCGCGGGTCTATGTGGCGCCAAGCTGGTTCGACTCGCAGCCGGCCATCATCCTGGACTACTCACAAACCTCATTGGTCGCGCACAAAGTCCGCGATGAAATTCGCGAAGTCAGCCCTGGCACGTTCCTGGGAATCGTGTACTACGGCACGCTGAAGACCATCAACTTCGTCCTTCAGTTCAACAACTAGCGACCCGTGATCACGCAGTCCGCGGTGACGATCGTCACCGTCGTCCCGTCCGAAAACGAGTCCAGACTGCAACAACTCCTGGAGTCCGCCGGTGAAGACCCCGCAGGTAACGCAATACTGCCGTTTGCCCAGTTCCCAAACGTGCATTTCGCACGCTTTTTTATCCTGCCGGCCTCCGCCGACCGAAACGGCCGAAGCTTCTCGTCGCGTCTCGTCTTTCTCGCGGACGTTGACGGCGCCGCCGATGCGTTCGTGCGCCAACTGGTCGCCGCAGCCGGTGACGGACTGCACGCGATCTACCAGCATTGCGCCGAGTATCCCGGCCGCAGTGGACTCCTGCACTACCTCCAGCACAATTCCGTACCGGCAGCCGCCACCTACGTCAACACGGTTGGCCGCACCGTGCAACAGGTCCACCAGGAGGCTCAGCTGCATGACGGGATCGAAGCGTTCCTCGACGACCACGCAGCCGAACTGAGCGACGTGCCACCGCGTATTGTGCGCACGCGCATCCAGGAGTTCGTGGAGCGCGAACCTTCACTCCACTGGGCGCTCCAACCTCCACCTTCGCCAGACGTCACGTACGTCCTGGGCGAGAAACTCCAGCTTGCAATCGTGGGAGCGGCGGGCATCCTGCTGTTTCCCGCGATCCTCGCGGTGGCACCGTTGTATCTCGCACTGCTGCGGTGGCATGAAACGCATGATGTCGCGATGGATGTGGTGCCAGACGACGCGCTCGTCCAGAAGCTCGCTGCACAGGAAGACCACGGCGTCCAGAACCCATTCACGTCCGCCGGTTTTCTGAAGCCCGGAGTGTTTCGAAAACTGACGGGTAGCGTCGTCCTATGGGGCACCAATTTCGTGGCGCGGCACCTGTTCAATCACGCCAATCTGATTGGCGTAAAGACCATTCACTTCGCTCGCTGGGTTTTCCTGGACAACAAACGCCGGCTGTTCTTTGCCAGCAATTACGACGGCAGTCTCGAAAACTACATGGATGATTTCATCGACAAGATTGCCTGGGGCCTGAACATCGTTTTCAGTAACGGCGAGGATTATCCCGAAACGCGCTTTCTGGTGCTCGATGGCGCGCACACCGAACAGGTATTCAAGCGGTTCAATCTCACCCACCAACTCGTCACGCCCTTCTGGTACGCCGCGTACCAGGGGATCACCGCGTTGAATGTTGAAAACAACGCGCGTATTCGCGCCGGACTGTATGGCGCCATGGACGACCAGGCCACGTGCGCGTGGTTGCGCCGCCTGTGACGAGCGCGGAGCTGGACGACATCCAGGGCCTGGTGGCGCGCGGCTACCCGGACCTGCGTGCTGCGAGCTACATCGTACTGCGGGTCGAGGACGCGGCCATGGCGCGCGCATGGTTGTCCACACTGCTGCCCCAGGTGACGCCCGCACCCGCGCATCCCACGGACTTCGCCCTGAATCTCGCCTTCACCGCCGGTGGTCTCGCGGCGATCGGCCTCCAAGACAACGTGGTCTCTCAATTCTCCAACCAGTTCACGGCGGGCATGACCACGCCGCACCGCCGCCGCATGTTCGGCGATATCGGTTCCAGCGCTCCCGAAACCTGGTCGTGGGGTGGCCCCAACACGCCCGATCCGCATCTGCTCCTTTTGCTGTTCGGCCGCGATACGACCACCGTTGCCGAACGCTACGCGCAACTCTCCGCCAGCTTCGGCGGCGTCTCTGAGCTGGTCCGACTGGATGCGTTCACCGACCTCGATGGCAAAGAGCACTTCGGCTTCGCCGACGGCATCTCCCAACCCACCATCGAAGGCATCTCCGGCCGCCAGGACACTCCACCCAACACCATTCGACTCGGCGAGTTTGTGCTCGGGTATCTCAATGAGTACGGGCAGTACACCGATCGGCCGTTGGTCGACAACGCCGGCGGATTTAATCCGTTGCCGTCAGATGTGCAGGGCAGTGGTCGCGCGGACTTCGGCCGAAACGGCACCTACCTGGTCTTCCGCCAGCTCGCGCAGGATGTGCGCGGCTTCTGGCGCTATCTTGCGTCTGTTTCTGACGATCCGCAACACCGCACGTGGCTTGCGGCGCACATGGTGGGCCGTTGGCCCAGCGGCGCACCTGTCACTCTGTCACCCGATGTTGATAACGCCCAGCTCGCAACTGCGAACGATTTCACCTACCAGTATTCAGATGCCTTTGGACTGAGCTGCCCCATTGGAGCGCACGTACGCAGAAGCCATCCGCGTGATTCACTGGACCCCGCACCAGGGACGGCCGGCTCCGTGGAGCTAGATAAACGCCACCGCCTGTTGCGGCGCGGTCGCGAATACGGCCCACCGGTTCCGCCCGATTCCCTGTATTCGGACCCGCCTGCGAATGACCCGGAGCGCGGCCTGTTTTTCATCTGCATCGGCGCCAACATCGGCCGGCAGTTTGAATTCGTCCAGCACAGCTGGGTGAACAATGCGAAGTTCGACGAGCTCTACGACGAGCCTGACCCCCTGGTGGGCTACCACCCACCCGGCGCCAACAACTTCAGCATCCCGCAAGACCCCGTCCGCCTGCGCCTGCGCAACCTGCCGCAGTTCGTCACCACCAAAGGCGGCGCCTACTTCTTCCTCCCCAGCCTCCGCGCACTACAGTATCTCTCCGCGGGCTAGGTGCTAACGAGTTTGATTTGGAAGTCGAAACTCTGCGGGGTTGGATGCTAACGAGCTTTTCTTTGGAAGTCGAAACTCTGCGGACTTTCTCCCCAGGGCTACTCGCCCTGGACCGGTACAGACCGAGGACATGGGTGACAGACTGGACCGAGGACATGGGTGACACCTACCGTGCGGACCTGAGGAGGGTCCGTGGCCTGGAAGGAAAGCTCACCCATGGAGCAACGCCTCGCGTTTGTGGTCAGCGCGCTCAAGCACGAGACCAGCATGGCCGAGTTGTGTCGCGTTTTCGGAATTAGTCGTCAGACCGGCTATGAGCTGCTGGCGCAGGTCAGGCGCGAAGGGGTGGATGGGCTGAAGCCGCACTCACGCGCAGCGCGGCATCACCCGAATGCCATCGCTCAGGAGGTGTGTGCCGCGGTCATCCGCGCCAAAGAACGCCATCCCAGTTGGGGACCGAAAAAGCTGCAACCCCTGGCAGATGAGCTGCCGTCGATCAAGGCGCAGTGGCCGGTGGCCAGCACGCGCGGGGCGATCCTGGCACGCGCTGGACTGACGGTAGCCAGGCCACGCCCACGTGCGCATGTGCCGCCACGGACGCAGCCGTTTGGGTCGGTTGGCGCGGCCAACGATACGTGGTGTGCCGATTTCAAAGGCTGGTTTCGCACAGCGGATGGTGCACGCTGTGATCCGCTGACGATCTCGGATGCACACAGCCGGCTGCTGGTACGCTGCCAGGCGCTGCAGCACGGCATTCATGCACAGTACGTGCGACCGGTGTTCGAGGCGGCGTTTCGGGAATACGGCTTACCCCTGCATGTGCGCACAGATAATGGCACGCCATTCGCGAGCGTTGGCGCCGGTGGCCTGTCGGAACTGGCGGTGTGGTGGATTAAGCTGGGCATCACGCCCGAACGCATTGATCCCGGACGACCCAGCCAGAATGGTCGCCACGAACGCTTCCACCGCACGTTGAAAGCGGCGACGGCCCAACCACCAGCGAGGACCATTCGCGCTCAGCAACGCCGTTTTGATGCGTTTCGGGCCGAATACAACGCCGAGCGACCTCACGAAGCGCTTGGTCAACAACCCCCGCTGTGGTGGTACACACGCTCACCCCGCAACTATCCCAGACGTCTGGAGGAGCCGACGTACTCCGACACGGCGCACGTGCGGCGTGTGCGCCACAATGGCGAGATCCGCTGGTCCCAGGACTTCATCTACGTCAGCTCGGTGTTGGTCGGCGAACCGGTGGGCGTGTATGAAGTCGCAGATGGCTGGCTGGTGCGCTACGGTCCGATTACGCTGGGCTATCTCGACCCAGCTCGCAATCGCTTGCGGAATGCCAGACGGCGTTCAACGGGTCGCCGCGGCA
>JAFAZN010000168.1 GCA_019239775.1 Chloroflexota bacterium
CAATGCGCTGAGTTTCGCGAAGTCCGCTTCGTTGACGCCGCCACCGTGCTGCTCGAGACTCTCGCGCGCTCGCGCCTTCAGGTCGTCGAGCGTCCAGCCGGCTTTTGCGACGCCGATGATCGGGGCATTCAGTGAGCCACGCCGCACAAGTGCCTGCAGCGCCGGAAAGATCTGCTTGAAGGCAAGATCGCCGGTGGCGCCAAAGAACACCACGGCATCGGAGACTTCAGGTGTGCTGGCGCGCGGACTCATGGAACTTCATGAATGACGATAGCGCCAACTGGTCGATGTATGCCGTCGTTGATGCGTCTGCCTTAAATCAGACGCCGGCCTTTTTTGGCAGGCGGAAGCGCGTTGTCCGATGGCCAAATCATGGTCGTGCGTCCAGAACCGGTCGGCGACTTGGGTCAGTTAGACGTTGTCCCTGGTCATTCACCGAGACGGGCGTCAGCCACAAGGGAGGGGACCGCTCCGACCTGGTTATCGCCGTTGACCGTAGCTTGTACCCTTGGCTGCACGAATGGACTCAGCGGCGGCCGTCGCGGCGGTGTGTGCAGCCGATCCGGCGATGGCGGAGTTCATCGGCCGCGCCGGTGCCTTCGAGCCGCGCTCAGGTTCTGGCGATTACTTTGCCGCGCTGGCGCGCTCGATCATGTTCCAGCAGCTGGCAGGCCGCGCCGCGGCGGCCATTCACGCTCGCCTGGTGACAACGCTGGGCGGCACGGTCACGCCAATGGCGGTGCTCGCGGCGACTCCTGAAAGCTTGCGCGCCGCGGGTTTGTCGGCCAACAAGGCCGCGGCTATCACGGACCTTGCGCGCAAGGCCACCGATGGGACCGTGCCCCTCGCGGAGCTGGACCAGCTCTCGGACGACGAAATCGTCGAGCGGCTGAGCCAGGTGCGCGGCATTGGCCGCTGGACCGCCGAGATGTTCCTGATGTTCGAGCTGCGGCGGCTCGACGTATGGCCCGTCGATGACTACGGCGTGCGCAACGGCTGGACGCTGATCCACCAGTTGCCTGCGTTGATCAAACCGAAGGAGCTTGCCAGCGAAGGTGAACGCTTCCGCCCTTACCGCAGCATCGCGGCCTGGTACTGCTGGCAAGCCGTAGCGATCCTGCGCAAGCCGATGGTGCTGCCCACCGCCTGACGCCCCTGGCCTCGAAGGCTCATTCTCCCAGAAGGGGTCATTTCTTCCGGACGTCTCTCCCCCCGAAGGTTCTTTCAACCCGAGGGACTCGTCCGGACCGGTCTCTGCCGAGGGACGGTCTCCTGCCCGAACGATTGGGCGCCGGCATGGCAGAAAACGGTTGCCCGCAAGAACTCCGTGGTGCATACGAGCAACCATGGTGTACGCTAGCAACCACGGTGGCCTCTCGCGGCTATGGCCAGTATTGTGGCCTCGCTCGCGCGCTCGAGCTCGTCGGCGAGCGCTGGGCGCTGTTGATCATTCGCGATCTCCTCGTCGGGCCGCGGCGCTTCTCTGATCTCCGCAGGGGCCTCCCCAGGATCCCCTCCAACGTCCTGTCCGACCGCCTGAAAGAGCTGGAAGAGCGCGGGGTGGTCCAGCGCCGCATTCTGCCGCGACCAGCCTCTGCCACCGTTTACGAGCTCACCCAGTACGGCGCCGAGATCGAGGAGGCCATCATGCGTCTGGGCACCTGGGGCGCCCAGGCCCTCGGCGAGCCGCGCCCAGACGAAATCGTCACCGCCGACTCGATGACCATCGCCCTGCGCAGCACGTTCGTACCCGGGCAGGCCACCGGCAAACACCTGAGCTTCGAGCTACACATGGGCCCAGTGGTGCTGAACGGCCGCATCGATAACGGTAACCTGCAGGTCGGCGAAGGCCCAGTACCCCAGAAAGACCTGGTCGTGTACACGGGTCCAGCCTTAAAACGCCTCTTCGACCGATCGCTCACTCCCCAACAAGCTCTCGAGGCCGACCTGGTCACAATCGAGGGCGACCCGGCGCTTCTGGAAACGTTCGCACAGGTGTTTCAAATCGGATCACACAGGGAGACAGCAAGCGCATGAGCAAGGTTCGTGTTCTCGTCGGCACCCGCAAGGGCGCGTTCGTCCTGAATTCGGATGGCAAGCGCCAGAACTGGGAGGTCAGCGGACCGCATTTCGCCGGTTGGGAGATGTACCACCTGAAGGGCTCGCCAGCCGATCCGAATCGGTTGTACGCATCGCAGTCCAGCGGTTGGTTCGGCCAGATCATCCAGCGCTCCAACGACGCGGGCAAGACCTGGGAGCCAGTCGGCAACAAGTTCGAATATGCCGGCGTTCCTGGCACGCATCAGTGGTACGACGGCTCGCTCCGGCCATGGGAGTTCAAACGCGTCTGGCACCTGGAGCCATCGTTGAACGACCCGGATACCGTCTACGCAGGCGTTGAAGACGCGGCCCTGTTCAAGTCCACCGATGGTGGCCAGAACTGGGAGGAACTGCGCGGACTCCGCGAGTACAGCACCGGACCCAACTGGCAGCCTGGCGCCGGTGGCTTGTGCTTGCACACGATCATCCAGGATCCGAGCAATGCTCAGCGCATGTGGATCGCAATTTCCGCGGCTGGCACCTTCCGCACGGAGGATGGCGGCACGACGTGGAAAGCGATCAACGCTGGCCTGAAGTCCGAAGGGATTCCAAACCCGAACGCGGACGAGGGGCACTGTGTCCACCACATCGCCATGCATCCGGATCGGCCGGGCGTCCTGTTCATGCAGAAGCATTGGGACGTCATGCGCAGCGATAACGCCGGCGACTACTGGTACGACATCGGCGAGACACTGCCCACGGACTTCGGCTTTGTCATCGACGTGAACGCCAACCAGCCCGAGACGGTCTATGTGCTCCCGATTAAAAGCGATAGCGAGCACTTTGTTCCGGACGGTGCCCTGCGCGTCTACCGCAGTCGCAGGGGCGGCAACGAATGGGAAGCGCTCTGCAATGGCTTGCCTCAGAAGGACGTCTATCTCAACGTCTATCGCGACGCCATGGCCGTGGACCGATTGGACCCGTGCGGCATCTACTTCGGCACCAGCGGCGGCCAGGTGTACGCGTCGGCGGACGATGGCGACAGCTGGACGGCGATCGTTCGCGACCTGCCGACGGTGCTGTCGGTGGAGGTGCAAACACTGCCATGATCCGCGTCGTGCTGCCTACGCATCTGAAGACGTTGGCGCGCGTTACGGGTGAAGTCCAGCTGCAGGTGGAGGGCCCGGTAACGCAAAGCGCAGTGCTCGACGCACTGGAGGCGCGCTATCCGATGCTGCGCGGCACGATGCGCGACCAACAGACGCACAAGCGCCGACCGTTCGTGCGGTTCTTTGCCTGTCAGCAGGACCTGTCGCACGAGGCGTCCGACACACCGCTGCCGGACGCCGTCGCGGTAGGCGCCGAGCCGTTCCTGGTCATCGGCGCCATGGCCGGCGGCTAGCGCCTCCTCCGTTCGAAGGGCTCGCCTTCGGGCCGCTTACGCCCAAGCGACGATGTCTCCGACTACAGAAGTATCCTGGGCTCACAACGTGTTGGACCTTCTCGTACGTGGTGGTCGGGTCGTTACGCCCGAGGTGGTTGCTGACCTGGACCTCGGTGTCCAGAACGAGAAAATTGTCTGGCTAGGCCTGCCGCAGGCCGAGGCTCCGGAGGCTGCACGCGTAGTGGAGGCGCAAGGCCGGCTGGTAGTACCCGGAGGCATCGAACCGCACGCCCACCTGGCGCATTACATCAGCATGCGCACCGAGTCCGAGATGTACACACTCGGTCCGGAGGAAGACACCGTCGGCATGGCCTTCGGCGGTGTCACCACGCACCTGGATTTCTGTCAGGTCTACCCGGGCACCACCGCACAGCAGGCGCTGGAACAGCGCATGGCGCGCTGGAAAGACCAATCACTCATCGATTACGCCTTCCATGTCAATTTCATGGGCGCCACTCCAATTGATGCGTTCGACCAGGTCCCGGAATTAGTCGAGTCCGGATTTGCGAGCTTCAAGGTGTTTACGTGTAATGTGCTGCCGCCGGTGCCGCCGCGGCGGTCGTACAAGATGGACTTCGGCCGCATCGGCCACCTGATGGCGAAGGTCGCCGCGGCCGGCGGGATCTTGGTGGTGCACGGTGAAGACGACGACCTCGTGCAGTTCAATTACGAGCTCTTTTCTCACGCGGGTCGCACACACGGCAGCAACCTCCACAGGGTGCACTCCAAATTGTCCGAACACCTCTCATTCACACGAACACTGCAACTCGCCCGCGCAAGCGGTGCGGGCGTGTACTTCGTGCACACCTCCGCGGCCGAAGGTGTGGAGGTCATCGGCGAAGCACGTTCGCGCGGTCAACCCGTGTACGGAGAAACGCTCCACCAGTATCTGTGTCATACCGCCGACGAATACGCGCAACCGGGTGGTTTTCTCCATCACACGTACCCTTCGGTAAAACTCCAGTCGGACCAGGATGCGCTGTGGCGCGCGCTCCTCGTTGGCGGACTCTCGACCGTCGGAACAGATGAATTCCCAACCTCGCGCGATGTGAAGTTGATGGGCTCCACCATCGAGGATGTCACCGGTGGCAACCTCGGAGCGGAGGCACGCATGGGGATCGTCTACACCGAAGGCGTGAGCAAACGCGGGATGTCACTCCAGCGGTATGTGGACGTGACCTCCACCAACGCCGCGCGGATCCTCGGCCTGTACCCCCGCAAGGGCGTGATCCAGGTCGGCAGCGATGCGGACCTTACGCTGCTGGATACATCCCTTCACCGCAAGCTCACCGCGTCTGATTTCCACGTGGCGGACTACAGTCCCTGGGAAGGCTGGGAAATCACCGCGTGGCCGAGTACGACGATCCTGCGAGGCCAGGTCATCGTCGACAACGGACGGCTCCTGGCCCGTCCTGGCACGGGCCAGTGGCTGCCGCGCAAGATCGAGCCCGAAGTCCTGCAACACCCCGTCGTCTAGCCAGTTCTGCTTCTCTTCCAAGAGAAGATTCATCCTTGCACAGCGTTAGGCAGTCTTGGGCATCACGCCCCGAGCGCCATACGCTGTAACAGGTAAACAAATCAGGAGGGATCCTGTACCTCCTTCTGCGAGTTGCGCAGTGGTGTGATCCGATCTCGTGGGGCATTGTCCGCGTGGCTGTCCACATTGTCACTCGCGGCCGAGGGGCGTGAAGGCGCACAGTAATGTGCATGCACGGGCTGCGCGCATGACTCCGGACAAGCTCCTTGCGTTTGTCGGTTTTTCGATCGTGCTGGCCATCACACCCGGGCCTGGCAACACGCTGCTCACTGCGACTGGGGCCAGCGTTGGCGTCGTTCGCGGCGTGCCCGCGGTGATCGGCTTCGCGGCCGGCATGGCGTTCATGATGTTCATCGTTGCCGGCGGCGTGGGGACAATCATCATTTCGTTCCCGATCATCTTGACCGCGGTCAAGTGGGCAGGCGCCGCCGTCATCTGCTGGCTGGCGTGGAAGATCGCTTCAGCCCGGACGAGCGGCACCGCTTCGTCAGCGCGCCCGCTTGGCTTTCTTGGCGCGGCGTCCTTTCAGTGGATCAATCCAAAGTCATGGCTGGCCGTCACCAGCGGCGCAGCCACGTTTCTCGATCCGACCCGTGGCAACACCTACTTGCAAGCGTTGATGCTCGCGCTGATCTTCGGCGCCGTCACCCTCCCGTGCTGTAGCGCCTGGCTGGCCTTCGGCGCCGCGATCCAGCACGTGCTGCGCTCTGAACGCGCCCGCCGCATCTTCAACGTCACGATGGGCGTCGTGCTGGTGGCCTCCGTGGTGCTCATCATCACCTAAGTCGCGGCAACCGAGAACCCTCAGCCATAAGGCGCATTCGAACCAGCGCGCGCGAGGTATAGTTCTCAACCCGACGCAATGCGCGAGCTGCACGAGATTCCGCTTTCGGTGCTCGATCTGGCACCGGTCCCCAGCGGCTCGAACACGCGAGTTGCGCTGCGAAACACGCTGGAGCTTGCCGCGCACGTCGAGCGGCTCGGCTACCGTCGTTACTGGGTCGCCGAGCACCACAACATGCCGGGCATTGCCAGCTCCGCGCCGGCCGTGTTGATTGGCCACATCGCCGACGCCACGCGTGAGATCCGTGTCGGCTCCGGCGGTGTGATGCTGCCCAATCACGCGCCACTGGTGGTAGCCGAGCAGTTCGGGATGCTCGAAGCGCTGCATCCGGGCAGGATCGATCTCGGCATCGGCCGCGCACCTGGCACCGACCAGGTCACCGCCTCTGCTCTACGGCGCACGCCCGAGATCTCGGCGGACGGCTTCCCGCAGGATCTTGGCGAATTGATCGGCTTCTTCCATGGCACGTTCCCGGAGCACCACCCGTACTCGCGCATTACCGCGGTCCCGGCGCGGGACAACCTGCCGGAGCTATGGCTGCTCGGGTCGAGTGGATACAGCGCACAGGTGGCTGGCATGCTCGGCTTGCCGTTTGCGTTCGCGCACCACTTCATGCCGGCCAATACGCTGCCCGCGCTGGCACTGTACCGACAGTATTTCCGGCCGTCGGCCTATCTCGGCGAGCCCTACTCGATGGTCTGCGTCCAGGTTGTGTGCGCCGCGAGCGACGACGAGGCGCGCCGACTGGCGGCGCCGAGCGCGCTCTCCTTCCTGCGGCTCCGCCAGGGCAAGCCGGGACTGCTGCCGACAGCGGACGAGGCTGCGGCGTATCCGTACTCGGAGGTGGAGCGCGAGGCCATCCGCCAACGCCAAGCTGACCAGGTCATCGGCGGGCGCGAGACCGTCAAGCGCGGGCTGGAAGACCTGCTGGAGCGCACCGCGGTCGACGAGCTCATGCTCACCACCGTGGTCTACGAGCACGCGGACCGCTTGCGGTCCTACGAGCTTGTCGCCGAAATGGCTCGCCACTTGGTGGCAGATTAGGCGCTCGAGTTCAACGCGCCGAGTTGCTGCAGGATCCCCAGCTGGTCGAAATTGGCCCAGTGTTCGACGATCTGCTCGCCGCGCACTCGGAGCATGTGCGTCTCGGTCCACTCCAGGCGTTTGCCGTTCGCTGGAACACCCATGAAGGCACCCTGGCTGGTGGCGTGCACGCGATCGTGGAAGACTACGAGGTCATTTTCGGCGACGGTTTGCTGAATCTCGACGTGCACGTCGGGGAAGGCCTCCCGAGTAGCGAGCACGAGCTGGCGAAAGCCTTCTTTGTTGCCAGGAACGCCGGGTATCGGCATCGTGTGGTTGACGTACTCGGTGGCGAACAATTCGTCGAACGCCCGCATATCTCCGCTATTGAAGATGTCATTGACCAGTCGCACTGCCGCGGACTTGCTCGATTGCACGTTCATTCAGTCAACTCCCGACGGGGTGTTTGATGGAGGACTGGCCGTGCCACGGCCAGGATCTGTTCATCGCTGAGGCTCATCTGGTGGCGCGTGTTACCGTGCTCGCGCACGGCGGCGATCAGTGCCGGTTCTGCGCCTCTGAACTCCCAGCCACAGTCGCACTTCACGTAGAGCTCCATGCCGCGCCATTCTGAGGCAAGCCACGTTGCAAAAGCGTTGGAACATGCCGGGAGCCCGCCGGTCCACCTCTATTTGTGTGGTGGACTGGCAGTGCGCGTCGGTGACAGGGTGATCGGCCCATCCGAATTCCCAGGACCGCAGGCCGAACTCGTGCTGGCGATACTCGCCCTGAATCACCTGCGCCCGGTGGCCTCGGCCGAGCTGGCGTATGCGGTCTGGTGGGAGCGCGCGTCGCCGGCCTGGCGCGGGTCGCTGCGCGCGCTGGTCAGCCGCGTCCGCGCCGCGTTGGCGCCTCTTGGCGGCATCGAGATCCGCGGCGGCGATAGCTGGTACCAGCTGGTGCTGCCGACCAATAGCCAGGTGGACTGTCTGCGTGCGATTCGAGAGACTCACGACGCGGAGGCGCTGCTCGCAGCCGGGGCTGAGGACGAGGCGCTGCCGCACGCCGTGGTGGCCTCGATGATTGCCGCGCGCCCAGTGCTGCCGGAGGTGACGCATCCCTGGGTGGACAGCCTCGCCGCGCGGATGCAGGACGTTCACCTGCGAGCGCTCGATGCCCTCGTGCACCTCTGGACGCTGCGGGGCCAGTATGCCGAGGCGATCCTCGATGCGGAGACACTGCTCAGGCTGGATCCGCTACACGAATCGGGCTACGCGGGATTGATGCAAGCGCATCTGCGCAGCGGCAACCCGACGATGGGGTTGCGCGTGTACGAGCGCTGCCGCCAGACGCTGCGACAGGAGCTCGGCTCGTCGCCAGGCCCAAAGGTAGAGGGCGTGTATCGCGAGCTACTCGGCGTGACCTGAGGCTGCGAACGCTGCCCGGGCCTCGGCTTCGGCGTCGTAGTCCCACATCCACGCGCGATCTCTGGATTGATTGGACAGCTGCGCATCGCGACGCGCCAGGTCCGGTTCCGAGAAGTCGTAGCGGGCGCCGTTTGTGCGCGAGCTGCCCTGCACCCGGGCGGCATGTGGGCGACGCACCCGTTCGTACGTCTGCAGTGCCGCGGGCACCGAGCTGGCGTCCGCACGCGCCAGGATGGTTGCTAGCGCGACGGCGTCTTCGATGGCCTGGTTGGCGCCCTGGCCCACGTGCGGCAGCATCGGGTGCGCCGCGTCGCCAAGCAACGTCAAGCGTCCGGCCGTCCAGGTCGTGAGTGGCTCGCGATCGTAGAGGCCCCACCAGAAACAGCTCTCAACCTGCTGCAAGATCGCCTCGACGGTGGGATCCCAACCCGCAAATTCGCGACGAAGCGCATCGGGATCACCGGGGGCGGACCAGGACTCGCGCGTGAGCTCACCGCTCTGCACGAAGCCGACGTAGTTGAGCAGGGTGTTCGCGCGCACCGGAAACACCAGGAAGTGCTTGCCTGGACCCAGGTAGTTACGCATCCTGCCGTCCTTCCATGCAACACTCGCTGATGGGATGAGGCCCCGATATGCCACGGATCCCGACGGTATCGGATGGGACGGTGGGGTGACGTAGCGCTGCAGCGTGGAGTGGATGCCATCTGCGCCGACCACCGCGTCGGCGGTCACGGTTGAGCCGTCCTCGAAGGTAAGGAGCGCTTCATGCGTTGACTGCGAGAACGCGACGCAGCGATGGTTCGGATGCACGGAGTCTGTTGGGATGCGGTCCAGGAGCATCTGCAGCAGGTCGGCACGGTGCATGCCGTAGATTTCGATGCGGTCCGCCTCGGCCGGCGGCCACCAGGGGGCGATGAGCGAGCCGTCGAAGCGATGGAACTGCGGATCGAGCCAGCGCGCACCGAGGTTTTGCACCTCGTCGCCGAGGCCAAGGCGCCGAAGCATGCGCACGCCGTTCGGATGCAGCGCCACGCCCGCGCCCACTTCCTTCAGCTGCGGCGCCTGCTCGTAAACGTGCGCCTCGAGCCCGTTTTGTCGCAGCGCAACGGCGGCCGCGAGACCGCCAATACCACCGCCAACAATTGCAACGCGCACTAGCCCAAAGAGCCTACCGCACGCTTGCCCGCCGACGTTCCACCCTTCACGCAGTGATGCCTCGTTCACGAAGTGATGTCTCACCACGAGTGATGTCACCCAGTGCGTGATGTCTCCCCACGACGTGATGCCTCACGACGGAGTGACGTCTCACCACGGACTGAGGCCACCCACGGACGCGGAATCTTCTGGGGACAAGACCTCGCAGGGCGGGGCAGGGGCCGCGGCTGCACGGGGCGGGGCAGGGGCCGCGGCTGCAGGGGCGGGGCAGGGGCCGCGGCTGCAGGGGCGGGGCAGGGGCCGCGGCTGCAGGGGCGGGGGCGCGCGCTCAGGCAGCGGAGGCGAGGGCCGCGAACGGCGGGACGACGGAGGCGGCGAACGGCGGGGGCAGCGGCGGCGAACAGCAGCGAACGGCGGGGCGCGGCGGGG
>JAFAZN010000255.1 GCA_019239775.1 Chloroflexota bacterium
AAAGTTGCGTCCGTCATCGAGGATCAGGCGGACATTCGTTCTCGAGAGAACGTCCGCGTTCGCCACACGGAAGTACGGCGCGGCCGCCACCACACTGGGTGAGAGTTCCACGACGTCCACCTGCGTGCCGGTGTGCTGCGCGAGCGCGCCTGGTGTCGCGCCTGCTCCCAATCCGACCACGAGCGCATGCGGGGTTCTTGATGGTGCAAGCAATGCGGCCAGGTGGCCCATCACTCGGTGGTAGCGCACCAGGTCCGGCGAGTCGTTGGTCTGCCCGCGGCTGTTGGTGAACAGCGTCTGAATGCCGCTGGCGTCGCGGCCGACGCTGACGGTGTTTTCCAGACCTTCCCAGTAGGCCAGCAACTGCTGATCCGGGAAGTGTTCGGCGAACACCGCCTCATGGATCGGCGGCTGCGCCCCGCCGATCGCAATGGTGAGGCCCCCAACCATGAGGGCTACTGCGGCCATCAGGTTTCGGCGCGTCATCGCGAACAGGAGCGAACCCAGCACGATGTTCGTTGCGGCCAACAACAAAAGGGCGTGATGCGCACCCAGTACAGGAACGAGGATGAACCCGCTGGCCAGCGAGCCCACGATCGCGCCCGCCACGTTCGCCGCATACACCCCGCCGAGCCTGCTGCCGAGACGAGTCTTGCCCGCCGCGTACAGGCGCGCAGCAACCGGAAATGTGGCGCCCATCAGCAGTGCCGCGGGCAGCACCGTCAGGATGCACAGCATGGCCATCAGCCTGAGATCTGTGCGCACAAACCGTTGGAGGAACAGCGGCCCGTTGTCTCTCACGGCGTTGAGGTTCGAGTACGCTGTGCCGAACGCGGCGAGGGCAAGCACCGCTGCGATGCCAATACCGACCTCGATAGCCGCGAAGCTCACGCCCGCTACATGCGTGGATGGCCACCGTCGCGTGAGCACCCCGCCGAGCGCGCCGCCAATGGCGATACCCGCCAGCACGGTAGCCAACATCAGCACGAAGCCATAGATGCTGGCGTCGAACAGCACCGCCAGAATGCGCGACCACACCACCTCGTACGCGAGTGAGACCGCTCCCGAGACGCCAAACACCACGATCGCCGCAACGGCCAGCCGCCTCTCCACAGCTGTGGCACCAGTGTGCGTGGATTCCAACGGCCGGTGTCCATGGTCCACGGCCGGGCGCTGCATGGCCGCCAGGACCAGGCCGCCGAGGCCGGCGATGCCGTTGGCCGCGGCGGCGAACACAATCGTCTCCGTTAGTCCCAAGGTGCCGATTAGCACGAAGCCTGAGAGCAGGCAGCCGACGATGGCTCCGGTCGTGTTGGCGGCGTACAGCAGCGCCATGGCCCAGGCGTCGCCGCTTACCGCGCCGCTGGCATCGCGCACTCCGCGAACTGCCAGCGGCAGCGTCGCTCCCATCAGCCCTGTGGGCAGCAGCAGGACAGCAAACGCCAACGCCGCGCGCACAGCGCCTGCCACCAGCGCGCCCTGTGGCACCGCGGCGTAGACATCCTGCAAGGCGCCAAACGCGAAAGGTGTGAGCAACGCCGTACCGCCGACGCCCAGCTCCACCAGCCCGTACAGCCGCAAGGGCCGCGCGCTGAGGTCAGCCCTGCGCCCGCCGACGAGGCTGCCAATTGCCAGACCACCCATGAACGCCGCCAGCACGGTGCTGATGGCGTAAATCGTCACGCCGAAGGTGAGACCTAGCAGCCGAACCCAGGCCACCTGGTACATCAGCCCCGCGGCGCCTGAGGCAAAGAGCAAACACGCGACGGCCCCGGTCCTCGCGGACGCGCCGTGCACCACTCGGCGCGCGGCGGTACGCAACCCGTTTGGAGGTGAGGTGGGCCGCCTGTCCGCGGGCAGTACCGCCGCGAACCGCGAACTCGCCCCGGCCATGAACGGCCTCACGCTAACACGGGTGAGGCCGTTCCCGGAAGAGACGAAAAGGGCTAGTTTTGTGCCTTCGGCGTACCGTTATCGCTTGGCATCGAGACTGTCGTGGGCGCATCGAGCGCGCGCAGGCGCGTCATGAGGTCACTCATCTTTTGGCCTGTCAAGGTCTCAAACAGCTCAGGCACCTGGGCCACCATCTTGGCCACCTCGCCAGTGATTTGCGACACACCCGCGGAACCACGACCATCAGGGCCAGAGCCAGTCGAAACGAGGGTGATTTTGTCGACGGAAGCCAGCGATTGGGAGAGCGCCCGCACCACCTCGGGCATACCCGTAATCAGTTTGTCGAGAACCGCCGCCTGCGAATACTCCTGGTAGGCGTCGGCCTTCTGGTGCATCGCATCAGCCTCAGCCTGGCCTTTGGCCCGAACGATTTCGGCTTCCGCGGTACCTTGCAGCCGCGTGGCTTCGGCCTGGCCTGCCGCCTCGGTGGCCAGCTTGGTCCGTTGCGCTTCGGCCATCATTTGAATGCGCTGCCGTTCAGCATCGGCTGGTTTGGTCACCGTCGCCTCGAGCTCCAGCACCCGCCGCTGCACTTCCAGTTCCTGAACGCGAATCTGTTCCTGGCGCTGGACCTGCTCGACCTTTACCTGTTCGGAAACGACCTTCTGCTGCGCCTGGTTTGACGCAATGTCATAGGCCTTCTCGGCCGTCGCACGCTGCGTGCGAACCGACGCTTCGTACTCGGCTTTCTTCACTTCCAGGTCGCGCGTGGCCTCGGCCTGCTTGGTTTCAGACGCGGTCTGCGCAATGACCCGCTCCTGGTCGGCCTGGGCCTGAGCCACGGCTGATTCGCGCATCGCCATCGCACGCCGAATCGCGGTATCACGCTCGGCCTCGGCCTGGGCGATGTCGGCTTCGCGCTTGATCCGCGCGACGTCCGGTCGCCCCATGTTGACGATGTATTCCTGCTCATCCATCACCCGTTTGATGGTGAACGAGACCACCTCGAGACCCATCTTGTTCAGGTCATCGGAGACGCTGTCGCGCACGCGACCCGCCACGACCTCGGGTTCCTTCACCAGCTCCTCCACCTTGAGGAGACCGACGATGCCCCGCAAATGGCCCTCCATGACGAGCCGTAAAAGCGCCTGGCGCTCCTCAGGCTGCTTCGTGAGGAATTGCTCGGAAGCCGTGCGAATGCTCAGTGGATCGGACTTGACCTTGATCTGCGAGACCGCCTCGACCGCGACGGCCACACCTTGCGAGGTGTACAGCTGCTGCTCGGGCGCGACATCAAACGACATCAGCTCCAGCGACAGCTCCTGGAAGCTCTGAAACAGTGGCCAGACGACTTTGCCGCCGCCCGTCACGATGTGCGTGCCGCCCCAGCCGTACACGATCAGGGCGCGGTTGGGCCCCACGCGTCGGAACAGGTTGCCGACGACCCACATGATCAGCAGCAGGGCGACAACTGCGCCGAGAATGACGGAACCCAAAAGGATGTCCATGCGATGTACCTATGCCTCTCCTTTTTGCGACGACGGTTGCGACGGCGACTGCGCGCCCAGTCGCGACTGATCGTCGTGATCTGCGATGAATTCGGTCCACGGCTGGACCGTCGCGAAACCTCTTGCATATGAGGCGATGACCACCTCCGTACCACGCGGAACGGCTATTCCGCTCAGACCGCGGGCAGCTTCACTTCGGCGGGCGCCTGCCTTTTCGAACAGGATTTCACCCGTTCCGCCCGCCGGGATGGGCACGGACACGTGCGCGACAGTGCCTTCGAGGCGGTAGTCCTCGGGATCCATTTCGACTTCGCCCTTGAGCACCAGGCCGAGGAACCGCGCAACGAGGTACCAGCCGAGGGCACCCGCTGCCAGGCCGCCGATGATGGCGGCCGGGAGCGCCCAGTCGCCCAGCCGTGTCAGGAGGTAGCCAGCCGCGCCGAACCAGGTCAGCCCGCCGATGGCGGATGACGCGTTGAGCAGCGGCACGCCCTGCTCTTGCGAGCCCTGATGTGGCACGTGGGCATCGTGAGCCACGTGCGGAGCATGAAATCCGTGCCCGCCTGGCGCGGCGTGGCCGCCGATGTGGACACCTCCGCCGTGGCCGAGACCACCGCCGACGAAGCCAATGGCGACCGAGGCCAACAAAAACAGGAGGCCGAAGAAAAAACACGCGAGAAACAGTGTTTCCATGGCGCGCCTTATTGGCTGGTCGCTGGTGTACTCCTAGTCCTCAGAGGTGTCAATGAACCGACGTAGCGTTTTAGGGGAAAGTTGCAATCACGGCCGATAATCACTCCATGTGGGGACGACGCCGGCTAGCGAGCTGGATCGCGCTCGGCCTGACCGCGAGTCTGCTCGAGCTGGCGCTGCTGCGCGTGCTGTATGAGCTGTTGCAGTGGCCGCTGCCGTTCGCGACCGCCGTGGCCGCCGAAGTCCTGATCATGTTCAAGTTCTTGATGAACGACCGATTGGTCTTCAACCACCCCTGGCCGACCTTCGGGCGCCTGGCGCGGTACCACGGCGCCTCAGCCGGCGCACTGGTGGTGTACTGGCTCGTGGTGAACGCACTCAGCCTCCTGCTGGGCGTCGTGTACGTCGTCGCCTTCGTGGTCGGCACGGCGGCTGCGTTCACCTGGAGCTTGCTCACGAATTTCCTCTGGGTCTGGCGTGTTGGAACCAATGCACGTGCATAACTCCAATCACGATTCACAGTTCAGCACGGTGCCCTCGAGCGAAAGGCGCCTGAGCATCGTGCTCGCACTGACCTTGGCCTACATGGGTGCCGAAGTCATCGGCGGCGTTCTGACCGGCTCGCTCGCCTTGCTGGCCGACTCCGGCCACATGCTCGGTGACGTGCTGGGTCTGGCGATGGCCCTCGGCGCGATCAAGTTCGCCCGCCGACCGGCCACGGCTGCCAAAACGTACGGCTTCTATCGTGCAGAAATACTCGCGGCGCTTATCAACGGCATCGCGTTGATCGTGGTTTCGCTGTCCGTCATCTACGCCGCGTGGCAGCGACTCGCCGGTACGGTGCCAGACCTCCACGCCGGACCGATGCTGGTCGTCGCCGCGGGCGGTGTGGCGGTCACGCTCATCGGCGCGTACTTGCTCCACACCGGGAGCGCCACGAGCCTCAACGTACGTGCAGCGTTCCTCGAGGTGGTGGGTGACCTGGTCGGCTCGGTCGGGACGGTGTTGGCAGCCATCGTCATCCTCTCGACCGGGTGGCAAGTCGCAGACCCGATCGTCTCGGCGGCGATCGGTGTGCTCATGCTGCCGCGGGCAATCGTACTGCTGCGCAGTGTTGTCGACGTATTGCTGGAGGCCACGCCGAGCCACCTCGACATGTCGGATATCGAAGCGGCCATGCGCGCCCAGCCGGGCGTCGCCTCCGTGCACGATCTTCACCTCTGGTCGATTACCAGCGGCTTCGACGCAATGAGCGGCCACGTCCGCGCGGATGGTCGTCCCTCCGAGGACGTGCTGCACGACCTGCGCACCATGCTGCACGACCAGTACGGCATCGAGCACATCACCCTGCAGGTCGAAGCCGCCAATCACGCCGACGACGGCGCCTGCTGCATCGCCGATCCGCGCTGTTTTGTACCTAGACCAATCCCATTACCCGCCATAGCGGCACGCTCGCGCACAGCGCCAGAAGCGTGACCCCGCCGTAGGCGAAGGCCATCGGGCGGGCCTGGCCATGCGTGAACAGTCGGCCGTTTGTGCCGTGGTACAGCGCCAGGTAGGTGGTGCTCTGATACGGCAGAAAGAAGCCGTTGCAGGCCATCAGTGCGATCATGCCAATGACCCACGGATCGATTCCGGCGGCCACGCCCACGGGCGCCAGCGAGATCGTCAGGAGCGGCGCAGCCGCCTGCCAGCGCATGACGAGGCTCAAGGCGAAACACAGCAAGGTCAGCGCTGCCACGAACAGCACCGGCGTGCTCGCAAGA
This sequence comes from Chloroflexota bacterium, assembly GCA_019239775.1. Lineage (GTDB taxonomy): Bacteria > Chloroflexota > UBA6077 > UBA6077 > CF-72 > CF-72. The sequence goes on from JAFAZN010000255.1 coordinate 5,861, forward strand.
CCTCCGACCATCTGCGTCGCCACTCCGGCCAGCCACTTGTCGAGCTGTGTGTCGCTGAATACGTCTGACATGCTGGTCAGCACGCCCGAGAGCAACGCAAAGCTCCAGTTGACGGCCCCCAGACCGCTGGCCGTGAACACCCCGGTACCAGCCAGGACCGCCAAAGCCAGCACGCCGACCCACGCCGGATCGAGGTGGTGCAGCGGCTGGGTGCTGAAGCCGATGAGCACAAAGAGCGTGACGCCGATGGCGATCAGCTCCTGGCGGGACGGCGGCCCGAGCAACGCGCGCTGCAAGTCAAGCGAGGCCGTCGAACTGGCAACGTCCTTGCCGCGCGGGCGGTATCGCCAGATGATGAACGCCGCCAGAAGCGCGAACAACAACACGTGTGTAGGGAGAGCACGTAGGAACCACGAGCCCCAGCTCACACTGGCGCGTGTTGCTTCAGGGAGCACCGCGTACACCAGGACGGAAGTCGTAGAACTGGTGAGGAACAGGGCCACTACCTGACCGAAGCCGATCAGAACGGCCATCGCCAGCCCGATGGCTTCGGGGCTGCCCGGCTTCAGGCTGAGCGCATCAACCAGCTCTGTCACAGCGGGCGCGACCAGGGCCACACGGCTGGTCGCGTTCGGCGCCGCGGGCCCAACCGCCATCCCAGCCACACCGAGGCCGACGATCTGGCCCGCGTAGCCTCCGCGACTGTTCGCCACCACCCACAAGGCCATCCGGTACAGCAAGCCGGATGAGGCAATCGCCACGCCGACGGCGAGCGTGCTCACCACCAGGATCCACTGCGTGGTGGCGAAGCCGCCAAGCGCAATGCGCGGCTGGGTGACGCCACCCGCGACCCAGACCGTCGCGATCAGCAGCGCGACGATGCCGTCGGGTAGCGCCTCGACCGCCAGCAGGGGCACGCTGGCGATCAGCGTGACCAGGGCGTGCCAGCCGCGGTCCGAAAGGCCTTCGGGCGGCGCGAGGGGCCAAAGCGCAACCAGCAGGATCGCCCCGAAGATAAGAGCACTCGCCTTTCGACCCGGTGGCCAAAACCGCCGCGGAGCCTGAACGTCCTCTCGCCCGGGAACGTCTGTACTTGGTACCTGTAGTTCCAGAAGACGCGGATGTTCGCGCAAGGCCTCGCGCGGCAGCAGCCGAACCAGCTCTGCCGCGGAGTCGAGTCGTCCAGATCGCGTCAGACTTGCCACTTCGCGGTCGGCCAGTTCAACCGCCTCGGCGACGAGGTCCCCTTCCAGCAGAATCTGAATGGCGAGTTCGCACTGACCGGCGTCCCGGGCGCGGCGTGCAAGCTCACGCCGGGTGTCGGCCACGCGTTGAGGTCCGAGGCGCTGCAGCATCTCGGCCTGCACGAAGCGCCGAAACGCGGGTGGGTACGTGCTCGCGCCGTCAAGCACGACATTCACCAGCGGCAAGCTCGCAACCGGAGTCTCCAGAACGGCCTCGTCGAGGCGCGGCAACAACACTGCTCGGTCGAGCACCTCCTGTTGCGAGCGGCTGAGGCTCGAGTACAGGTGCTGGGCCATGCCCTGGAACTCCTGCGACAGTTCGGCAACTTCCTGCATGCGCAGCGCCAGGTGTCCACCGAGCGCAGCCGCGAAGAACGTTGCGATGGCCGGGGTGCGGCGGGCGAGCCGTGTGAACCGATCCCCTGGCAGGCGCCACAGCACGGCCGGTGTGATCGCTTTCAGCGTGGTCGCGCGAACCTCGTCGCGCAGCAGCCCGAGATCGCCGAACACGGCGGGCGGTTGTAATGCTTCCAGCGTGACGCCGTTGCTCTGGCGCTCCACTGCGCCTTCGCGAAGGATGTACAGCGCATCCGCGCGGGCGCCCTGGGCGTAGATCACGTCGCCGGCCGCGTAGTGCACCTCCTGCAGGGCAGCGGCGAGCCTTGCGCGGTCCACCGGCGACAGCTCCGAAAAGGGCGCCACGCCGGCCAGCTCGGCGGCTGCGCGCACGATGGCATCGCGGGCGCCATGACGAATGGCCATTGCGTCAGAATTTATCGCGTGCTCGTCGAGGTCAACGGCGTCCAGATGGCCTACTCGGATACGGCCACTGGGTCCCCAGCGGTCCTACTTGTCCACGGGTTTCCTCTGAACCGGTCCATGTGGGACCCGCAGATGGGCCGACTCCGCGCCGCGGGCCTGCGCGTGATCGCGCCTGATTTGCGCGGCTTTGGCGCCTCAGAGGCTGGCCCACCCGGGCCGCTGACCATGGACCAGCACGCCGACGACCTCGCCGCCCTCCTCGACGCCTGTCGTGTCACCGATCCGGTGATCGTCGTCGGTCTGTCGATGGGTGGCTACGTGGCTTTCGCGTTCTGGCGTCGCCACGCTTCGCGGGTACGTGGCCTTGCGCTCCTGGATACGCGCGCATCCCCCGATACGCCCCTGGCCGTCGCCGACCGTCACCGCATCGCTGCCGAAGTTGAAGCCAGCTCCAGCCTGCAGCCGGTGATCGATGCCATGCGCCCGCGGTTGTTCTCACCTCACCTGCCGCGTGGCTCGCGCGTGGAGCAGCAGGTTCTCGGCATGCTGGCTTCCTCTTCGGTGCGGGCCGTCGCCGATGGCGAGCGCGGCCTGGCCCTGCGTCCTTCGAGCCTGCCGACATTGCCAAGCATCAGCGTACCGACCCTGGTTTTGTGCGGCGAGTTCGATGCTTTGACCCCGCCCGCTGACTCGGAAGTCATCGCCTCAGGCATCCCAGGCGCTGAGCTGGTAAGCGTCGATGGTGCAGGCCACATGTCCAACATGGAAAACCCGGAGGCTGTCAACGAAGCGCTGTTGAACTGGCTGGAAGCAGTACAAAAGTAACTTTAGGCCGTCAAAACAGTTTACGGCGCCTTTACCTGGATTGAGCGAAACGCGAGTTGCTGCGTACAGTAGAAACGTGCCGTGGGGGGTGCAGGACCAGCCAGACGTCTTTCGGCTGCTATTCCAGCACCATCCCGAGCCGATGTGGATTTACGACCTCGATACGCTGCGCTTCCTGGACGTGAACAACGCCGCCGTCGAACAGTACGGCTACTCACGCGAAGAGTTCGCGCAGATGACCATCAGCGAGATCCGCCCATCGGCAGAACTGGAAAGATTGGCCAGGGACCTGGCAGAGCCACGGCCAGACCTGCAGCACTCGGGCGTCTGGCAGCACCATCGTCGCGACGGCAGCGTGATCTCCGTCGAGATCACCTCCCACAAGCTGACGTACGGGGACAAGTCCGCTGCCCTCGTGATCGCGCGCGATGTCTCAGAGCGTGTCGACGCTGACCGACGCCGCGATCTGCTGCTGCGCGAAACCGAGGCCGCACGGCGCGAGCTGGAGGTCCAGACCCGCAACTTCGACGTGATGTTCGAGCAAATGGCCGACCCCGTGATGTTGTTCGACGCCCGCGGGAAGGTCGAGCGCATGAATCAGGCCGCTCGGGCGATCTTCGCCAACGACCGTCCGGTCGAACCGGGTGCGGTCTCCAGCAAAGAGTTGGCGGAACGGTTCCGTTTGCGCGACGAAGACGGCGTCCCAATCGCACAAGATGACCTGCCGGTCATGCGCGTCTTACGCGGAGAGATTCTGAGCGGCGCCACCGCGTTCGACGGTCAGGTAGGCTCGCGCGCCCACCCCATTTACCTGAGCATCACTGGAAGTGCAATTCGGGATCGCGACGAAGAGATCATCGGCGCGGTCATGGTTTCGCGGGACGTGACCGAGCGGCGGCTCCTGGAGCAGCAGGCGCAAGCCGCGCTACGCGAGCTGAACCAGCGGATGGAGGCGTTTCTTTCGATTGCTGCGCACGAGATGCGCACGCCACTCACCAGTGTGCTTGGCAACATCCAGTTGGCGGCCCGTTCACTGGACGAACTGGCATCTGTGTCCACGGACAGCGGCACTCTATTGCAGCAGTTGAAGCCACTGATTCTGCGTATGGAACGTCAGGGACGCTTGCTCAATCGTCTGGTGAATGACGTGCTCGACGCCTCCGCATTGGAGGACAGCCGCATTGAGCTCAACCGCTCGCGTTTCGACCTCCGCTGTGTCGTCGATGATGTGCTGACTGAAGCGCAGTCCCACATGCGCGGCCGGTCGATCGAAACGCAGGTGGAGGTCGAGCGGCCGCCAGTCGTCGACGGGGACCGCGAGCGCATCGGCCAGGTGCTCACACGTTTTCTGGCAAATGCCCACAAGTTTTCGCCACTCACCGCACCGGTTCACGTGGGACTCGACAACGTGGACGGAGCGGTGGAAGTTTGGGTGGCCGACCACGGTCCGGGTGTGCCACCAGCCGAGCGAGAGCGTGTGTGGGAACGCTTTTATCGCGTCGACGGATTGACGCACGTCAGCGGCTCGAGCGTGGGTCTCGGACTGGGACTGTACCTCGGGCGGAGGATCGTCGAACGGCATGGTGGCACCGTTGGACTGGATGCTCCAACGAGTGGAGGCGCGCGGTTCTGGTTTCGACTTCCGCTGGTGACAGCTACGGCAGACACCCCTCCATCAGGAGCGGCAACACGAACAGGAGACTTCGCGAGACAATGAACGCGCAAACGGTACTGGTGGTGGATGACGATCCGGAGATTGTCGACTTCCTGCAGGCGGCGCTGGAGGTGCGCGGCTATCGAGTCCTCAGCGCGATCGACGGCTGTGCGCTCAATGTCGCGCAAGCGGATCCACCGGACCTCATCCTGTTGGACCTTTTGATGCCGGGAATGGATGGCATCGAGGTCAGCCAGCGCCTGCGCGCACATCCCACCACTGCCAGCATTCCAATCGTTGTCATGTCGGCACACGAGCGGTTGTTGAGCTCCGCACCATCAGTCGCCGCGGACGACCGCCTGCCCAAGCCGTTCGAGCTCGAGGACCTGTACGCTACCGTCGCGCGCTGGGTTCACGATCCAGGCACGTGACCGAGGATCCCGCGGGCGGCGGTATGAAGCCCAGCCCCGCCCGCATGTACGACTACTACCTCGGCGGCCATCATAATTTTCCGGTCGATCGGCAGGCTGCCAACGAGATCATCACCGCGTTTCCGGACATGCCGGTGGTCGCGCAAGCGAATCGCGCATTTCTGCGCCGGGCGGTGCGCTTTCTCATTGATCAGGGCATTTCCCAGTTTCTAGATATCGGATCCGGCATTCCGACGGTCGGCAACGTCCACGAAGTGGCGCAGGCTGCCAATCCGGATGCGCACGTGGTGTACGTCGATATGGATCCCGTCGCGGTCACACACGGCCGTGCACTCCTGGCGACAAATCCCAATGCGACTGTCATTCAGGCGGACGCGCGCGAGATCGATCACCTCCTTGAAAACCGCGAGGTCCAGCAACTGTTGGACATCTCCAAGCCGGTCGGCGTTCTGCTTGTGGCACTCCTGCACTTCGTTCCCGACGACGCAACTGCCAGTCAGATCCTAGCTCACCTGTACGAGGTGGTCGCTCCAGGTAGCTTTTTCGCGTTCTCGCATGCGCTGGATGAGCGGACCGCGGCCGTGACGCCCGAAGTTCTCGAGGCTGCCTCGGGCGTATACCAGCGCGCGACGGCCCCGTTCGCCGCGCGCACGCGTGAACGGATTACTCGCCTGGTTGCGCCGCTGGAGCTCGTGGAGCCGGGACTCGTGTACCTTCCGTTGTGGAGGCCCGAGAGTGCCGACGACGTGCTGCTGAACGAGCCGGCGCGCGCAGCGGCTCTTGCGGCCGTCGGTCGAAAGCGCTGATGTGAGTCTGCGCGATCGCCTCCTCGCCAACCAGAAAGCACTGGTCGACGATTGGTTCCGCGGTATCCTCACCAGCAGTTTCACGCCGCGTCCGCTGGTGGAGGTGCGCGCAAAGCTCGCTCAACTCACCGTTGAAGCGGTGGACGTCCTGGTTTCCGAGCCCTTTCTGGCGAAGGACGCGCGAGCCATCGGCGTCGCGTTGGCGGAGCTCCATTACCTCAACGCAACAGCCGCCGCGGTAACCGTGCGCGCATTGGGGCACCAACTCACAAACAACCTGCCACCGGAGGAGGTCATCGCGCTCCAGCCGCGCATGGTCGAGCTGCTCGCGGAAGTGGTTGCCGGGTTCTACGCCGCCAGCCGCGAAGCCATTTTGAACGAACAGGATGAGATCCGCGACGCGCTGTTCGTCACTCGCCAACAGGCGGAGGCGGCGCACGAAGCACGCGTGCTTGCCGAAACCAGCGCGCGCGCCCGCAGCCAATTGCTCGGCCACGTCGCGCACGATCTGCGATCCCCGCTGACCAGTATCAAAGGCCAGGCGGATCTTCTCTCGCAGCGGCTGCGACGTGAAGTGCCCACCGTCGAATGGCTCCAGGCCCGCGTCAACTCCATCTGCGCCGCGGCCGACCGGATGCACGGGATGATCAGCGAGCTGCTGGATGCTGCTCGACTGGAGGTTGGTGAACAGCTGGAGCTCGCATTGCGTCGGGTGGAGGTCCAACCGATTGTCGCCGACGTCGTCGAGCGCGAGCTTGCCGGTCGGCTCGCGGAATTGGATCTTCCCGAGCCCGCGATCTTCGTGACTGTCGACGTGGCCCGCTTCGAACGCGTGTTGCAGAACCTGCTCAGCAACGCGGTGAAATTCAGCCCGCGCGATACGCCGATCGAAGTGCGCGTGCGGGACGAGGAAGATACCGTGGTTGTGGAGGTGCGGGACTTTGGTCGCGGAATTCCGACCCAGGAGCTACCGCGTATTACGACGCCGTTTTATCGCGCCTCAACCGCCGGTGGGGTACCGGGTACGGGGCTGGGGCTCGCTGGAGTAAAGGCCATCGTCGAACAACACCACGGAACGCTCGCCATCGACAGTGTGGAGGGCGCAGGTACGCGTGTGGCTATTCGCTTGCCGCTCCAACACTAGCAGTCGGTTCGGTTGGTTTCTCGGTCGACATGGCCGCGAGCTCGAGCTGCCACCAGCCGACGTCATGCCAGGCGCCGAGTTTCCAGCCAATCCGTCTGTACACGCCCACCGGTTGGAAGCCCATGGCCTCGTGTAACCCAACGCTCGCGTCATTGGGGAGCGCGATGCCGGCGCATGCGATTCGAAAACCCTGGGCTCGCAAACGCTCGAACAGTTCGTTATAGAGTCGGCGTCCGATGCTGCGGCCGTGGTGACTCGGCGCGACGTACACGCTGACGTCAGTAGCCCATCGATAAGCTGCCCGAGTCCGGTGCTGCGACGCATACGCGTAGCCAACCACCATTCCGTCCTCATCCGCGACCAGCCACGGATGCGTTCTCAGGCTGGCGCGCATGCGCTTCTCGAACTCCTGGAGGGTTGGCACCTGCTCTTCGAAGGAGACAATCGTCTCGCGCACGAACGGAGCGTAGATCTCCAAACACCCGGCAGCATCCCGCTCAGGAATCGCATCCCGAACGACGCCAACCTCCCGGGAGGACCTCACCTCTGGCGAGAGCCCAACCTCCGTTGAGACCGTATCCGTCGTCTTGGTGCCCACCCCAGTGACCGTATGGTACTGGCGGTCCAGGTTCAACCCGATAGACCTACTCGCACGTATCGGAATCTCCGATACCCAGCTACATGCGTCGCCACTGGCGGCCGTCGCGCTCGATGAACGCGTCCGCCCACGCCGGGCCCCAGGTTCCGGCCTGGTAGAAGTGCACGTTGTTGGGGTGCTGCGCCCAGCCCTCCTGAATGTCCTCCGCCCACGCCCAGGCCTGCTCGACTTCATCCGCGCGCGTGAACAGCGTGCGATCGCCGAGCATGGCATCCAGCAGCAAGCGTTCGTACGCATCGGCCTGTGTGATGTTGGGACCGAAGGACGACCCGTACTGAAAGTTCATATCCACTTCCTGGAGCTGCATGGTCGGTCCCGGGACCTTTGCGCCGAAGCGCAGCGCGATGCCTTCGTCCGGTTGAATGCGCATGGCCAGGACATTTGGCTCGAGCCGCTCCTCGCCCGGGAAGAACATCTGCGGTGCGCGCTTGAACTGGATCGCGATTTCGGTCGCGCGCTTCGGAAGCCGCTTGCCGTGGCGCAGATAGAACGGTGTGCCGGCCCAACGCCAGTTGTCGATCTGCAGTCGCATCACCACAAAGGTCTCTGTCCACGAATCCGGAGCGACTTTTTCCTCGCCGCGGTAGCTGGAGACCGGAATACTCTCGAGCTTGCCGGAGGTGTACTGGCCCCGCAGCGTGAACTCGCCGGTCTGCTCGGGCGGAATGCGGCGCAGCGCCTTGAGTACTTTGAGCTTCTCGTCGCGGACCGGCTCAGCCTCGAAGACAACTGGCGGCTCCATGGCCACGATCGAGAGCAGCTGCAGCATGTGGTTTTCCACCACGTCGCGAAACGCGCCGATCTGGTCGTAGTAGCCGCCGCGGCGCTCGACGCCGACTGTCTCGGCCACTGTGAGCTGCACGTGGTCGATGAAGTTGCGGTTCCAGATGGGCTCGAAGATCCCGTTCGCCAGGCGGAAGGCCAGGATGTTCTGGACCGTCTCTTTGCCCAGATAGTGATCGATGCGGTAGACCTGCGATTCGCGGAACACGGATTGGACGTGGCCGTTGAGCTCGCGAGCCGACATCAGGTCAACGCCGAACGGCTTTTCGATTACCAGTCGGGCGAAGCTGTCCTCGCTGCGACGATGGTTCAGGCCGGCATCGCCGAGCTGGGCCGTGATCGACTCGAAGAGTTCGGGCGGTGTCGCAAGGTAATAGATTCGGTTGCCCTGCGTGCCGTGGGCGGCGTCGATCTTCTCCAGCCGTTGGCGCAAGAGCTGGTAGCTGCTGGGATCGTCGAACTGCCCGGACATATAGTGCAGGCTCGACTTGAACTCTTCCCAGGCCCGCTCCGAGACCTGGCTGCCGTAATGCTCGAGCCCATCCCGGGCGGTGCGGCGGAAGTCGTCGTCGGACATCTGCGAGCGTGAAAAGCCCATGACCGCGCAGTGCTTCGACAGCAACCCGGCCTGGTACAGGTCGAAGATCGCAGGGATCAGCTTGCGGTGTGTGAGATCGCCCGAGGCGCCGAAGATGACAATCGCGCACGGCGGCGCAGGGCGCTGAGTGGTCGAGGCGATGACCTCGCCATCGCGCGTGGTGACCTGAACGTCTACTGCCATTGGCTATTGGCCTCTAGCCGAACTGTAACGGCTAACCGCCAGCGCCTGCCGCCCACGTCGCCGCTGGCCCTCACGGAGTGATGCGCCACGGAGCGATGCCCCACGCGGTGGAAGTTTGTCACGGACGTACGTGGTTCCCTGCGGACGTGACTCCTTACGCAGTAACGGTCCCGACCAAGGTGGAATCCTATCCGGGTTGAAGTCCCCACGCAGGTTGTCCCCCACGGGGTGGCGTCCCCACGGGGTGGCGTCCCCACAAAGTGGCGTC
>JAFAZN010000258.1 GCA_019239775.1 Chloroflexota bacterium
GTGCGGCGTGGCTCACTGAATGCCCCGATCATCGGCGTCGCAAAAGCCGGCTGGACGCTCGACGACCTGAAGGCGCGAGCGCGCGAGAGTCTCGAGCAGCACGGTGGCGGCGTCAACGAAGCGGACTTCGCGAAACTCAGCGCATTGCTGCGTTACGTCGATGGTGACTATCGCGATCCCACGACGTTCCAGCATCTGCGTCAGGCCCTCGGCAACGCCGAGCACCCGCTGCACTATTTCGCAATCCCGCCGAGCATGTTCGAAACCGTGGCCAACGGGCTCAGCAGTATCGACGCCACCGATCACGCTCGCGTGGTCGTGGAAAAGCCGTTTGGGCGCGATCTCGGCTCTGCCCAGGAATTGAACCGAGCGCTCCGCAAAGTCTTTGCCGAGGACTCGATCTTTCGCATCGACCACTATCTCGGCAAGGAGCCGGTCGAGAACCTGCTGTTCTTCCGCTTCGCCAACTCCTTTCTGGAGCCGATCTGGAATCGCGCGTATGTCAACAGCATCCAGATCACGATGGCTGAGAATTTTGGGGTGCAAGGGCGTGGTGCCTATTACGACGAAGCAGGCGCCATCCGCGACGTGATGCAGAACCACCTGCTTCAGGTCGCCGCGCTGATCGCGATGGAGCCGCCGTCCGCCGCCGATCCGGACGCCGTGCGCGACCAGAAGGCGCTGGCGCTGAAAGCCATTCGACCGCTCGCTCCGCGGGACGTGGTGCGCGGACAGTTCCGCGGCTATCACGCCGAGCACGGGGTGGCGCCGCAGTCCCAGGTTGAAACCTTCGCCGCGATGCGGCTGCACGTCGAAAACTGGCGCTGGGCCGGCGTACCCATCTTCATCCGCGCAGGCAAGTGCTTGCCTGTCACGACGACCGAGGTCTTCGTACAACTGAAGCACCCGCCGCGCGCCGTCTTCGACGAGGACGACGCGTCGCCGGATCCGGCGCGTGCCAACTACCTGCGCTTCCGTCTGAGTCCAGACGTGTTCATTTCACTTGGCGCGCGCGCGAAAAAACCTGGCGAATCCATGCAGGGCGAAGAAGTGGAGCTGGTGGCGCGGCACAATCCGCCTGGCGAGATGATGCCTTACGAGCGATTGCTCGGCGACGCGATGCACGGCGACCAGCGACTATTCGCCCGTGAGGACGCCATCGAGGCTGCCTGGCGAGTCGTGGATCCGATTCTGGACAACGTCACGCCGGTGTATAGCTATGAGACAGGCACCTGGGGTCCGCCGGAAGCCGAACGCATCCGGCCGCCCGACGGCTGGCAGAACCCTGCGCCCTCAGGCACTACTGCCTGAGCGCGCGTTCGGCCTGCTCGACCGCGTCCGCGGCGTCGACCCGCTCCGATTCGGCACGTCGCTGAAGGCGCCGCGCCTCCGTGGCTTCGCGGTCTGCCTCTTCGGCCGCGGCCTCCACACGGCGGAGCTGGTCGCGCAGCGTTTCCGACTGCTGGCGCAGGTCCGCCTGGCGCTGCTCGGCGGTTGATAATGCGCGCTCGGCGCGGGCCACCTCAGCTTCGGCCGCGCTCATCGCGGCGCGCGCCTCCTGGAGGCGGCGCTCGGCGGCCGCGCGACGGCGCTCCTCGTCCTCTCGCGCGCGCCTGGCGGCCTCCTCCTCTTCGGCTCGGCGGATCTCGTCGACGTCTTCGGCTTCGGGACCTGTCTTGGCGGGCGCCGCCGATTTGCGTTCGGCCTGCGCGGCTCTCGCGCGTTGGATCGCGGCGAGGTCGATCGGTTCGCGCCGGGGTTGCGCAGGCGTCGGCGTGGTACCGGTCGGCGCACCGAAACCCGCGTAGCTAGCGGGCTTGACCAGGCGCCCGCTGCGCACCTCGTCGGCGACTTCGGGCAGCGCTAGGGCCGCGCCCAGCGTCTCCTGCGCTTCGCGGGCCACCGAGTCACTGACGTGCACGCCTTTCTGGCGGGCCAGTCCGATGGCCTGTTGCAGCAGCGCGTTCTCAAGCTGGCGGCGCTGTTGGGTCAGCTCGCGCAGCGCGGATCCGGCGGCCTGCGCCTGAGCCCGAGTCAGCTCGTTGGCCAGCTCGAACAGCTGCTCCATGACGTCGTGCTGGTCACGCCACAGCTGGTTGATGAGCCACGCGCTCTGCGTGGGCTTGCGAAGTGTGGCCAGCTCACGGGCCAGTGGCTGGTTCTTCTGCTCGCGCGCTTGGCGGATGTACTCGTCGCGCGAAGGTGAAAACTCGTCCGGGCTGAGGCCATAGAGCACGTCGGCGACGGCATCGACCTGGGCTTGCAGATCCGCGGCATTGGCTTCGGCCGTATCCGCGCGACGTCGCTCGCTCATAGTGTGTCCCATCTTCGCACGCCCGCCGCCGTGGACGGGTGCAAGCCGCGAAACTTAATGAGCTCCGCGCAATTCAGGTTTTCCGGGGCAGGGGGCTCCGCCCCCCGGGGCCAGTCGTTGCTCCGCTCGCAAGCTCGCTGCGCACTCCTTCCGCCCCGTCCCCCCGATTAGGGCCTATTCGGCCGTTGCAGGCGTGGCGAGCGCTCGGGCGTTGCCGCCATTGACCACAGAGGTGGGAGGGCACGCGATGGCGCGGCTCAGCACGTACCCGGGGGGACGGGGCGGGAAGGAGTGCGCAGCGAGCTTGCGAGCGGAGCAACGACTGGCCCCGGGGGGCGGAGCCCCCTGCCCCGGAAAACCTGCCCCGGATCCGCCACTTAGCACGAACCTCGTTAGGCGTCACCCCGCCGGCAGGCGCTTGACAGCCGTCCGTCGCTTGCTTATTATGCTGCTAAGCTAATTAGCTAACTGGTGAACCACGGTTACAAGTGAAAGGAACGTATTGCATGTCCCGCCTCCTCTGGACTCTCCAATCCCTCCTCGCCCTCTTCTTCCTGTTCAGTGCCAGCTTCAAGCTGCTGGCGCCCATCGACACCATCCAGCAGCAGCTGCCGCTGCCCGAGCTCTCGATCCGCGGCATCGGCACGATCGAGCTGCTCGGTGCCCTCGGCCTCGTCCTTCCCGCGCTCCTGCGCATCCTCCCGAATCTCACGCCGCTGGCCGCCGCCGGCCTGGTGCTGCTCATGACCGGCGCCACGCTGCTCAGCCCGTCCTTCACCGGTGGAGACCTGACCTCCTCGATCCTGCCATTGACGCTTGGCGTCCTGTGCGCTTTTGTCGCCTACGCCCGCCTGCGGATCAAGCCAATCGCTCCGCGCCAGCGCGCCGCTGCCCTGCGTTTCGCCACCCGCTAACGTCTGTTCGACAACAAAGCCACCGCCCGTGAACAACGAAGACGAACTCAGCCTCACCTTCGCCGCGTTGGCCGACCCGACGCGGCGGGCGATCCTCGCGCGTCTGGCCCAGGGTGAGGCTACGGTCAACGAGCTGGCGGCGCCGTTCAACCTGAGCCTGCCGGGCGTCTCCAAGCATCTCAAAGTGCTGCAGCACGCCGGGCTCATCTCTCAGGGTCGCCGCGCCCAGTGGCGTCCTTGCCGGCTCGAGCCGGCGCGGCTCAAGGAAGCCGCCGATTGGATCGACACCTACCGCGACATCTGGGAGCAGCGCTTCGATCGACTCGACGAATACCTGCACGAGCTGCAGCGCCGCTCTGCAGACCAACCATCTACATCTGAGGAGCAATCAGCCAGTGATGACCAGCAGTGAAACCCATCCAACGACGTTCGATGTGGTCTCGGACCTTGAAGTCGTGATGACCCGCGTGTTCGATGCGCCGCGCGAGCTCGTGTACCAGGTGTGCACCGAGGCGCAGCACATGGCCGAGTGGTGGGGGCCCGCCAAATTGAGCCTGCCGGTGTGCGAGATGGACGTCCGGCCCGGCGGTACCTATCGCTTCGTGCAGCGCGACGACGACGGAACCGAGTACCCGTTCCGCGGCGAGTTCCGCGAGGTGGTTGCACCGTCGCGGCTGGTGATGACGCAGATCTTCGAGCCGTACGCGGATCACGAAATGCTGGTGACGTTGACGTTCGAGGACCTGGGCAACGGCCGCACGCGGCTCACCGACCACATGCGCTTCGACACCGTCGAAAGCCGCGACGCCACGCTGGCGGCAGGCATGGAAAGCGGCGCCCGCGAGTCCTACGATCGCATGGCCGCGCTACTCGCGAGATTGAGTTCTTGAAGGGAGGCGGCTCATGAGCCGCCTCCGCACCGTGGCGCATGCGCAGGTTTCTTCCAAAAATACTCTGTCGATTTACGTGCTTCTCGTTCGACGTACCTGGGTGAAAGGAGACTCACTATCGATGCGATTCATGGTTATGGTCAAGGCGACCAAGGACAGCGAAGCGGGTGTTATGCCGAGCGAGGAACTGCTCACGGCGATGACTCGGTACAACGAGGAGCTGGTCAAGGCAGGGATCCTGCTGGCCGCCGAAGGGCTCAAGCCGAGTTCAACTGGCAAGAAGGTCCGTTTTTCAGGGACCAATCGCTCTGTGATCGACGGTCCCTTCGCTGAGACCAAAGAGCTCATCGCCGGCTTCTGGCTGATTCAAGCGAAATCGATGGAAGAGGCCGTCGAATGGGTCAAGCGTTGTCCGAATCCGATGATGGAGGAGAGCGACATCGAGATCCGGCCTGTCTTCGAGCAGGACGATTTCGGGGATGCGCTCACCCCCGAAGTGCGCGCGCAGGAGCAGCGCATCTACGAGCAGATGACCAAAAACGCTCAGGCGTGATTACCTGAGGTGAGTGGCAGCGACCGCCGAGACGCATAACACCATCGAGGCGGTCTGGCGCATCGAAGCGCCGAAACTCATTGCTGCCCTGGCGCGGGTGGTCGGCGACGTTGGCGTGGGCGAAGAGCTGGCGCAAGATGCGCTAGTGGCGGCCCTGGAGCAGTGGCCAGAGCAAGGCGTACCGGATCGTCCGGGCGCCTGGCTCATGGCCACGGCCAAGCACCGCGCGATCGATACGCTCCGCCGCCGCCAGCGCCTCCAGCAGAAGCAGGAGCAGCTCGGCTGGGACCTTTTGATCGAGCCGCCGCAGCTCGGCGTCCCCGAGCTCGAGGCGGTGGTCGACGACGAAGCCGCAATCGGCGACGACCTCCTGCGGCTGGTCTTTATCGCCTGCCATCCGCTGCTGTCGATGGACGCGCGTGTGGCGCTGACCTTGCGGCTGCTGGGCGGCCTAACCACCGACGAGATCGCGCACGCGTTCCTGGTGCCCGAGCCGACCATTGCCCAGCGAATTGTGCGCGCCAAACGCACGCTCAGCGACGCGCACGTGCCATTCGAGGTGCCGCCGCCGGGCGAGCTCGCCGAGCGCCTGGCAGCCGTTTTAGAGGTGACTTATTTGATCTTCAACGAGGGGTACTCGGCATCAGCAGGTGATGACTGGACGCGGCCGGCGCTGTGCGAGGACGCGCTGCGACTCGGACGTGTGCTCGCTGAGCTCATGCCCTCAGAGCCTGAGGTCCATGGCCTCGTGGCGCTGATGGAGTTACAAGCCTCACGGCTCAGGGCGCGGGTTTCGCCAAGCGGCGAGCCCATCCTCTTGTTGGATCAGAACCGCATGCTGTGGGACCAATTGCTCATTCGCCGCGGGCTCGCCGCGCTCCGGCGCGGTGAGACCCTGGGCTCAGCACTCGGGCCGTACGGGCTGCAAGCCGCTATCGCGGCCTGTCACGCTCGAGCGCGTACGGCCGCCGACACCGATTGGCCGCAGATCGCCGCGCTCTATGAGGTGCTGGGTCAGCTGACGCCGTCTCCAGTGGTGGAGTTGAACCGCGCGATGGCGGTGGCCATGGCCCACGGGCCACTTGCCGGTCTCGAGATCGTGGACGCGCTGGCTGACGAGCCGTCGCTGCGGAGCTACTACGTGCTGCCCAATGTGCGCGGGGACCTGCTGGTGCGCCTTGGCCGGCTGGGTGAGGCGCGAGTGGAGTTCGAGCGCGCCGCGTCGCTTGCGCACAACGCACGGCAACGCCAGGTGCTTCTGGACCGCGCCGCCGCCTGCGCCCCGTAGGTTGCCTTCAGGCCAGAGACTCCCCTTCGGGGCGAAGATTTCCCTTCCGCAGAAGCGCGCAGAAGCATGAAGCGCCGCGGCCCGAAGGGGCGGGCCGTCGCAGGCGCGAAGTGGCGGCGCGCAGCAAACGACCGTTAGGCTGTTTACAGAATGCTCCGCCACCTGGGCTTTGCCCTGTCCGCGCTCGCCGTCCTCATGGCTTCGATCGACGGCACCATCACCGTCGTCGCGCTGCCGCAGCTCACCGAGTCACTCCACGCGTCGCTGTCCTGGGTCGGCTGGACCCTGACCAGCTACCAGCTCGTACAGATCGTCATGTATCCGCTGGCGGGCCAGCTGAGCGACATGTTCGGCCGCCGCCGCGTGTTTTTGTTCTGCATCGTGACGTTCACGCTGAGCAGCCTTCTGTGCGGGCTCGCACCGAACGTATTTTTCCTGATCGTGTTCCGCGCCCTCCAGGCAGTCGGCGGCGGCGGGCTGCTGCCCTCAGTGATCGGACTGATCGCCGACGAGTACCGGCGGCATCGCGCGCAAGCAATCGGCTTGATCAGCAGCATCATGCCAATCGGCTCGATCGTTGGTCCTAACCTGGGCGGCTTTCTGCTCGAGAACTGGTCCTGGCGGGCGCTGTTTTTCATCAACCTGCCGATCGGCGTGGTGCTGGTGCTCGGTTTTCTGTTCCTCATGCCAAAAACCGAGGAGCATCGTGCGCGGGCCAAACTTCGTGTGGACGCGACAGGTCTGCTCCAGTTCATCGGCGCGATTGTCAGCCTGATGTACGGCATGACCTTGATTGCCGACAATCCGGCGCAGGCGTCAAATCCGCTCATCTGGGCACTGTTCGCCGCAAGCGCGGTCCTCGCGGTGACGTTTGTGCGCCACGTGCGGCGTGCGGCCGAGCCGATCATGGAATACCGCCTTCTGGCGCGCAGCCCATTTCTGGCCGCCAATATCTACAACTTCCTGTTCGGCGCGGTGACGATGGGCTTTTACTCGTTCATTCCGTACTACGCAGTGGTCAAATTTGGTCTGACGCCGTTCGAGAGCGCCGCCGTGCTCACACCCCGAGCGGTGGTGGTCACGCTGATTTCGTTTGTGGCTAGCTTCTTCGTCAAACGCCTTGGCTACCGGCTGCCAATGCTGGTCGGCATGTTGTTTGTGGCGGTGACGTTCATCCTGATGGCGCAGGGCTGGTCGAATGTGCACGTCGGTGGTGTGACGATCGAGGGCTTCTGGCTGTTGGCGACCTTGATTGCGATTGGCGGTGTGGGCATGGGCGTGGCAAGTCCCGCCTCCAGCAATGTGGCGATCGATCAGGCGCCGGATAAAGCGGCGTCCATCACGGGTATCCGCGGCACCTTCCGCCTGGCCGGTGGCACGATCAGCATCACCTGTGTGGTGCTGGCGCTGTCCTTTTTCAGTGACCAGGCGGCCGGCCTCGACACCATTTTCATGGTGTTTACCGCCGTGCTACTGGGGACCGTGCCACTGGTACTCATGATTCCGGAGCCTGGCCGAACGCTCATACGGCCTGAAGGTTCACAGACGACCCGCGTCTCCTACAAAAGAGAGGCAGAATTTCAGGAGGTCGTCTGAGGAATGTCTCAAACCAGTCCGTCGAGTGATATGACCGCGATGCACCATGCCGCGATGACCATGGCCAAGTCCGACCCGAGCAATCTCGCGCCCCGTCACGTGAACATTCGCGAGGTGCGTGAGCTGGTCCACGGCACCAGCGCCATTGGCCACTTCAACAACCGTCTCGCGGTCGTCATTACGAGCAGTGTGGGCAGCATGTGGGCGGCCTACTTGTTCGTGCTGATCTCACTCGTCTCATTCCCGCAAGCCCTGAATGCGTTCCTGAGCGGCGATACCGTTACTGGTATTTCCTGGCTCAGCCAGAGCTTCTTGCAGTTGGTCTTACTTCCGGTGATTCTTGTCGGCCAGCAGGTGATCAGCGCGGCGCAAGATGCGCGAGCGGAAACCGATCATGAAACGTTGACTGCGCTGCACACGATCAATGTGCAGCAGCTCCAGATTCTGGAGATGCTGGCGAAATTGCGCGAGGAACCAACCGCCGGTTAGTGGCCGGCGGTCACTGGCCTGTGGGCGCGCAGGAAGGTGCGGATGAGCTGCACGGCTTCGGCGATGTGTTCGGGCGAGTCCTTCCAGGGATAGTGGCTGACCTGGGAGTTCGGCGCCAGTCGTGCGGACTCCACAGCTACTGCGTACGGATGCGCGGGTACGTCATCCGGTAGCACCAGCACCGGCGTCTGGCAGCTTCTCACAAACTCCCGCGTGACGGTGAAAACGAAGTCCGCGTCCGTGCGGTACATTCGGGTGAGAAACGCATCCACGTCCGACATGCTCACATCGGGCCGGCGCTCGCACAGTGGCGGACCCCAGCCTTTGATGTTGTTCTGGTAGAAGAGGTCGGGCATCTCGGGGCGGAAGCCGCTGGGTTGCGCCAGCACCGCCGCGACGATGCGCCCCGGCGCGAGTCGCAGCAGGTTCCAGATGAACGGACCGCCAATGCAAAAGCCGAGCACCATGAACTCGTTGATGCCCAGGTGGTCCATCAGTCCAAGCTGGTCGTCCGCGTAGGCGTCCCAGGGACGATCGATTTCCAGCGGCCCGGAGGACTCGCCGCCGTTGGCGTTACGCAAGTCCATGGCGATGCAGCGGTACTCGTCCTTCAGTTCATCGATCGTATTGAACGGCGAATACGGTGCGCTGAGAAACGAAATGTTGGAGTTCAGGCCGCCGCCTGCAATCAGCAGCAGTGGGAAGCCAGAGCCCGCCTCGGTGTAGTGGATGCGAACGTCGCCTCTCTCATAGAACGGCATGGCAGTACCGAACAGTCTACCAACGCGGCCGAAGGGAGGTGCCGAGGTCCCATGCGCTCGTGACCGCCGCGTTGGTAGACGACAGTTTGAACGAAGTTCGGGCGTGCCGAACTTCCGGGCGGTACCCTGGCCGCGATGCGTATCGCCGATGTCCGTTTGCGCCACGTCAGTGGTCGCATGTCGTTCGAGGGCACGTTCTGGGAAGAGCGGCTGATCCGACCAGTCGACGTGTACCCCGAGTACAGCCACCAGGGCCCGGATGTGCTGCCGAAACTCGAAGATGGCACGTATCGGATTGAAACGTTCTTTGTGGAGCTGGAATCCGATGAGGGCGTGGTCGGCAGAGGCGGCCCGATTCCACGCGAGCACGCATTCGTCATCGACACCGACTTGCGCCGGCACCTGATCGGCGCCGATCCACTGGCCCACGAGCGCGTGTGGGACACGCTCTATCGAGCTTCGGTGCACGGTCGTAAAGGTGGCACCATGATGGCAATCAGCGCGGTTGATTGCGCGCTCTGGGATCTCAAGGGTCGCTACTTCAATGCGCCGGTGTACCGGCTGCTGGGCGGTCCGACGCGGACCGAGATCCCCGCCTACGCGAGTGCACTTGGCTACTCCATCGAGCCAGACCGAGCCGCGGAGCGGGCGCGAGAGTTCGTGCGCCAGGGCTTCCGCGCCACAAAATGGTTCTTCCGCCATGGTCCGCAAGATGGACCCGACGGCATGGTGCGCAATGCGCAGCTGGTCAGCGCACTGCGCGGCGCGGTTGGCGACGACGTGGACATCATGCTCGATTGCTGGATGAGCTGGGATGTGCCTTACACGGTGCGCATGGCTGAGCGGCTTGCTGACTATGAACCACGCTGGCTGGAGGAGCCGGTGTTGCCGGACAAGATTGAGTCCTACGCGGCGATCCGCCGCTCCGTGTCCATTCCGATTTCGGGGGGTGAGCACGAGTACACCCGCTGGGGGCTCAAGCAGTACATGGATGCCGAAGCCGTCGACGTTCTGCAGCCGGACATCTATTGGGCCGGTGGCATTACCGAAATGCTGAAGATCATTGCGCTGGCTTCAACGTATGACTTGCCGGTGATTCCGCATGGGCACTCCACGCCGGCCTCCGCGCATCTCATCGCATCGCAGCCCGCGAGCACCTGCCCGCAGCTGGAGTACCTGGTGAAGTGGAACGAAATCCACCAGTTCTTCCTGAAGAACCCGCTGAAACCAGAGGGTGGCACAGTACGCGTGCCCGAAACGCCCGGGCTCGGCATGGAGTTGGATGAGGACCGAATAGAGACAGACCGCCAAGTCACCTGGCGCGACTGACGCCCGCCGCACCGGCAGGCACTTCCTCCCGGAGAGTTATCCCCCCAGAGCGTTGTATCCCCCGGAGGGTTGCATCGCACGGACGTTTATTTCCCCTGGACAGATGTGTCCCCCGGAGGGTTATTCCTCCCGGAGGGTTGCATCCCACGGCCGGTTATCACCCCAGAGGGTTGTATCCCCGAGAGGGTTGTATCCCCCGGAGGGTTGCATCCCCCGGACGGTTATCACCCCAGAGGGTTGTATCCCACGGACGGTTATTTCCCCTGAAGGGATGTGTCCCCTGGAGGGTTGTATCCCCCGGAGGGTTGCATCCCACGGACGGTTATTTCCCAGAGGGTTGTGTCCCCCGGACGGTTATTTCCCCTGGAGGGATATGTCCCCGGAGGGTTATTCCTCCCAGAGGTATCGTCCCGAAGGGTTCTACCTGCAGAAGGGTTACGTCCGTCGGAGGGTCATACCTCCCGGAGGGTTGTTCCCTCACGGACGTATCTCCCGAAGAGAGGCTGTGGCACGGAGCAGCGCGTTAGCGCAAGGGGGAGAACGGCGCGGGCACCATGTGTCGCACCAATTGCGTCACCGCTCGCGCTTCGGTATGCGGCGGCCACAGCCCCTTTTCTCGAAGCTCCGTGCGGACCTGTTCGCGATGATCCCAATTCTTGTACGGCAACAACTGATAGAGTCGGTTGAGGTTGCCGAGATCGCTGGTCCAGATGCCACCGACCGGGTAGACCCCGTGTCGTCCGGCGTACTTTTCGGCGAAGGCCTGCGCCACACCACCAGTAGCTCCCGGTGGATAGGTGTACATGCGTAGCTCGTACACACCGCCAAGCTCCTGCACACCAGAGTGGTGATGCATGCCAGCGATTGGCAACATGATGTCGGACTCCTGCGAGACCACCAGGTCGCTGGTCTTTGGCGGCCAGTTGCCGCTGCTGTCGCGCCCTGCCGCGGCGCGGGCTTCGAAGCGCTGTTGCAGGCTGTCGTAGGCCCAGATATGAACCATCTGGTTGAGCGGCCCGATCTCGGTATGCCACATGCCATACATCGGCGAGTACTTGGTGCGGGTCTCAACCGCTTCAGCGAAGCGCTTTTCGTACTCAGGCACACTGCCGGGCTTCAACGTATAGGTGCGAATCTCGTACAACATGAGAACCGTTGGAGCGTATCACCGATCTCTCATGAGCACTGACTCAGCCGGCTACGTCATTGAGCCTATCGGCCGCGTCGAATCGCCGCTGATCGAGCGCGATCAGGCGCCACTTCAGGGCGATGAGGGCGCGCCCGATGCGTGGCTCGTGTTTGAACCTCGTTTTGGCGCTGCGCTGCACGGACTTTCCGTCGGCAACGATGTGCTGCTTCTCACCTGGCTCGACCGCGCGGATCGCAACGTGCTGGAGGTCCATCCGCGCGGTGACCAGTCGCGGCCGGTCAGCGGCGTATTCAACACGCGCTCGCCGGACCGTCCGAATCCGATTGGCCTGCATCGCGTGTCGATTGCGGAAATTGACGGACTCCGGCTGCGCGTGCGCAACCTCGAGGCGTTTGACAATACGCCAATTGTGGACATCAAGCCCGTGCTTGGAGACCGTTCCGAACGCTAGCCAACTCAGTGGAAGTGCGCGCCACCATCCACGTTGAATGTTTGCCCGGTGGTGAAGGCACTTGCGTCTGAGCACAGGAACACCACGGTGCCGACCAGGTCATCGGGCACTTGTTCGCGGCGGAAGACGCGGGCCTGGGCGCGCGCAGCGAGCATTTCGGAGGGATAGACTTCCTGGACCATTTCGCTGGAGGTCAGCCCCGGCGTAATTGCGTTCACGCGCACGCCATATTCACCGAGCTCTCGCGCGAGCACCCGTGCCATGCCCCACACCGCGGCTTTACTGGTGACGTAGTGCGCAAAACCTTCGGTGCCGCTGAAAATCGTGCCCGAGGAAATGTTGATGATGACCCCGCTGCGCTGCTGCTTGAAGATCGGCGCCACCGCGCGAGCGCACAGCCAGGTACCGCGCACGTTAACGGCCATGACGCGGTCCCATTCCTCAACAGGAATCTGATCGAACGGCTTGCGCGGCTGGATCAGCTCGGTGAAGATCGCCGCATTGTTGATGAGAATGTCAACACGGTTGAAGGTCGTTCGCGTAGCCTCGACCATCGCCTGCACGCTCTGCTCGTCGGAGACATCGACCCTGGTGCTGGCCCCGCCGATTTCACCGGCGACCTGGCGTGCGCCCGCCTCGTTGATGTCCGCGACCATGACCTTCGCGCCTTCGGCGGCCAGGCCAAGGCAATAGCGCGACCCAATGCCGCGCCCGCCGCCCGTGACAA
Organism: Chloroflexota bacterium; assembly: GCA_019239775.1. Classification (GTDB taxonomy): domain Bacteria; phylum Chloroflexota; class UBA6077; order UBA6077; family CF-72; genus CF-72. The sequence goes on from JAFAZN010000258.1 coordinate 12,463, forward strand.
TGGCGACCTTGCCCTCAAGAAGTCCCATCTAAGTAGCGTACGGAGTTTTGTTTGGCAGTCGAAAGGCTGCGGCCTTTCTCCCCAGGGGCTACGCGCCCCTGGACCCCGCCGGTCTGGCGCACGTCGCGCCCGCTCGCAAAACCCTGGGCCGACCGGGTATGTCACCGGACGTAAGGATACGCGAGTGAATAGCGCCGCAATCTAACGAGCGAGTCCGCGTCGATGTGCGGGAGTCGGAAGCGCTCCGCCCGCGGGGTCCAGGGGCGCGTAGCCCCTGGGGAGCGAGCCCGCAGGCTTGCGACTCCCAAATTAAACTCGTTGTAGGCTTCCGGTTACGCTTACGCCGTGCGCATTCAAGTTCCCGCACTCTTGACCGCGCTGATGCTCGTGTTGATCTCGGTGGTACCGCCCGCGGCGGCGCAGGGGACTGGCGCGCCGGCGAGCGCCAACAGCACGGCGGCGGCCAACGGCGCGGCGGCGGCTGATACCTCCGAACGCTTCTTCGGTGCAGTCCAGTCCATCTATAACCCGGATCGCGCCGCGCAGGCGGGCGTTCAGTGGGAACGTTTGATCTTCCCCTGGTCGCTCATCCAGAAAACCGGCCCGAGCGCCTGGAGCGATGGCTACTTCAGCGATCAGCAAATCGCGCAAGAAGTCGCCAGGGGGATCCAGGTCGTTGGCCTGGCAACGTACACGCCGCAGTGGGCGACCAGCACACCCAACACCGCGCGGCCCACGAATGTGCCGGCCAACCTGTACCTGGCGTTCGACGATCCAAAGAATTACTGGGGCCAGTTCATGTTCAAACTGGCCCAGCGGTACTCCGGTCAGATCAATACGTGGATTGTCTGGAACGAGCCGGATATGTATTCCGATCAGATCGCGTACACGTGGGACGGCTCCATCACCGACATGTACCAGCTGGTCAAAGTCGCGTATCTAGCCATCAAGAAAGCCAATCCCAACGCAAAAGTGGTGCTGCCGGGGCTGACCTACTGGTGGGACAAAGATGGCGGCCGGCCGCTGTATTTGGCGCGCTTCATGGAGGCGGCGTCGCACGATCCAACTGCCGCCCAGAACGGTGACTATTTCGATGTGGTGGATGTGCACCAGTACAT